>MGBV01000273.1:0-14193 GCA_001788415.1 Candidatus Rokubacteria bacterium GWC2_70_16 | reverse complement strand
GCAGCGCGCTCTCCTCCGCCTCCGCCGCCGCGAGCTGCCGCTGCTCCCAGGCGGTGACGAGGATGAGCGCCAGCGCGGGGACGAGCGCCAGCAGCACCAGCAGCAGGAGACGGGACCGCAGGCTCGACAGGGCGATCCGGCTCATGGACCCTCCCTGCCCGCATGGTCTCATGCCCGGCCGGCCCCCGCCAAGGCCCGGGTCCTGAACCCTGTGCTATACTTACCGCCGGCTACGGCGGAGAGCGAACACAACCCATGATCCAGGTCGACCACCTCACAAAGCACTACGGCCCTGTCACGGCCATCGAGGACGTTTCCTTCGGCGTCGAGAAGGGGAAGATCGTCGGCTTCCTGGGCCCCAACGGCGCGGGCAAGTCCACGGCCATGAGGATCCTGTCCTGCTTCATGCCGGCCAGCGGCGGGACGGCGCGCATCGCGGGATTCGACGTGTTCTCCCAGTCCATGGAGGTGCGCCGCCGCATCGGCTACCTGCCGGAGAACGCGCCCCTCTACCCCGAGCTCCCCGTGGCGGCGTATCTCGACTTCGTCGCGGAGATCAAGGGCGTCCCGCGGCGCGAGCGCCGGGCCCGGGTCGCCGAGGTGATGGAGCGCTGCTTCATCACGGACATGCAGCGCCGGCTCATCGGCCGCCTCTCCAAGGGCTACCGGCAGCGCGTCGGGCTGGCGCAGGCGCTCCTGGGCGATCCCGAGGTGCTGATCCTGGACGAGCCCACCATCGGGCTGGACCCCAAGCAGATCGCCGAGATCCGCCGCCTCATCCGCTCGCTGGCGGGGCAGCACACCGTGATCCTGTCCACCCACATCCTCCCGGAAGTCTCGATGGTCTGCGACGGTGTGATCATCATCAACCGCGGCCGCATCGTCGCCCAGGGCACCGAGGACCAGCTGGTGGAGCAGGTCTTCCCGACCTCCCGCGTGGCCATCGGGGTGGCCGCCCAGGCGGAGGCCGTGGAGCGGGAGCTCCACGCCGTGCCGGGGGTGCTCGGCGTGGAGGGGCGGGAGACGCGGGACGGCGTGGCTGCCTTCGTGGTGGAGTCGCCGCGCGGACGCGATGTCCGGGGCGACCTGGTCCGGCTCGTCACGAGCCGCGGGTGGCCGCTCCTCGAGCTGCACCAGGTGGGCATGAGCCTCGAGGAGGTCTTCATCCGGGTGGTGGCGGGTGAGGAGGCCTCCGGGCCCGCCGAGAGCGTGGAGGCGCCCGCGGCCCCCGCCGAGGCCCCGTGATGCGCTGGTGGCCTGTCTTCAAGAAGGAGATGCGGCTGTACTTCGGCTCGCCCGTCGCCTACGTCGTCGGGACGTTCTTCCTGGTGATCTCGGGCTGGTTCTTCAGCCAGATCCTCTTCTTCTACAACATGTCCTCGATGCAGGCGGCCATGCAGCCGCAGATGGGCCAGAGCCTGAACCCCACCGAGGCGATCCTGCGACCCCTCTTCTCCAACATGAGCGTGGTGCTCCTGTTCTTCATGCCGATGGTCACCATGCGCCTCTTCGCCGAGGAGAAGCGCTCCGGGACCATCGAGCTGCTCCTGACCTACCCGGTCCGCGACGGGGAGGTCCTCCTGGGCAAGTTCCTGGCGGCGGGCGCACTCTACGTGCTCCTGCTGGCGCTCACCCTCCTCTATCCCGGCATGGTGGGGTACTTCGCGCGGGTGGAGTGGGGCGCGGTCCTGACCGGCTACCTCGGGCTCCTGCTGCTCGGAGGGACCTTCCTCTCCGTCGGACTCCTGCTGTCGTCGATGACCGAGAACCAGATCGTGGCGGGGTTCGCGACCTTCGGCATCCTGCTCGCGCTGTGGGTCGTCGGCTGGGGCGCGGACTTCGCGGGCGGAACCCTCAGGACCGTGCTGCAGTACGTGGCCATCACCGACCACATGGACAGCTTCAGCAAGGGCGTGCTGGACACGAAAGACGTCGTGTACTACCTGACGGCCATGGCCTTCGCCCTCTTCCTGGCGCTCCGGTCCCTGGAAGCCAAGCGGTGGAAGGGATAGCCCGATGAGCGCCGAAGGCGCGAAGAGGCCCAACCGCCCACCCCCGTCTTCCGTCGGGAGGCGATCCCGATGAGTGCCGCAGGCGCGAAGAGGCCCAACCGCCCCCCCCTGTCTTCCGTCGGGAGGCGATCCCGATGAGCGTGCTCCGTCGCTGGGCTGCCACCGTCGCCTTCCTCTGCCTCCTCGGGGCGGGAGCGGTGGTCCTGTTCGTGCCGTGGCTCGAGCGGCTCCGGTGGGCTCTCGTGATCGCGGGGGCGGCGTTCCTGCTGCTCTCCCTCGTCCTCAACGCCGGGCAGGTGGGCCGCGCCCTCGGACACCGCTCCGCCCGGTACGGCGCGGGGCTGGGCGCCATGGTGCTGCTGGCGCTGGGCGTCGTCGTCCTCGCCAACGCCCTGTCCGTGCGCCACAGCGCGCGGTGGGACCTCACCGAGAACAAGCGGCACAGCCTCTCGCCCCAGACCATCAAAGTGCTGCAGACGCTCAAGATGCCGGTGGAGGCCATCGCCTTCTTCCGTTCGGACACCCCCGGCAAGCGCACCGCCGAGGACCTGTTCAAGCAGTACGCCGCCTACTCGGGCGGCAAGTTCACCTGGCGCATGGAGGACCCCGACCGGGCACCGGGACTGGCGCGCCGGTACGGGGTCGAGAGCTACGGCACCGTGGTGCTGGAGCGCGGCGGCAAGGGCGCGGCCAAGTCGGAGAAGGTCCTCGACGCCGAGGAGGAGAAGCTCACCAACGGGCTCGTGAAGGTCACGCGGGACGGCAAGCGCGTGGTCTATGTTGTCAAGGGGCACGGGGAGGCCGACATCGCCAGCGGCGATCGCCCGGGGCTCAGCCAGGCCAGGGAGCAGATGGAGAAGGCCAACTACGAGGTCAAGGAGCTGGTCCTGGCCCGCGATCCGAAGATCCCGGACGACGCGGCCATGCTCCTGATCCCGGGGCCGCGCACCGATCTCTTCCCGCAGGAGCTGGAGGCCGTGGACGCCTACATCGGCCGCGGCGGGAAGGTCTTCTTCATGGCAGCGCCCTTCCAGGCGGAGGGGTTGCGGAAGTACCTCGCGAAGTACGGCTTCGACATCGGCGAGGACCTCGTCGTCGAGATGAATCCCATCGGCCGGCTCTTCGGCGTGGGTCCCGAGGTCCCCGTCGTCAACCAGTACGACAGTCACCCGATCACCCGGGACCTGGGCGGGGTCATGACGCTCTTTCCGCTCACCCGGTCGGTCTCTCCGGCGAAGACCCCGCCCAAGGGTGTCCAGGTGCAGACCCTGGCGCACTCGAGCGCCCAGTCCTGGGGGGAGACGGACAAGGCGGCGCTGCAGCGCGGCGAGGCCAAGCCCGATCCCCAGGACAGGAAGGGCCCGCTCCCGGTGGCCGCCGTGGCGACCATCGAGACGCAGCCGGACGCCAAGGCTGGTCCCAAGCCCGCAGCGACGGCCGGCGAGGCGACCGAGGAGCGCAAGCCCGCCAGGGCGCGGCTCGTCGTGGTCGGCACCGCCAGCCTTGCCTCCAACCAGTTCATCGGAGCCCAGGGCAACCGCGACTTCTTCCTCAACGTCGTCTCCTGGCTCGCCGAGGAGGAGGACCTGATCTCGGTGCGCGCGAAGGATACCCGCCAGATCCCCATCATCCTCACCTCCTCCCAGTCCCAGGCCGTCCTGTGGCTGCCCGTCGTGGTGCTGCCCGGGGCCGTGATGGTCTGCGGCATCGTCGCCGTCGTTCGCCGGCGCCGCTCCGGGTAGTCCGGCGGCCCGAGCCATGAGCTGGAAACCCCTCGTCGTCCTGGTCCTGCTCGCCGCCGGCCTCGGTGGCTTCTACTACTACGACACCTACAAGCTGGCTCCGGCCCGCGAGAAGGCGGAGAGCGCCAAGGGGCGCCTCTGGGAGGTGGAGCCCAAGGACATCGAGGCGCTCACGCTCAAGCGCAAGGCCGACACGGTCACGCTCAAGCGCGCGGGGGACGCGGGCTGGGAGATGCTCGAGCCGGTGAAGACCCGCGGGGACCGGAGCGCCGTGGATGGGGTGGTGACCACGCTCGCGACGATCCGGGTGGACCGGGAGATCGATCCGGGCCCCGCCAAGCTCGGCGAGTTCGGGCTCGATCCGCCCGAGGCCCAGGTCACGCTCGCGGTCAAGGGACGCTCCGAGCCGCTCGTGCTCATGGTCGGCGGCAAGAACCCGACAGGCGCCTGGGTGTACGGCAAGCAGGGGAGCAAGCCCGCGGTGCTCGCGCTCTCCGAGATCGTGGGCCGCGACGTCGCGCGTCCCGTCGCCGACCTGCGCGACAAGACGGTTCTCTCCTTCGAGCGACAGAAGGTGACCGCCGTGGACCTCGACGTGGCCGGCGACCGCATGACCGTCGAGGCCCGGGACGCCGGCCAGTGGCAGATCACCAAGCCGCGGGCCCTCAAGGCCGACGCCGACCTGATGGCCGACTTCCTGGACAAGCTGGGCGGGGCCCGCGCCAGGGAGTTCGTGGACGAGGCGCCGAAGTCGCTGCGTCCTTACGGGCTCGACCGACCCGCGACCGTGACGCTCTGGCTCGGGAAGGACAAGGAGCGCTCCTCCAAGGCGCTGCTCCTCGGCCGGCAGGACAAGGACAAGAAGGGCCTCTACGTGATGCGTCAGGGCGAGCCGGGCGTCCTGCTGGTGGGCGAGGAGCTGTGGACGGCCGTGCCCAAGACGGTGGGCGTCTTGCGCGACAAGGTCGTGGTCGCCTACGCCTACGACAAGGTCTCGAAGGTCTCGCTGGAGCATGCCAGGGGCCCGGTCACCATCGAGCGCGACGGCAGCCACTGGAAGCTCACGGCCCCCGAGCCGCTCAAGGCCGACCCCGGCGCGGTCAACAGCCTCCTCTGGCGGCTCCGTGACCTGCGCGCCAGCGGCTTCCTCGCCGAGGAGGCGACGGAGATCCCCCGCTATCTCGCGAGGCCCGATGTGACGGTGCGCCTCTGGGAGGAGGGGGCGAAGGAGCCCAGGGTGCTGCTGCTCGCCGCCTCGCGCGAGGTTCGCGGCGGGCAGCCGGCTGCCGTGGCGGCCGTGGCCGGTCAGGGGCCCGTGATGCTGGTGGACGGCAAGGCCTTGGAGGACCTGTCGCGCACCGCCTCCGACCTGCGGGACAAGAGCCTCCTGCCGGCCTTCGAGCTGGCCGACGTCAAGCGGGCGCGGGTGGCGGGCGGCGGCAAGTCCCTGCTGGTGGAGCGGAAGGGGGAGGCGGAGTGGAAGGCGCTGGAGCCGTCAAAGGGGGCGGTGAAGGAGGCGCGCGTCTCGGACCTCCTGCTGACTCTCAAGGCGCTCCGCTGGAAGGAGATCGCCTCCGCCAAGGGCGATGATGCTGCGCGCTACGGGCTGGACCGGCCCGAGCTCGAGGTGACGCTCTCCGGGGCCGCCGGCGCCGAGATCGCCACGCTCCTCCTAGGCAAGGAGGAGGGCGAGCGCACCTACGCCCGTGTGAAGGCTTCCCCCGCCATCTACGTCATAGACAGCAAGCTGGCCCGCGACCTCCGCAAGGCCCCGTCAGACATCCCGGGCTGACCGGAACCTCGATCGGGGGCTCCGGGTTCCCAGTGACGGAAGCCCACGGTGAAGAGGAGGGGCCCCATGCTCGAGCACACGAGATCAGGAGCCGCTCTGGTCGCGGCGGCGCTGCTGGCGGCAGTGAGCCTGGTGCCGGCCCCGGCAGCGGCAGACGGCGTCAAGATCATCGTCGGAGGGGCGCACTGGCCTGGCCCGCCGCCGGGCTGGCGCCACGGGCACCCCCGGGGTCACACGAGGGGGATCGTCACGGATCCCCGCCCCAGAGTCATCCTCGTCCCCAGAACCTACTACTACGCCCCGAGCTATGTGGCGCCGCCCTCTCCCCGCTGGGTGCCCGGGTACTGGAGCCATCAGTGGGTGCCACAGGTGTCCACGTCCTACGTCTATGTGCCGGGTTACTACACGGCCGAGGGGGTCTGGGTGGAGAGCCATTACACGCCCCAGCTGATCCAGACGGGCCACTACCAGCCGGTCTGGATGGAGGGGTACTGGGCGCGCTGAGCCTCCCGGGAATGGTAGGATGAGGGCATGAGCGACCCTCTCTATCTCAAGCAGATGGAGCTCGGCCCCATGCAGAACTTCGCCTACCTGATCGGGGACCCGGTCACGCGCGAGTGCGTGGCGGTGGATCCGGCCTGGGAGATCGACGCCATCCTCGACCAGATGCAGGCCGACGGCATGCGGCTCGGCGGGGTGCTCGTGACCCACACCCACCAGGATCATGTCGGCGGCCACCTCTTTGGCCACGATATCCCGGGCGTGGAGCAGCTGCTCGGCAAGGCCGCCGCCAAGGTATACGTGCACCGGTCGGAGCGGGAATTCCTCAAGGGCTTCGGCTCGGACCTCGTGAAGGTGGACGCCGGCGACACGCTGCCGGTGGGCCGCTTCACGCTCACCTTCGTCCACACGCCGGGGCACACGCCCGGATCGCAGTGCTTCCTCGTGGACGGCCGCCTCATCTCGGGCGACACGCTGTTCATCCGCTCCTGCGGGCGGACGGACCTGCCCGGGAGCGACCCGAAGGAGATGTACTACTCGCTCACGCAGCGGCTGGGGGCGCTCCCCGACGCGACCGTGGTGCTGCCGGGCCACAACTACGGCGGCTCGGCCACGACCATCGGCGACGAGAAGCGCCACAACCCCTTGATGCGCTTCTCGTCGGTGACGGAGTTCTTGCGCGTCATGGGCGCCGACTGATGCCGGCGGGGCCATCTCCCGTCGCCATGGCTCGCTCACGCTCGCCCGATTCCCATAGCTGCTTGCCTCGCCTCCGGCTACGGCTCGCCCGGCAATGTTCTCGGTCGTCGCCAGCGCTCAACGTACACCCACGTACGCCTCGCGCTGGCTGGCTCGCTCCGCTCGTCGGGATGTCCATGTCCGCTCGCCTCGCCTGCGGCAGCGGCTCGCCATACGGGGCCTCGCCTGGCTCGGGATCTGACCCCGCCGGGGCCGGGCCAGAGCGCAGCCGACTGATGCCGGCGGGGCCCAGATAGGCGCGCTCCCGCTCGTCATCGTCAACCCCTCGGCCGGGGGAGGCCGCACTGGCCGCCTCTGGCCCGCCCTCCGCGATCGGCTGGCCCGCCTGGGCTTCCGCTTCGATGACGCCGAGACCCGTGGCCCCGGGGAGGCCACCGTCCTCGCCGAGGAGGCCGTCAGGCGCGCCGCGCCGCTGGTGGTGGCCGTGGGCGGCGACGGCACCCTCAACGAGGTCGTCAACGGCGTCACCGACCCGGACGGACGACCCCAGGCTGCCCTCGGCGCGCTCCTGACGGGCCGCGGCCGGGATGCCTGCCGGACCCTGGGGCTGCCGCGCCATCCCCTGGAGGCGGCCGTGCGGCTCGCCGCCGGGAGCGAGCGGGCAATGGATCTGGGAGTCGTCCGCTGGCAGGGACGCCGGCGCTTCTTCGTGAACGCCGCCGGCGCGGGCTTCGATGCCGCCGTGGCCGCGCGCGCGGCCTCCCTCGGCGGCGGAGGGACCATCCCCTATCTCCGGGCCGTGGCGGCGAGCATCATGGGCTACCGGCCGGTGGAGCTCGCCGTCTGCTGTGACGGGAGGGCGGAGCCGCCGCAGCTGGCCGCGGGGATCGTCCTCGCCAACGGCGCCTGCTTCGGCGGCGGGATGCGCATCGCCCCCGGTGCCGATGCGCGCGACGGCGCGCTGGATCTCGTGATGCTCGGCGCCCTCGGCCGGTGGGAGCTGCTGCGCTGGCTGCCGACGCTGTACTGGGGGGGGCACGTGAGGAATCCCAAGGTGCGAATGCGTCGGATGCGCGCCGTCACCGTCGAGAGCCCGGAGCCGGTGCCGCTCCAGCTCGACGGCGAGCCCTGGGGCGGGGCGCCGTTCGAGGTCGCCGTGTGCCCCGGCGCGCTCAGGCTGCGCGGCTGAGGCGCGGCGGCCGCGCCCGCCGTCAGATCGCGGTGGCGCCCCCGTCCACGAAGAGGATCTGGCCGGTGATGTAGTCCGGGCAGGTGGCGAAGAAGCAGACCGCGGCCGCCACGTCGTCCGGATGGCCGCGGCGGCCCATCGGGATGCGGGCGGTGAGCCGCTCCCGGGGCGCCGCCGGGAAGCCCTCGGGCAGGAGCACCACGCCCGGGCCCACCGCGTTGACCTGGATCCGCGGCGCCAGCGCCGCGGCCAGCCCCTTCGTGAGCATCAGGAGGCCCGCCTTCGACACGCCGTAGGGGATGTAGGCCGGCCAGGCGCGCGCCGCGCCCACGTCCGCGATGTTGACGATGCGCCCGCCCCGGCGCCCCATGGCCCTGGCCGCCGCCTGAGAGCAGAAGAACGCCCCCCTGAGGTTCACCCCGACGAGCCGCTCCCACTGGGCCGGCGTCGTCTCGGCGAAGGGCGTCCGCACGAAGACGGCCGCGTTGTTGACGAGGAGATCGAGCCGCCCCAGCTGCCGCGCCGCGTCCGTCACGAGGCGCCGGGCCTCGGCGGGCCTGGCGATGTCGGCGCGCAGGGCCGCCGCCCGCACCCCGAGGGCCCGCAGCTCCGCCACCGTCGCGCGGGCCGCCGCCACCGACCGGTGGTAGCCGATGGCGACATCGGCGCCCTGTCGCGCCAGCCCGAGCGCGATGGCGCGGCCCACACGCACGGCGCCCCCCGTCACGAGCGCGACCGTGCCGGCCAGTTCCTTGACTTGCCTGGACCCCTGTGATGTCATCGGGCCGCCATGTCCGGCAGCTTCCGCAAGTGGGCCAAGGTCCGGTTCATCACCGGATTCTTCGTCACGGTTCCCGTCATCGCCACCTCCTGGCTCCTCTACGTGTTCTGGGACGCGATCGACGAGTTCTTCTCCCCGGGGTACGCGCGCATGTTCGGCAGGCGCATCCCGGGGCTCGGCTTCCTCACGGCCGTGGTCGTCATCTTCGGCGTGGGCACCGTCGCCACCAACGTGGTCGGGCGGCGCATCCTCATTCGCGTGGAGCGGCTGCTCACGCGCGTCCCGATCTTCCGCAGCATCTACCCGACCATCAAGGAGCTGCTCGAGTCCTTCTCGCCGGAGAAGCGCAGCTCGTTCAAGGAAGTGGTGCTGGCCGAGCACCCCCGCAAGGGCGAGTTCGTCTTCGGCTTCGTCACCTCCGAGGTGCTCGTGGACGGTCCCCAGGGGGAGCGGCAGATGGTGACGGTGTTCGTGCCCACCAACAACCTCTACCTCGGCGACGTGATCCTGGTGCCGCGGGACGAGGTCCTCACCACCGGGCTCACCATCGAGGAGGGCATCCGCATCATCCTCTCGGCGGGCACCGGGACGCCGGAGCGGCTTCCCCGCCAGCGCCCCTGATCACGTCGTGGCCCAGCGGCCGGCCCACGCCCATCGACCGTCTCCCATGACCTTATGGGCGCGGGCGGGAATATTCAAGGGCGGATGGCCGTCTGAGCTATCGAGGTATACTGCCACCGATGCCCGCTCTCGGCTGCCTCTGGAACCGGTCCCGTCTCGAGGCCTATGCGGATGGCGCCCTGGAGGGCCGGGCCGCGCGCGCCGTCTCTGACCATGTCGCGGGCTGCCCCGCCTGCCAAGCCACGGTGGAGCACCTCACGAGGCTGCGCCACCTTGTCAGCGCCGAGACCGTCGGGGTGGACGAGCCGGACTGGTCCGGCTTCTGGCCGGCGGTCCGCCGCCGCATCGCCAGCGAGCGGCCTCACCCCGTGACGGAGGCCTGGTGGCTACCGTTCTGGAAGCCCATCTGGGGGCACCCGCGGCTGGCCACGGTGACGGCCGCGCTGGCCGCCTCGCTTCTGACCTTCTCCTTCTGGCCCGGCGAGGAGGGCGAGGTCCCGGTCGCGTGGGCGGGTCCCGTGGTGGTTCAGGACGTGAGCACCGCCGACCCCGACGGCAGCGTCATGGTCTACCACACGCCCGAGCGCGACGTGACCGTGATCTGGGTCTTCGCCTCCGAGGTCGGAGGATAGGCCGGGGCTACCCGCTGCGTCGGGGCTACCCGCTGAGCGCGGCCAGGCGCTCCTTGGCCAGCGGCGCTTCCTCCGACTGCGGGAAGTTCTCCAGCAGGTACTGCAGCCGTAGCTGGGCGACCCTGGGCTGCCTCAGTTCGATCAGCGCCAGCGCCTCCTTGTAGATGGCCGTCGGCACCTTCTCGCCTCGCGGATAGTTCAGCACCACCTTCCGGAACTCCTGCACCGCCTGCCCCAGCTCCCGCGCCGCCTTCTCCTTCTGGCCGGCTCCGACGCTGGCGCGCGCCAGGCTGAAGTAGGACTCGCCGACCCAGTACTGCGCCTTGTCTGCGAGCGGGGAGTCCGGGAAGCGGCGCACGAACTCGCGGAAGCCCGAGACGGCCAGCGGGAAGTTGCCCTTGCTGAAGTCGAGATAAGCCGCCTGGTACGCCTGCTCGGGGGTGGGCCCGTCGCCCGCCGCCCTCGGTCCCGGGATCACCGCGGGCGCGGCAGGTGGAGCCGCCGCGGGAGTCGGCGGGGCCACCTGCCGGGCCGCGATCTGGCGGCTCAACGACTCCAGCCGCTGGGAGATCTCCTCGAGGCGGGCGGCCGTCCCGGCGACCTCGGCGGCCAGCGCGTCGAGCCGGCCGGACAGGGCGCCCAACTGGCGCGTGCTCTCCGCCGCCTGCTCTCGGGTCCGGCGATCGATCTGGCCGATCACCGCTTCCGTGTCGCCTCGCCCGCGGTGGACCGCGAGGGCGAGGGCGTTCACTTCCTGCCGGAGCTGGGCCACATCCTGGTGGAGCGCGTCCCCGGTGAAGTCGGCGCATCCGGCCGCAAGCAGCGCCACCGCCGGCAGCCCCGCCCAGACGACGAAGGGGAGCCCGAGGCTCCCCTTCCACGGTTGCCACATCAGGGAAACCGCTCCTGGCGCGCTACCGGGCCTTGACCAGGAAGTGCGCGCGGCGATTCTTGGACCAGCACCCCTCGTTCTTCTCCGCGCAGCTGGGCCGCTCCTCGCCATACGAGATGATCGTGATCCGGCTGGCCTGGATGCCCTGGGACACGAGGTAGTTCATGGTGGCCTTCGCGCGGCGCTCGCCGAGGGCGAGGTTGTACTCGTTGGTGCCGCGCTCGTCGCAATGCCCCTCGATCAGCACGAGGTTGCTCGCGGCCTGCTTGAGCCATGCCGCGTTGGCGTCGAGGATCTTCGCGTCCCCCGGCCTGATGTCGTACTTGTCGAACTCGAAGTGGATGTCCTTCAGGTTCGCGGTCTCGGCGAACTCAACGGGCCTGGGCGGCGTCGCGGGCGCCGCCGGAGCGGGACGAGTCGTCGCGGCCGCGGCAGGCGCGGGCGCCGCCGGGGCGGGACGAGTCGCACCCGCAGCCGCAGCCGCAGACCCAGACGGAGCCGTCGCGGGGGCAGGCGCAGTTGCAGCGGGACCCGGCGCGGTGGGAGGGGGAGCCGAGGCCGCGGTGGTGGCGGGCCGCTTCGGGCATCCAACGAGGAACAGGGTGAGGACCAGCAGGGGCAGTACCAGGACCAGATGACCCCGTCGTTGCGGCATGATGTCCACTCCTCCTTGTCTACCGCCGGTGAACACACCAAAAATCCCCGGCCATCTTATCACGGAAGGCGGGGGGACCAAGCAGGACTTGTGGCCTCACCCCCTTGAGTGGGCATGGGCTGCTGCTCGGAGCCGTCGGCCAGCATGGTGAAGATGCGCGAGCCGCGAAGGCGGCTCGAGTGAAACGCCAGATGGCGGCCGTTGGGAGCCCAGGAGGCGCTCTCGTTGTCCCCGGGGCCTGCCGTGAGCCGGCGGGCGTGAGAACCGTCAGGGCTCACGGCCCAGAGATCGTGGTTGCCCTGGCGCGAGGTGTAGACGATGGTGTCTCCCCTCGGCGACCAGCGCGGCTGCGTGTTGAAGCCGCCGCGGGTCAGCCGCCGCACATTGGCGCCCTCGGCGTCCATGACGAAGATCTGCGCCGGCCCGGCGCGGTCCGAGGTGAAGGCGATCTCCCGCCCCGTCGGCGACCAGCTCGGCTCGGTGTCGATCCCGCTATGCGTGGTCAGCCGGCGGAAGGCGCCCGTAGCCACGGTGAGGACATAGATCTCCGGGTTGCCGTCCTTCGACAGCGTGAGCGCCACCGAGCGGCCATCGGGACTCCACGCCGGCGAGCTGTTGATGCCGAGATGGCCCGCGAGGAGCTGCACCGGGCGGCGCTCGAAGGCGAAGAGCCGGTAGAGGAAGGGGTAGCCGCCCAGGTAGGACGTGAAGGCCACGGAACGGCTGTCGGGGCTCCACGCGGGCGACAGGTTGACGGAGCGGTTGGCCGTGAGCGGCAGCGGCCCGGCCCCGTCGTAGTCCACCAGGTAGAGCTCCTTGGCTCCGGGGGGCCCGGCGACGTAGGCGATCCTGGTGTCGGCGATGCCCGGCTCGCCGGTGAACTGGAAGACCACCTCGTCGGCAATCTTGTGGGCCAGCCGGCGCCCATCCGCCACCGGCATGTCGAGCTTCTTCGTGGCGATGAGCCGCAGCTCGGGCGAGGTCAGGTCGTAGAGCCTCATCTCGGCTGTCGCTCGGGTGGCGCCGAGGCTCAGGAGCCCGTGCAGCGCGGCATGGGCGCCCGCGGCCGCGGCGCCGGACCAGCGCTGGCGCAGCGCCTCGGCATCCCCCACCGGCAGCGGGGCGGGGTCGGAGACCACACTGAACAGCGCCGAGAACTTGAGGTCGGCGCCGGCCACCTCGGGGACGCGCCTGGCGAGGGCACCGGGATCGGCGCCCGCCACCACGGTGAAGTCCGGGATGAAGATGTTGAGCCGCTTGGCGCCGCTCGCCATGACGTTGAGCAGCACGTCGGGGGCCTGGGAGCGCGCCGGCGGCGGCGAGGCCAGGAGGCCGCCCGCCGCGACCGCCAGGACCGCGGCCGCGACGGCCAGGAGCGCTCGCGCCTCGCGCACGCTCAGCCGCGCTCCGGCCGGAGCTCGAAGCGGAACATCACGCGCAGCGAGGGTTTGCTCCACTCCTGGGGCAGGGGGGGGAAGGGGCTGGCATCCGCGATGGCGCGCAGCGCCGCCTGATCGTAGAAGGCATTGCCCGAGCTCTTCTCGATCTTCGGGGGCCGGATGGAGCCGTCACGCTGGATCTCCACGAAGACGAGCGGCTTCTGCGACGGCTCGCTGGTCTGTCCCTGCCTCTGCCACCGCTCCTCGACCTTGCCGAGCACCACCCGCAGGTACCACGCATGAGGGAAGTCGGAGACGTCGAGCGTGAGGGCGCCCGTGCCCGTCACCGAGCCCGTGGTCTGGCCGAGGGGTGGAGGCGGCGCCGGGCGCGCCTCCGTGGGCGTCTCTCCGGCCCTCGAGGCGGTCGGCGGCGCGGGGGGGCGGCGCTCGGCGGGCGCGCCGAGCGGCGGCAATTCCTTCTCGCCCGGGCGCGGCAGCGCCGCCGGGCGCGCGGGCAGCCGCGGCGCCACCGCGGGGCTGTCGGGGAGCTTCACCGGCTCGCGCGCCCGCGCCTCCCGCGGCTCGGGCTCGGGCAGGGTGGAGCGCGAGGGCGCCGGCGTCGCCGGGCGGGGCAGCAGCGCCGGCGTCGTGGCCCCGGATGGGGATCCCACCGCCGCCACCGCGGGGACGAGGTTGACCACGTAGACTTTCTGGGCGCTCCCGACCCCCCAGATCACCCAGACGAGCAAAGCGGCGGCGGCGAGGCCGTGGCCGATGGTGGACACGGTGATGGCCAGGTACGGCACTCGCCTGCTGCGGAGGGCGGGACCGGGCTTGACCGGCGCCACCCGGAACGGGGACCGCATCGGAACCCCTCCGGCCGCGCTGGTGAAGATCAGCGTTCCCTCGCCGGTTCGGTCACCATGCCGAGCTTCTCGACTCCGGCCCGGCGCACGCGGTCCATGGTCTCGACCACGAAGCCGTACTGGAGCCCCTGGTCCGCCTTGAGGTAGATCGTCTTGTCGGCGCGGCTCTTGAGCACCTCCCGCAGCCGCGGCTCGAGGCCCGCCAGGGGGACCGGCTTGTCGTTGACGAACACGGTGCGGTCCTTGGTGAGCGTCAGCACCACTCGCTCCTCCACCGCCGTGGGCTTGGCCGCGCTCTTCGGCAGCGAGACGTCGATCCCGCGGTGCATCAGGGGCGCCGTGAGCATGAAAATCAGGAGCAGGACGAGGATGACGTCCACCAGCGGGATGATGTTGATCTCGGACAGCGTGGCGCCGATCCGGGCTCCGCCG
>MGBV01000272.1:41038-50418 GCA_001788415.1 Candidatus Rokubacteria bacterium GWC2_70_16 | reverse complement strand
GCCGCGCGTGGCGCGCGGACACCCACGTCGTCCACGCGCCGGCGGTGGTGTCCTCCGACGCCGCGCGACTCAAGCAGGAGATCCTCGAGCGGGTTCGGCGCTACCATGCGCTCGCGCACGCGCCACGGCCGTTCGTGCCCTACAAGACGCGGGTCCAGTACTCGGGGCGCGTGTTCGGTGCCGAGGAGATGACCAACCTCGTGGACAGCTCGCTCGACTTCTGGCTCACGCTGGGTTCCTACGGCGAGCTGTTCGAGCAGAAGATGAAGCGGAGGCTCGGCGCCCACGATTTCGTCATGGTCAATTCGGGCTCGACGGCGAACCTCGCGGCCGTGCTCGCCCTCATGTCGCCGTTGCTCGACGAGCCACTCCGGCCCGGAGACGAGGTCATCACGCCGGCGGTGACCTTCCCGACGACGATCGCCCCCATCGTCCACAGCGGTCTCGTCCCGGTCTTCGTGGACTGCGAGGTGGGAACGTACAACGTCAACCCGCGACTCCTCGAAGGGGCGGTGTCGCCCCGGACCCGGGCGATCCTGGTGCCGCACACGCTCGGCATCCCGTGCGACCTCGACGCCGTCTCCGATCTCGCGCGTCGCCACCGGCTCTACCTCATCGAGGACTCGTGTGACGCGCTGGGGGCGACGTTCCGCGGGAAGCCGGTGGGCACGTTCGGCGACCTGGCCACGCTCAGCTTCTTCCCCGCGCACCAGATGACCGCCGGCGAGGGGGGCGGAGTCGTCGTCAACACCGCGCGGCTCGGGCGGGTCGTGCGCTCGGTGCGCGACTGGGGCCGGGACTGCTGGTGCGCGACCGGCGAGTCCAACACGTGCGGCAGGCGCTTCGGCTGGCAGCTCGGCGATCTCCCGCTCGGGTACGATCACAAGTACACGTACTCGACCCTGGGCTACAACCTGCGGCCGACCGATCTCCAGGCGGCCATCGGTGTCGCGCAAGTGGATCGCCTGACCGAGTTCGTCGAGACGCGTCGGCGGAACTTCGAGCGCCTGTACGCGGGGTGCGAGCCCTACCAGGACTTCCTGGTCCTGCCGGCTCGCGATCCGCGCGCGCAGCCGTCGTGGTTCGGCTTTCCCCTCACGGTGACCAACGGGCTCCAGCGCGGCGAGCTCGTGCGGTGGCTGGAGAACGCCAACATCGAGACGCGCCAGGTCTTCGCCGGGAACATCCTGAGGCAGCCGGGCTACCGCGACATCCGGCACCGGATCCACAAAGATCTGACCGAGACCGACCGGATCATGCGGGACACCTTCTTCATCGGGGTCTACCCGGGGCTCACCGAAGAGATGCTGGAGTTCGTCATCGCACGGTTCGACGAGTTCTTCGCGCGGCGGAGCGGCCGGCGCGTCGTCGCCCCGCCGGACGCGACGGGGTGAGGGCATGAGCGGCTCGCGGGCTCCCGGCTCCACGCCCTGGCAGCGCGTGCTGATCACCGGCGGCGCGGGATTCGTGGGCTCCCACCTGGCGGACGCCCTCGTGGCGCAGGGGTGTCGGGTGACGGTCATCGACGATCTCTCGACGGGCCGGTTCGAGAACATCCAGCCGCTGGTGGGCGCGGCACCCGGCAGTCACGGTCGGGGATCGTTTCACTTCGCCATCGAGAGCATCACGAACCAGGTCGTTGTCGACCGCCTGGTCAGTGAGTGCGACATCATCTTCCATCTGGCGGCGGCGGTGGGCGTGAAGCTCATCGTGGAGGATCCGGTCCGCACGATCGAGACCAACGTGCTCGCCACCGAGGCCGTGTTGAAGGCCGCGCTCCGCTACCGGGTGAAGGTCCTGATCGGCTCGACGTCGGAGGTGTACGGCAAGAGCACGCGCTTCCCCTTCAACGAGGACGACGACGTCGTCCTGGGGCCGACCTCGCGCAGCCGCTGGTCGTACGCGGCGTCCAAGATGGTCGACGAGTTCCTGGGGCTCGCGTACCACGCGCAGCGGGGGCTCCCCGTGATCGTCACCCGCCTCTTCAACACGGCGGGTCCGCGCCAGACCGGCCGGTACGGGATGGTGGTCCCGCGGTTCGTGGGCCAAGCGTTGCGCGGCGAGCCGCTCACGGTCTACGGCGACGGCCGGCAGAGCCGGTGCTTCTGCGACGTGGCGGATGTCGTCCGCGCGCTCATCCAGCTCGCGGACTGCCCGGCGGCGGTCGGACAGGTCTTCAACGTGGGGTCGGGCCGCGAGGTGACCATGCTCGATCTGGCCCGTCAGGTCCTGGCCGCGGGCGACCGGCTCGCCGGGCGCCCGATTTCCGGAAGTGCTCGCGAGGAGGACCGGATCCGGTTCGTCCCCTATCAGGACGCTTACGGCGCGGGCTTCGAGGACATGCCGCGACGGGTGCCGGACATCCGCAAGATCAAGGCGATGACCGGCTGGGAGCCGACCGTTCCCCTGGAGGACACCCTGGCGCGGGTCATCAAGTCCTTCAGGGGCGAATGAAGCTGGCGCTGTCCGCGAAACCCCGGCACACGCCGAACGCCTCCCGACGGGCCAAGGGCGACGCGGTCGCTGAGCCTCTCCGATCCCGCGGGTAAGGGACCCGGTGGAAGCGCGAAACGTGGCTCAAGTGGAGGTGCCTGGCCGTATACTCTTGGGCAGTCGGCCACGACGTTCCCGGGAGAGGTCCTCGCGGAGGTGGCTATTCGGATCGCGCTGATCGCCGTGAAGTCGACCTTCATCGAGTCCCCGTGGATGTTCGGCACGCTGGGGCTCTGGTACCTCTGGCCCATCCTCGAGGCGGCCGGGCACGAGTGCCAGTACTTCGCGCTCGATGGTGACGAGCTGCCGACCGAGGGCTTCGACCGCTATCTCGTGTCGGGCACCTCACCGCAGGCATTCGAGCTCCGGCGCGTCGGCGACGTGCTCCGCGCGCACGGCTGCCGCACCATCGTCGGCGGCGCGCACGCGACGATGCGGCCGGACGACCTGGTGGGCCACTACGACGTGGTGGTCAAGGGGGAGGGCGAGGAGATCGTCCTCGACGCGCTCGACGCGCCGCCCGGGACGGTCCTGAGCCCCTCGCGCCCGGCGGACATCACCCGTCTCCCGCTGCCCGTCCGGAAGGCCCAGCACCGGTTCCGATACCCGCTCCCGGACAACGACGGGTCCCTGCACTGGGCGGCGCACCTGTTCACCTCCCGCGGATGTCCGATGCGCTGCGACTTCTGCGAGACGGGCCGCTTCAGCAAGATCTGGCCGTCGCCGGTGCGGTACGAGCCCGTCGCCAAGGTCGTGCAGCAGATCGAGGAGATCGTCGGCGCGACCTACTGGTACGACGAGCAGGGGCAGGCGCACCTGTTCGACGCGCTCATGTTCTACGACGACATCTTCCCGCTGAACAAGCATCGGACGCTGGCGCTGCTCGACGAGATGCGGCGGATCCACCACGCGACCGGGATGATCTGGCGCTGCTTCATGCGGGTCGACGTGATTGCGAAGCACGGCGGGCAAGCCTACCTCCAGCAGATGTACGACGCGGGCCTCCGGGAGGTCCTGTGCGGGGTGGAGTCCGGCAGCCAGCGGATCCTCGACATCATCCACAAGGGGACCACCGTCGAGGAGAACACGCTCGCGCGGAAGTGGTGCAAGGAGATCGGGCTGCGCTTCAAGGCCAGCACGATCTTGGGCCTGCCCGGCGAGGACCGGGAGTCCATGGAGGCCACGCGGCGCTGGCTGTTCGACAACCTGCCCGATCGCGTGGACGTGAACATCTACATCCCGTTCCTCGGCACGCCGCTCACCGACAGCATCCTTCGCGGCGAGCGGGTGTACGACCTCGAGATCGTCGAGCCCGGGCTGCACACGGACGAGTTCTGGTACTCGGGCAAGAACCGGGCGACCAACGCGCTCTGCCGGACCAGCAGCCTGTCGCGGGACGAGATCTTCGAGTTCCGCAACCGGCTGATGGCGGAGCTCGAGGCGATCTACGGAGCTCGGGAAGCCGTCTACGGCAGCCATTTCAGGTTCCCCAACGAAGGCCAGCTCATCTGACGTGACGCCGGACGGCCCGAGTCCCGCCGGGCCGGCCGTCTGGGTGGTGGTTCCCGCCTACAACGAGTCGCGGACGATCGTCGAGAGCCTCCGCGACCTCCAGCGGCAGGGATTCCGCCGGATCGTGGTCGTGGACGACGGCAGCACCGACGGCAGCGGCGCCCTCGCCGCCTCCGCCGGCGCTCGCGTGGTCCGTCACGTGCTGAACCGCGGACTGGGGGGCGCGCTGGGGACGGGGATCCGGGCCGCCGCCGAGCTGGGCGCGGAGGTCATCGTGACCTTCGATGCCGACGGCCAGCACGCCGCCGAGGACGTCCCTCGCGTCGTCGCGCCCGTCCTGTCCGGAAGCGCCGACCTCGTGATCGGGATCCGCACGCTCGGGCGGGAGGCCATGCCCTGGACGCGCCGCGCGGCGAACCTGGCGGCCAACATGGCGACCCGGCTGATCTTCGGGGTCTGGTGCTCGGACTCCCAGTCGGGGATCCGCGCGATGAGCCGCCGGGTCGCGACGGCGCTGGATCTCCAGGGCCAGCGGATGGAGGTGAGCTCCGAGATCCTGCACAAGGCCGCGCGGCTCGGCCTCCGCACCCAGGAGGTCTCCGTCCGCGCGATCTACACGACCTACTCCCTCTCGAAGGGGCAGGGGGTCCTCACGGGGCTGCGGACGCTGGCCCGCCTCATCCTGCTCCGGCTGAGCGAGAAGCTCTCATGAAGACCATTCAGGCCGTCCTCGGACTGATCGCGCTGGTGGGCATCGTCTCGGCGCTGGTGCGGTACCGGGCCCACCGGCTGTCGGCGCGCGCGTTCTGGCTCTGGGCGGGCTTCTGGGTCGCCGCCGGCGTGCTCGTCTTCGCTCCCGACCTCACGACCCTCCTGGCCCACAAGCTCAGCGTCGGCCGAGGCGCCGACCTGACCCTGTACGTGGGGCTCCTCGTCGGCTTCTACGTCATCTTCCGGCTCTACCAGCGGATCGAGAACCTCGAGCGGCAGATCACGCTGCTGGTCAGGGAGATCGCCCTCAGGAAGCCCCGGGAATGACGCGTCGCCTCCCGGCCGTCGCCGGCCACGAGCGGGTCCTGCTCGTCCTGTTCGTGCTGTCCTTGAGCCTGGTCACGCCCTACGTCCGCGGCGACGGCAACGGCTACTACGCCTACGTCCGGTCCATCTGGATCGACGGGGACCTCGACTTCCGCAACGAGTACGCGCGGGCCGACCCGAAGTTCCGCGAGGCCGAGCAGAACTGGTGGACGACGCCGGCCGGCCTGACGGTGAACCCCTGGGCCCCGGGCTCGGTGGTCCTGTGGACGCCGTTCTTCCTCGCCGGCCACGGCGTCGCCGTGGCGGCCCGGGCGCTCGGGGTGGACGTCGCCACGGACGGCTTCTCGCCACCGTATCGGTGGGCGGTCGCCGTCGGCAGCGCCTGGTACGGCTTCCTCGGCCTGCTCCTCTGCTACCGCCTCGCCCTGGCCTACGTCGCGCCCCGCATCGCGCTGGCCGCCGTGCTGGGCCTCTGGGCCGCGTCGTCCCTGCCCGTCTACATGTATTTCCTGCCGACGATGGCCCAGGCGAATGGGATGTTCACCGTCTCCCTCCTCGTCTACTTCTGGCACCGGACGCGCGGCGGGCGCCGGCCCGGCCAGTGGCTGCTGCTCGGCCTCCTGGCGGGCTTCTCGGCGGCGGTCAAGACGGAGACCATCGTGTTCCTGGCCGTGCCGGCCCTGGCGCTGCTGCGCGTGCGCCAGCAGGGCGATCCCGCCGGTCGCGCGGACGCGAAGACGGTGGGCCTCGTGGCGGCCGGATTCGCGGTAGGGCTCGCGCCCCACATGGTCATCAAGACCCTCCTCTACGGCCGGCCCTGGGACACGGGGTACGAGTACGTGCTCCCCGCCTTTCTCCAGCCGCGCCCCATCGAGATGCTCTTCTCCTCCCTTCACGGGATGTTCAGCTGGACGCCGATCCTCCTCCTGGCCACCCTCGGGTTCGGCCTCTTCGTCCGGAAGGATCGTGAGTTCGCCCTGGCGCTCGGGATCCCGTGCGTGGCGCTCTACTACCTCGCGAGCGGCTGGCAGAGTCTCGGCGTGGCCGCCTCCTCGTTCGGGAATCGCCCCTTCGTCAGCGCGACCGTCTTCTTCACGCTCGGGCTGGCTGCGCTCATCGAGTGGTTGACCGCGCGAGGCCGGTTCCGCTGGGTTGCGGTCGCGCTCGCGGGCTTCGGCGTGTGGAACGTCCTGTTCATCGTCCAGTTCGGCCTCGGGCTGATCCCCCGCGGCGACTACTTCCCCTGGTCTCGCATGATCGCCAATCAGTTTCGGGTCCCGCTGATCGCGGTGCGGTACGGGGGGCTGTTCTTCCGTGACCGCGAGGCCTTCATCGCGGCCATCCAGCAGCGCGCCGAGTCCCAGCGGCGCGCGGGCGAGGTCCAGTGAGCCGCCTCGTCGTCGTCTTCGTGCTGAGCCTCTTCCTGATCACGCCCTACGTGCGGGGCGACGGCAACGGGTACTACGCGTACGTCCGCTCCGTGATCCTCGACGGCGACCTGAACTTCGAGAACGAGTACGCGCGGGCCGACCCGAAGTTTCGCGAGAACCTGTTCAAGCGCCGGATCACGCCTCGCGGGTACCTGGACAACCCCTGGGCCCCCGGCTCGGCGGTGCTGTGGGCGCCGTTCTTCCTGGCCGGCCACGCGATCGCGACGGCGGGGAACGCCCTGGGCCTGGCCGTTCCCCTCGACGGGTTCTCGCCGCCGTACCGGTGGGCGGTGGCCGTCGGGACCGCGACGTTCGCGTTCGCGGGGCTGCTGCTCGGCTACCGCCTGGCCCGCGGCTGGGTGGCGCCGCCGGTCGCGCTGGCCGCCGTCGTCGGGATCTGGGTGGCGTCGTCGCTGCCCGTGTACATGTACTTCCTCCCGATGCTCGCCGAGCCCAACGCGTCGTTCGTGGTCGCCCTGCTCCTGTACGTCTGGCACCGGACCCGCGGCGGGCGTCGGCCCTGGCAGTGGGCCGCGCTCGGGCTGCTCGCCGGCTTCTCGGCCGCCGTCAAGTACGAGACGATCGTCTTCGCCGCGGTGCCGGCGCTGGCGCTCGTCCGCGCTCGACAACAGGGCGACCCCGCGGCGCGGCCGGGCTGGCGCGGCGCGGCCCTGGTCGCGCTCGGCTTCGGCGTCGGCCTGGTGCCGCAGGTGGTGATCAAGACGATCCTGTACGGCCGGCCCTGGGCGTTCGGCTACGAGGAGCCGTTCTGGGTCATCTTCCTGAGCCCGCGCCCGGTCGAGCTGCTGTTCTCGTCCCTCCACGGGATGTTCACCTGGACGCCGATCCTCCTCGCCGCGACCCTCGGCCTGTTCCGCCTCTTCCGGCGCGATCGGGAGCTGGCGATCGTCGTCGGCGTGCCCTGGCTGCTCCTCTTCTACCTCGCGAGCTGCTGGCAATCGCTCGGTGTCGGCGGGTCGTCCTTCGGCAACCGACCGTTCGTCAGCGCCACGCCGGTCTTCGTGCTGGGGCTCGCGCTGGCGCTGGACTGGGCGGCTCAGCGGTGCCGGCTCCGCTGGATCGGGGTCGCCGTGGCCGCGTTAGGAGTCTGGAACGTCCTCTTCATCGTCCAGTTCGGCCTGGGCCTCATCCCGCGAGGTGACTACTTCCCCTGGTCGCGGATGGTCCTGAACCAGTTCCGGGTCCCGGTGATCGCCCTGCAGTACGGGCCGCTGTTCTTCACCAACCGTGACGCGTTCATTCGCGCCGTCCAGGCCCTGGAGCACGAGCAGCGGCTGCAGGGCGTCCAGTACTGAGGACGACGTGCGCATCCTGATGTCCGGCATGGAGTGGCCGGGCCGCGTGCACGGGGGCCTTCAGGTCTACTTCGCCGAGCTGGCGCGGCGGCTCGCCCAGCGCCAGCATCGGGTCACGGCCCTGGTCCACGGCGAGGTCGGCGTCGTCGCCGGTGGCCTTCGTGTGGTCTCCTGCGCGCCGGAGACGGCGGGCCCGTTCCGTCGCGCCCTGGCGTTTCGGAGGGCGGCGCGGGCCATCTCCGACGACGGGATCGACCTCTACAACCCGCACTTCGCTCTGAGCGCGCTGGGCGCGGTCTATGGGGGCCTGCCCCGGGCCGTTCCGGTCGTGTGCCATTTCCACGGTCCCTGGGCCGAGGAGGGCTGGATCGAAGACGGCGCGCGCCCCGGTTGGCATCGTCCCGTGGCGCTCGGCCGGTATGCCGTTAAGAAGCTCGTCGAACGGCTCGCGTATCGCCGCTGCGACCGGTTCGGCGTGCTGAGCGACAGCTCCGCCCGGCTCCTCCGCGCCACCTGCGGGGTCTCGCGCGATCGCATCGCCGTGATCCCGGGCGGCGTGGACCTCGAGCGGTTTCGCCCCGCCGACGACATCCGGGAAGTCAGGCGGCGCCTCGGGCTCCCGGACGGTCGCCCGCTCCTGCTGACGGTCCGGCGCCTCGTCCCCCGAATGGGGCTCGACGGACTCATCGGCGCCATGGCCGACGTCGTGCGGCGGACGCCGGAGGCGCTGCTCCTGATCGGCGGCGAGGGGCCGGCGCGCGGCGCGCTCGAGCGCCGCGTCGCGGCCCTCGGGCTCGGCGCCACCGTGCGCTTCCTCGGGCGAGTCCCGGACGACCGGCTCGCCGCCCTCCTCGCGGCCGCCGACCTCGCGGTGGTTCCGTCGACAGCCCTCGAGGGCTTCGGGCTCGCGACGCTCGAGGCCCTCGCCTGTGGGACGCCGGTGGTCGGGACCCCGGTCGGCGCCACGCCCGAGGTGCTCTCCGGGCTCGAACCCCGGCTCGTCTGTGACGACGCCTCCGCGGAAGCCCTTTCGGCGAAGCTCGCCGAGGCGCTTGGCGCCCCGGCGTGGCTGCCGTCACGCGCGGCGTGTCGCGCATACGCCGGGCGGTACGACTGGGATCGGATCGTCCCGAGGGTCGAGGCGGTGTTCCGCGACGCGCGGCGGGGGACGGCGTGAGGGTCGCGTACTACAGCCACACCGGCGCCGTCTCGGGCGCGGAGATCGATCTCCTCCAGGTCGTCGCCGCGCTGCGGGAGACGGATCCGCTCGTGTTCTGCCCCGCCGCGAGCGAGCTGGCGCGCAGGCTCGACGCCGCCGGGATCCGCACCCGTGGCGTCGCCGACTGCGCGCCGCGGATGTCCGCGAGCCCGACGCGCGTCGCGGCAGGGGCGCTCGCGACCCTGCGCGCCGCCGCGCAGCTCGGCGTCCGGCTCCGCCGGGAGGAGGTCGATCTCGTCCACGCGAACTCGATCCGCGCGGGCCTGGTCGCCTCGCTCGCGCAGCCCGTTCACCGGCGGCCCGTCGTCTGGCACCTCAAGGATTTCCTCCCCACGAGCGGGCTCGGCCGCGTCATCCGGCGGGTGGCCCGGC
>MGBV01000272.1:37506-40971 GCA_001788415.1 Candidatus Rokubacteria bacterium GWC2_70_16 | reverse complement strand
CGGGCGGAGCTCGGGCTCGCTCCTTCGACCCCGCTCATCGGTGTCCTCGGCCAGATCGCCCCCTGGAAGCGCCACGAGGACGTCGTGCGGGCGCTGGCGATCGTGCGCAGGGACCTCCCCGATGCCCGGCTGGTCATCGACGGCACGGCCAAGTTCCGCCGGGAGAACGTCGAGTACGCCGCGGCGCTGCGCCGGCTGGCCGGGAACCTGAGCCTCGAGCGGGCCGTTTATTTCGGCGACCATGCCGGCGCGGTGCACCGCGTCTACGACGATCTCGACGTGCTCGTCCTGGCCTCCGTCGCGGAGCCCTTCGGCCTCGTCCTGATCGAGGCGATGGCGCGTGGCGTCCCGGTCGTCGCGACACGGGCAGGCGGGGTTCCGGAAATCGTCGAGCATGGCGTCCACGGCCTCCTCGTGCCCCCGCGCGACCCCGAGGCGCTCGCCGAGGCCCTCCGGGCGATCCTCGGCGACGGGCGGACGCGGGACCGCATGGGGGGCGCCGGGCGGGAGCGAGCCGCGCGGAGTTTTACGGTCGCCCGGGAAGCGGCGCAGATCGAGGCGGTCTATCGCGCCGTTCTCGCGCGGCGGCGATGAGAGTCGCGCTCGTCCACGACTACCTCGTGCAGTACGGAGGGGCGGAGCGCGTGGTGGAGGCGCTCCTGGAGGCGTTCCCCGGCGCTCCCCTCTACACCTCGATCCACGACCGCGGCAGCTTCCACGGGCCGCTCGCCCGTGCCGACGTCAGGACCTCGTTCCTCCAGCGCCTGCCGCTCCCCGCCGCGCGGCGGCAGCGCTACCTGCTCCCCCTCTATCCCTTCGCGTTCCGGCGGTTCGATCTGCGCGGATTCGACCTGGTGATCAGCAGCGCATCCTCCTTCGCGAAAGCGGTGAGACCGCCGGCCTCGACGAGCCACCTCTGCTACTGCCATGCGCCGACCCGCTTTCTCTGGGACTTCGAGAGCTACGCCCGCGGCGAGGGGCTGTCGTGGCCGGTCAGGGCGGGGCTCCGGCCCCTTATCCGGAATCTCCAGCGCCTCGACCGTGATGCCGCGCAGCGAGTCACGAGCTTCATCGCGAACTCACGGGAGATCGCGGGCCAGATCGGCACCATCTATAGCCGCAGCTCGGAGGTGATCCATCCCCCCGTCGATGCAGCGCAGATGCCGATTTCCGGAAACAGTCGGGGCGAATTTTTCCTCGTGGTCTCCCGCCTGGTACCCGCCAAGCGCATCGACCTGGCCGTCGCGGCGTTCAATGTACTCGGCCGCCCCCTCGTGATCGTCGGTGAAGGCCGGCAGCGTCGGCTCCTCGAGGCCCAGGCGGGACCGACGGTGCGCTTTGTTGGCCGGGTTTCGCGAGAGCGTTTGATAGACTACTACGCACGCTGTAGCGCGCTCGTCCTGCCCGCGAAGGAAGACTTCGGCATCGCCGCCGTGGAAGCGCAGGCATGCGGCAGACCGGTGATCGCCTACGCCGCGGGCGGGGCGCTGGAGACGGTGAGGGAGGGGGAGACCGGCGTGCTGTTCACGACCCAGTCCCTTGCTGACATCGCCGACGCGGTGGAAGCGTCGATCAGCCGGAGATTCGACCCTGCCCTGATCCGCGCCCACGCGCTCCGCTTCGACACGGCGGTCTTCAGGTCGCGGATCCGCGAGGCCGCCGTGCGGCACCTGGGCCGGGAGGCCACCGCGTGACGACGTACGCGGAGCCCCTCGCCCGCCCGATGCGCGTCGTCGCGGACGCCCTGGCGGTGGCCGTGGCCTTCGTGGCCACGTACTACCTCCGCCACTACCTGCCGGACTTCATCACCGTCGGGGAGACGCTCCCGCTGCACGAGTACTGGGCGGTCATCGTCGGCGTCGCCGGTCTCTGGGCCTGGCTCCTGTTCCGGTTCGAGGACCACGAGGCGCCCGATTCGTCCGGCCGCGAGTGGCGCCGCCTGGCGAAAGTGTCCGCCCTGGGGCTCCTGATCGTCCTGGCGGTCGGGTACGCCTTCCGGATCCTGTTCATCCCCCGGACCCTCATCTTCCTGTTCGTCGGCGTCGCCTGCGGCGTCCTGCTCGTCGAGCGCGCGCTCTTCGACCGGTGGCTCGAGCGCCGGCTTCGGAGCGACGCGCGCCGGCGCTCGGTGCTCGTCGTCGGGACCGGCTCGCTCGCGCGCGCCCTCGCGTCGCGCTGCAGCGCGAACCCGGGGTGGGGGCTCCACGTCCTCGGCTTCCTGTCGGCGGAGGCCGGCGACGTGGGCAGGCCGGTGGCCGGCTCGAGGGTCCTCGGGGCGTACGACGATTTCCCCCGGCTGGCCCGCGAGCTGATCCTGGACCAGGTCGTGGTCGCCGTGCCCCTCGAGGAGTTCGCCGTTCTCCGGGGAGTGTTCGTCGAGTGCGACAAGATCGGCCTCACGGTCCTCGTCCTGTCCGACTGGTTGGCGTCCGAGACCTCGCCCCCGCGCCTGGCGCAAGTCGCGGATCTGCCGGCCGTGATCCTGGCGCCGACGTCCGAGCACGAGTGGCAGCTCTTCTTCAAGCGCGTGCTGGACGTGGTCGTCTCGTCGATCGGCCTGGTCGTGCTCGCGCCGCTGTTCCTGGCGATCGCCGTCGCGATCAAGTGCTCCTCGGCGGGGCCGGTCTTCTACCTCTGGCGGGTCGTGGGGTTCAACCGGCGCCCCTTCGTCAGCTACAAGTTCCGGACGATGTACGTCGACGCAGATCGGGTGAAGGATTCGCTGGCCCCGTTCAACGAGATGAAGGGGCCCGTGTTCAAGATGAAGAACGACAGCCGGGTCACGCCGGTGGGACGATGGCTCCGGAAGTTCAGCCTCGACGAGCTGCCGCAGCTCTACAGCGTCCTCACAGGGACCATGAGCCTGGTGGGGCCGCGGCCGCCCCTGGTGACCGAGGTCCCCCGCTTCGAGTCGTGGCACCGGCGCAAGCTGAGCATCAAGCCCGGGATCACGTGCCTCTGGCAGATCAAGGGGCGAAACTCGATCGTGGACTTCGACGAGTGGGTCAAGCTCGACCTGGAGTACATCGACAACTGGTCGCTCTGGCTCGACGTCAAGATCCTCCTCCGGACCATCCCCGCGGTGCTGTTCGCGCGGGGGGCGTCCTAGAGCGCCGCGCCGCATGAGGGTCCTGGTCACGGGGGGCGCGGGGTTCATCGGCTCCCACACGGCGGAGGCGCTGCTCCGGCGGGGCCATCGGGTCCGCGCGCTGGATTCTCTCGAGCCACGCATCCACCCGCGGCGCGACCGCGGCTTCCTGCCGCCGCAGGCCGAGCTGGTTCGGGGCGACGTCCGCCGCAAGGACGACTGGATCCGTGCCCTCGACGGGATCGACGCCGTCATCCACCTCGCCGCCTACCAGGACTACCTGCCGGATTTCTCCACCTTCTTCCACGTCAACGCGGTCGGCACCGCGCTCTTGTTCGAGGTGGTGGTGGAGCGGCGGCTGCCCGTCCGCAAGGTCC
>MGBV01000272.1:756-37499 GCA_001788415.1 Candidatus Rokubacteria bacterium GWC2_70_16 | reverse complement strand
CTCGTCCCAGGCGGTGTACGGGGAGGGGACTTATCGCTGCGCGCTCCACGGCGTCGTCGCCCCGCCGCCGCGCGCCGAGGCGCAGCTCCGGTGCAGGGACTGGGAGGTGCGGTGTCCGCGCTGCGGGGCGCCGGTCACGCCGGTGGCCTGTCCCGAAGATCAGCCCGCGCCGCACAACCAGTACGCGATCTCCAAGTACGTCGAGGAGCTGCTCGCCCTGAACCTCGGGCGTCGGTACGGGATTCCCACCGTCGCGCTCCGCTACTCCATCGTCCAGGGGCCCCGCCAGTCCCTCGCCAACGCGTACTCCGGCGCCTGCCGGGTCTTCGCGCTGGCGCTGGCCCTCGGACGCCCGCCGCTCGTCTACGAGGACGGCGCCCAGCTCCGCGACTACATCAACATCGAGGACGTCGTGCGGGCGACCCTGCTGGTGCTGGACGATCCGCGGGCGGACGACCAGGTGTTCAACGTCGGCGCCGGCCGGGCGTGGACGGTGCTGGAGCTGTACCGGGCGGTGGCCCGCGCCGTGGGGTCCACGGTGCCACCCCGCGTCGAGGGCGCCTACCGGTTCGGCGATACCCGCCACATCGTCTCCGACGTCTCCCGGCTCGCCGCGCTGGGCTGGGTCCCGCGCCACGCGATCGAGAAGAGCGCCGCCGACTACGTCGCGTGGCTGCGCACCCAGGCGATCGACGGCGACGTGCTCGACCACGCCGAGCAGCGGATGGCCGAGCTCCAGGTGGTCCGCCGGGGAGAGGGCTAGCGTGATCATCACCCAGACCCCGCTCCGGATCAGCCTGGCCGGCGGCGGCTCGGATTTCCCGGAATTCTTCCGGACGGAGGGCGGGGCCGTCGTCAGCCTCGCCATCGACAAGTACCTGTACGTGATCGTCAAGGAGCGCTTCGACGATCGGATCTACGTCAACTACTCCGTCAAGGAGATCGTCGATCACGTCGACGATCTCCGGCACGACCTCGTGCGCGAGGCGATGCGGCGGACCGGGATCACGCACGGCGTGGAGATCACCACGCTCAGCGACGTCCCGTCCGAGGGGACGGGCCTCGGGTCCTCGGGCAGCGTGACGGTCGGGCTGCTCAACGCGTTCTACGCCTACCAGGGCATGCAGGCGCCCGCCGAGCGGCTGGCCCGCGAGGCGTGCGAGATCGAGATCGACCTGCTCAAGAAGCCGATCGGGGTGCAGGACCAGTACATCGCCGCCTACGGCAACCTCCGCTTCTTCCAGTTCGGCCCGGCCGACGACGTGCGGGTCGAGCGGATCCCGGTCCCCGAGGCGCGCAAGCGCGCACTCGTGTCGAACCTGCTCCTGTTCTTCACCAACCGCACACGCCCCAGCGAGGCGATCCTGGACGAGCAGCGCCGGAACATCCCCGAGCGGCTCGCCGAGATCCGCGGCCTGAGGGCGGCGGCGTTCGAGACCAGGAGCCGGCTGCTGGACGGCGGCCTCGCGGCCCTCGGCCCGCTCCTCCATCGCTGCTGGCAGCAGAAGCGGCGCCTGGCCCCCGGCGTGTCGAGCGCCGACCTCGACGCGCTCTACGAGCGGGCCCGGGCCGCCGGCGCGACCGGCGGCAAGCTGACCGGCGCCGGGGGCGGCGGATTCCTGCTGCTCTACTGCCCGTGGGCCGCCCAGGCCGCGCTGCGGTCCGCCCTCGGCGGCTACCGCGAGCTGCCGTTCACGCTCGAGCCCGATGGCAGCAAGGTGATCTTCAACATCCGGCGCTCTCCGTGGACGTAAGGGGCACGGCGTGAAGGCCTTTCTGCTCGCCGCCGGGCTCGGACATCGCTTGCGGCCGCTGACCGAGGACATCCCGAAGTGCCTGCTCCCCATCCGCGGGGTCCCGCTCCTCGCGATCTGGCTCGACCTGTGCGCCCGGCACGGCATCGGCGAGGTGCTGATCAACCTCCATCATCGGGGCGAGCGCGTGCAGGCGTTCCTCGCGGGCTACACGGGCCCGGTCGCCGTGCGGACCACGCACGAGCCCGAGCTCCTCGGGACCGCCGGGACGGTGCGGGAGAACTGGGACTTCGCCCGCGGCGAGCGGGACTTCCTGATTCTCTACGCGGACAACCTGACGGACGCCGACCTCGGCGCCCTCGTCCGCGGGCATCGGGCCAGTGGCGCGCCGCTCACGATCGGCCTGTTCCGGCCCCCGAATCCGGAAGCCTGCGGGGTCGTGGCGCTCGACCCCTCGGGGCTGGTCCAGGGCTTCGTCGAGAAGCCGAGCAGGCCCATCTCGGACCTGGCGAGCGCGGGCATTTTCGTGGCGAGTCCGGCGCTTCGTGAGGCCCTGCCGACGGCGGGGTTCGCCGATTTCGGGCTGCACGTGCTGCCCGGGCTCGTCGGCCGGGCCCACGGGCAACTGATCGACGGCTTTCTCTGCGATATCGGCACGCCCGATGGGTACCGCCGCGCCCAGGACGCCCAGGGGCGGCTCCGCCCGGGCCCCCGGGCCACGGTTTGGGCCCACGATGATTGACCGAACAGGCCCCGTGTCGGTATCATCCTTAAGCGTAGCCGTAACGGGCTTTCGTTCCAGGAGATTTGACTGCGAAGGAGCCTCGATGTGAACCGCCCGGCCGCACTATTGATCGGGGTCCTGGCAGGAGCGGTAGCCCTGGGCTCCGCGGGCGTCTCCTGGGGGCAGATGCAGCCGGGGCAAGCGACCGTCACCGGCGTGACAGGGCGGGCGGAAGCGCTTAACCCGGGCCAGACCCAGTGGGTCCCGCTGACGGCGAACACGAGACTGCCGGAGGGCGCGCAGGTGCGGACCTTCGCGGGCGGATCGGCCGAGGTCGCGCTGCCCGACGGCAGCACGATCCTCGTCGCAGAGAACAGCCGCTACGCGCTGACGAAGCTCGAGGTGGACCGCCGGACGGGCGCGCGCAACATCTTCACCCACCTGGTCGTCGGCAAGGTGCGCGCCCAGGTGCGCCAGGCGCCGGCCCAGATCGTGCAGGCCCGCCAGTCGAACTTCTCCATCTCAACGCCGACCGGCGTGGCGGCGGTGTGGGGCACCGTGGTGGTCTTCGCCTTCGATCCCCGGACGAACACGGGCGTGCTGTTCGTCCTGCCCTCGCCCGGGCAGCCGGCCGCGTTCGCGTCCGCCGCCTACCTCGACCTCCGCTCTCGCACCGCGCGCGTGGTTGCCGCGGGCGCCTTCGTCAGCCACGTGGCCGGGCAATTGCCCTCTGCCCCGACGCCGATCTCGGCGCTGCCCCCGAGCGTCCAGGCGCAGGTCACCGCGGCGACGAACCAGACGACCGCGAACGCGCCGGCGCTCACCCAGGCGACGGTCGTGATCGTCCCGACGACGGTGATCCAGCAGGCCCTCGTCACCCTGGCCGCAGCCACCGTGGCCGCGGCCACGGCGCCGCCGCCGCCGTCTCCGGCCCCGGCGCTTCAGCCCCCCGCGCAGCCGCTGCCGCCTCCCCCGGCGCCGACACAACCGGTCAGTGGACAGTAGGCGCAGAGCGTGCGGCGACGCTCCCTTCTCCTGACTGCGGCGATGTGCCTCGCGCTCGTGTCGCCGGCCGCGGCTCTCGATTTCGACGGGTTCAAGCTCATCCCGTCGCTCAGGTACACCGGCGAGTACGACGATAACGTCCTGCGGCAGTCCAGTGGTGCCAAGTCGGACTTCATCAGCACGGTCTCCACGGGGCTCGCGGCCCAGCTGCGGCTCGGCGGATCCGACCAGCTCTCCGCGGCGTACCGGAACGAGATCCTCCGCTACGTCGAGCGCGGGAACCTCGACACCGAGCGTCACTTCTTCGATCTCGCGGGGTCGCTGACGTTCACGAAGCTGTCGTTCTTCGCCAAGGAGAAGTTCGCGAGCACCGACGACTTCCCGTCCTCCGAGCTGGCCACCCGGATCAAGCGCAACGAGAACGAGGCCGGCGGTGGCGCCGACTGGGACGCCTACGGGCGCTGGGGGCTCGGCGTCCTCCTCAACCACTTCTACGCGGACTACCAGGGCCGGGACTTCGAGATCCTGGACCGCTCCGCCCTCACGCTCGGCGGCCGGGTCTACTACCGGTTCACGCCGCGGTTGCGCGTCTTCGTCGAGTACAACCGCGTCGACGAGACGTATGCCTCGGCCGTGGATCGGGACAACACCCGGCAGCGCGCGTTGCTCGGCCTCGAGGGGAACATTACGGAGCGTCTGTCGAGCACGGCGAAGCTCGGCTACGAACGAACGCATTTCGAGACCGGCGGTCAGTCCGACCTGCAGCAGTTCGTGACGTCGTCGGACACGAAGTTCCAGCCGCTGGAGCGCCTGAGCTTCCGGCTCCTCATGAGTCGCAGCGTCCAGGCCTCGGCGTTCGTCGGGAACTCGCAATTCGTCTCCACGGACGCGCAGCTCTCCGCCGACTATGCGTTTCGCCCCCGGCTCTTCTTCCTGCCCCGGATCACGGCGGGCGTCGACGAGTTCCCGCAGCGGGCCGACAACGCCGGGACGTCGGAGAAGCGAACGGATTTCCGATACGGGTTTGGCCTGGGCATCCGGTACCAAATCCAGAAGTGGTTGCACGTCGATGCGAACTACGACTACACCCGAAGGGACTCCAACTTCGATCAGTTCGACTACGCGGACAACCGGGTCTTCGGGAGTGTCGGCGTATCGTTCTAGGTCGAGACTCGCGGCGCGCGTGGCGGGCCTCGGAGCGGTCGTTGCGCTGCTGGCGCTCGGCTTCGCGCCCCTCCCGGCGCTGGCCTCGAGCTACGTCATCGGGCCGCGCGACGTCCTCAGGATCAACGTCTACGGCCAGGCCGACCTCTCGCGGAACTACGACGTCTCGGACGACGGCACGATCAACTTCCCCTTCATCGGGAGCGTGCGGAGCGTCGGGCTGACCGAGGTGGAGGTCGCCGAGACCATCACCAAGCTGCTGGCCAGGGACTATCTGGTCAACCCCCAGGTCAGCGTCACCGTCGTCGAGTACCGCAGCAAGAAGGTGCTCGTGCTCGGCGAGGTGGCGCGTCCCGGTCCGTACCCGCTGAGCGGGCGGACGACCCTGCTCGACATCGTGACGCAGGCCGGCGCCTTCGCGGGCAGCGTGACCAAGCAGGTCAGCGTCATCCGTCCGCGGAAGGCGCCGGGGCCCGCCGCGGACGGCAACGCGACCGAGAGGGACACGTGGCGATTCCGCGTGGACGGGCTGCAGGCGGCGGGCACGCCCGGCGACTTCCTGCTCCAGGACGGCGATACGGTGGTGGTCTCCCGGCTGCTGTCGGTGCTCGTGCTCGGGGAGGTCGGGCGCCCGGGCGCCCAGGGCCTCGAGAAGGAGGACACCTCGATCCTGGAGATCATCGCGGCGGCGGGCGGCTTCACGCCCAAGGCGTCGCGCAAAGGCGTGCAGGTCGTGCGGACGCTTCCCGACGGGAAGGAGGAGCGCCGCGTCGTCGATCTCTCGGGCGCGGTGCCCCCGGGTCGGAATTTCCGGGTCCGGGAGGAGGACACCGTCGTCGTGCCCCGCGGGAACGCGTACTTCGTGATGGGGGCGGTCAGGAACCCCGGCACCTACTCGCTCGAGGGCGGGCTGACGATCCTGGAAGCCATCAGCATCGCCGGTGGGTTCACGGAGCGGGCGGCGCCGGGGCGGACGAAGGTCATTCGCACGACGAAGAAGGGGCAGGAGACGATCTACGTCGACATGGACGACATCATCAAGCGGGGTCAGCGGGACAAGGCGATCCCGCTCCACGAGGACGACATCATCGTGGTTCCGGAGTCGTTCTTCTGAGCGCGGGGTCGCAGAGGCGGAAATGAGCCAGGGAAGAGCCGGCGGGGCGACACACAGGTTTTCCTCGTTCGCGGACTATCTCGATGTGCTCCGCAAGCGACGCCGTCTCGTCCTCGCCGTGACGCTGCTCGTCGTCGCGGTCGTCGCCATCGCGACGGCCATGCAGGAGCCCGTGTACCTCGCGAGCGCCCGGGTGCTCGTCGACCGGTATCGCATCGACCCCCTCCAGCAGATCGAGATCGACCGCCCGGACATGACCAACTTCTACGAGACGCAGTTTGAGCTGATCCGGAGCCGCCCGGTGATCCAGCGGGCCATCGACGGGCTGCAGCTGGCGACGCGACGGCCGGGGCTGGCCGGCGCCCCCGATCCGGCGAAGGCCGTGCTCGGCGGCGTCAAGGTCGAGGTCGTGCGGGGGACCCGGCTGGTCGACATCAGGGTGGAGGACGGCGACCCGGTCTTTGCGGCCGATCTCGCCAACGCCATCGCGAACGGGTTCGTCAGACACGTCTCCGACCTGCGCCTCGAGGGCAGTCGCAACGCCTACGAGTACCTGACGAACGAAGTGAAGAACATGAAGGACAGCCTCAACCGGGCGGAGATGGCCCTCGGGCGCTACAAGGAGGAGCACCAGCTGATCCTGCTGCCCCAGCGTGCGAACGCGGCGGCCAGCAAGATGTCCGATTTCCACGCGGCGTACGTCGATGCCCAGACGAGGCGCCTGGAGCTGGAGGCCCAGCTCAGGACCGTCCGGGAGGGCGGCCCCAACTCCGCGGCCCTCGAGGCGAAGAGCGAGGCGCTGGCCGGCCTCCGCGCGCAGGAAGCGGCTGCGCAGACGGAGCTGAACAACCTCCTGAAGACGTACAAGGACAAGCATCCCGCCGTCGTCCGCGCGCGCGCCCAGCTCGACGACATCCGCGCTCGTTTGAAGACCGAGCATGGCCGCGTCTTCCAGGCGCTCGAGGGACAGTACAAGATCCAGAAGGCCCGGGAAGCCGCGATGCTCCAGGCCTTCGAGCGCTACAAGAAAGAGACGCAGGATCTCGCCAGGAAGGAAGTCCAGTTCAACGTGCTGCAGCGCGAGGCGACGGTCGGTCGGGACATGCTGGACTTCCTGATCAAGCGCCTGCGGGAGACGGGCCTCAGCAGCGAGCTGAACACCAACACGGTCCGGGTGGCCGAGGCGGCGACGGTGCCCACGTTTCCGATCCGTCCCCGGCGGCTGCAGAATCTGCTGATGGGGTTGCTGGCCGGCCTCGTCGGCGGCCTGGTGATCGCCTTCGTCCTGGAGTTCGCCGAGGACTCCGTGCAGAACCCGGACGACGTGGCCCAGCTCCTCGGCGCCCCGCTCCTGGGCACCGTGCCGGTCCTCCAGGCCGTCAGCCCCAGCGCCCTCAAGGACGCGCCGGACAAGGCGCGGCATCGACTGGTCGAGACCGACGGGGCGGACACCCGGGCCGTCGAGTCGTTGAATCTCATCGGCGTCGCGCTGCGCAGCGACAGCAATGGATCCCTCCCGCGGCGCATTCTCGTGACCAGCGCCACCCCCCAGGAAGGCAAGTCGACGATCGCGGCGAACCTCGCGGTCACCCTCGCGCGCCTCGGCACCCGTGTCCTCCTCGTCGACACCGACCTGCGGCATCCCACGCTCGACAGGTTCTTCGGCGTCCGCACGCCCTCCGACATCGGCGAGGCCGCGCGCCGCGGCACCCCGCTCGGTGAAGCCGTGCGGCCGACGGCGGTGCCCGGCCTGTCGCTGCTCCCGGTGGGTCGCGTCACCGGGAGCCCGCTGGCGTTGATCAAGTCCGCGTACTTCAGCGCGCAGCTCGACGCGCTGGCGGAAGAGTTCGATCTGATCCTGTTCGACTCCCCTCCGATCACGCTCGTGGCCGATTCCATGGCGCTCGCTCCCCTGACGGAAGGCATCGTCCTCGTGGTGCGCCATGGCCACGGCTCCCAGTGGCGGCTCCGGAAGATGGTCGGGCAGCTCGATCGGATTCGTGTCCCGGTCCTCGGGTTCGTGTACGACGGGTACACGCCCCGGGACGACAAGCACTACTCTTACTACTACGGCGCGCCGCGGAAGCGGACCTCCCGCGGGCGGGCGGGGAATCAGACTGTCGGGCGAGGCTCGTAGCGACGCGCGGCACGCGATTCTCCTTCTCGGCCTGGCGACCGTCGTCCTCCTCGCGCCACTCCCGCTCGGAGCGGCGCGCAACCCGTTCGCCGGGCTGCTGCAGCTCGCGGTCTTCGCGCTGGGGGCGGTCTGGGTGGTCGGGGGTGTCGTTAGAGGGCGGCTGGTCGTCCGGGCCCATCCGTGGCACCTTCCTCTGGCGCTGCTCGGCTCGCTGGGCCTCGCCCAGTGGCTCGCCGCGGTTCTTGGGCTCGGCGGAGCTCAGGACCCGCTGGCGCTTCCGCAGCTCGCTCCGACGCGGATCTCGACGACCTCGCCCTGGATGACCAGGTCGGCGCTCGTCCAGGTGCTCGCGTACGGCGTGCTGCTGTTCATCACCGTCCAGGCGGCCCGCCGTCGTTACCTTCGCCACGGCGTCCTGCTGCTCGTCGGAAGCGCCGCGCTGCCGACGGTCTATGGCCTCGTACAGCACGCCGCGGGGAACGCGAGCATCTTCGGCTACGTCAACCGCTACTATCCCTCGCGGCTCTTCGGGACGTTCATCAACGCCAACCACTTCGCGACGTTCCTCGGCATGTCCGCGTCCATCGCCACCGGCGCGCTGATCGGCTGGGTGGTCTCGGGCGAGCGGCGGCAGCTCGAAGCGGCTCGCGGCGGCACCGTCGTCGCCTGGCTGGTCGGTCTGGCGCTCGCCACGATGACGGCGCTCTTCGTCGTCGCCCTCGTGCTCACGCGGTCTCGGGCGGGCGTGGCGAGCGCCGCGCTCGGCCTGGGCGTGCTCCTGGCGGGACTCGTGGGCTCCCTGCGCGGCCGCGCCTGGGGCTTGGGCCTGGCCGGAGCCTGGCTGGGGGCGAGCGGGCTCGGCGTCTGGATGACTCCACAGGTGCGGGAGCGTCTCGTCATTCTCCTCGACCAGCCGACGCAGGAAGGGCGCCTGGCCGCCTGGGAGGCTACGCTACAGATGGTCTCGGCGGCGCCCGTGTTCGGGACAGGACTCGGGACCTACCGCGCCGTCTTTCCCCACTTCCAGCAGGCGAGCCTCGCCCCGGGGCTGTTCCAGAACGCGGCGCACAACGAGTTGCTGGAGGTGCTGGCCACGGTGGGCGTGGTCGGCCTCGTCATCACGGCGGTGGCGGTGTGCCGGATTGTCGGCTGGGTGGCGCGGCCGATGTCCGAGACGGATCGCTTCGGCAAGGCCGTCGGGTGGGGGATCCTCGCAGCACTCCTGGTCCTGTTCCTCCACAGCCTGACCGACTTCCCGCTGCGGACGCCCGCCAACGCCGTGTTCGCCGTGGTCGCCGCGGGGCTGCTGCCGTCGGCCCTGGGCGGCGGCGCGATCCGCGAGTCGCACACTGCCCTGACGTGGCGGGGGCGCGCCGTGCTCGCCCTCGCCGGGGCGGCGCTCCTGGGCCTTGCCGCGGCCGCAGCCGGGCGCGAAGCCCTGGCCGAGCGGCTGGATGGGACGGAAGACGTCGCCGACGAGGCGATCCTGACGGCGCCCCCCGGCGACGAGTCGCGTCTGCTCGCGAGCCGTGCCCTCGACCCGGCGCGTGCGAGGTACCCGCTCAGGCTCGCGGAGATGTACGCGCAGCGTGGCTATCGCCACGTCCAGGACGGCACGGGCGACGAAGCCCGGAGCTGGCTGGAGCGCGCGGCTCGCCAGTACGAGGAGGCGATCCGCCTGGACCCGTGGCGAGCGCTGCCGAGGGCCCGGCTGGCGTGGCTGCGCGGCGTCATGGACGCGACACCTCCGGGCGCGGAGGCCGGGCGTCCGGACCCGCTCCTGCTGTTCCGCTCCGCGATGGCGATCGAGCCGCGCAATCCGTACCCGCCGCGCCTCCTGGCGCTCTGGGCGCTACGGCGCGCGGGCGGCTTCGGCAGCGATGGAGCACGAGAGCGCGAGGCGCTGCTGGAGGTCGGCTACTCGGCGGCCCGCCGGGCCCTCGGCATCCAGGCGACCCTCATTCCGGAGCTCGCCGGACTCGCCCTCGAGGTCTCGGCAGACTACCGGCAGCTCGTCCGCCTCCTCCCCGATGGGCCGTCCAGCCGGATCGACCTCGCGGGGTTTCTCAACCGGTTGAGCCTCCGTCTGGAGGGGACCGAGCCCGCGCGCTCGCAGGAGCTGTGGCGCGCGGCGATGGCGGCCTTCGAGGACGGCACGAGCGCGGCCGCGCGGACCGGGCGCGCGGGGGCGCTGATCCAGGCGCAGGCGGCGCACGCGAGCGCGCTGCTGCAGCATCACTCCGCCGAGCAGGCGCTCGCCCTGGTCCGGCGCGCGAGGGAGACGCTCGGGGCGGCGCCCGAGCTGGCCACGGTCGAGGCGCGGGCGCTCGTCGCCCTGGGGCGGCTCGGCGAAGCGGAGCCGGCGTATCGAGACGCGATCGCCCTTGCCGCGCGGGTCGGTCAGGGGGGCCGGCAGCTCCACCTCCTCGAGGGGCTCGCCCGGCTGTACGAGCGCCTGCCCGCTCCCGAGCGCGCACTGGCGACGTGGCGCGAGGTCCTCGGGCTGAATCCCCGGGAAGGCGAGGCGCACGTGGGCATGGGGCGCGCCTGGGACGCCCTGGGCCAGCCGGAGCGGGCCCTTGCGGAGTACCGGACCGGCGTGGCGGTGTCCCCCCACGACGCCGGCGTTCGGAGCCGCGTCGCCGATGCGCTGTTCCAGCGACGACTCTACGGCGAAGCCATGGCGCACTGGGAGGTCCTCGTCCGGAACAACCCGGAGGATGCCGACGCGCACCTTCGCCTGGCCGACGGTCACGAGCGCCTGGGCGACCCGGCCGAGGCGCGGCGGCACTATGTCGAGGCGCTCAGGCTCGTGCCCGGGAATGCGCGGGCGCAGTCCGCCCTGGCCCGGCTCGGGGCGAGTCCTTCGTCCCCGTGACGGCGCCATCACGCATCGCGGGCAACACCGTCCTGCTGGTCGCCGATCGCCTCGTCTCCCTGGCCGTCGGCGTCGCGATCATCTCCCAGGTCAGCCGCTACCTGGGCGTCGAGGGCTTCGGCCACTTCGGCCTCGTCCAGACGCTCGTCCCCGCGTTCCTCGTGCTGTCGGACTTCGGCATGTCGACGATCCTCCTTCGCGAGCTGGCGATCGAGGGGCCCGACCGGGGCCGGCTCCTCGGAACCGTGACCGTCCTGAGAGTCGGCCTCGGGCTCGCCTCGCTCGCGGCCTGCGTGGGGCTGGCCGCGCTCCTCGGCTATCGGGGACCGCTGTTCTGGGCCATCGTCCTCTACGCGGGCTCGCTCCTGTTGCCGCCGCTCGAGACGCTCGGCCTGGTCTTCCGGGCCACGGTGCGGAACGAGCGCCTGGTGGCCGCGTCGCTCCTCGGGCTGCTCGCGTATGCCGCCGGCGCCTGGGCGACCGTCTCGCTCGACCTGGGGCTCCTCGGCGTGACGGCGGCGCTGCTCGCGTCCAGCATCGTGCGTGCCGCCGTCACGCTCGCGCTCGCCGCCCGCGAGGTGCGTCCTCGCTTCGTGATCGACATGAGGACGTGGCTCCGGCTGGGGCGGCTCGCGGCGCCGCTGGGCATCGCGAGCCTCTTCGGCATCCTCTACGGGCGGATGGACATGGTCATCCTCTCCAAGCTGGCCCGGCCGAGCGACCTCGGGCTCTACTCCGCCGCATCCCGGTTCGGGGTGATCCTGAGCTTCTTTCCGCAGGCCTTCGGGGGTGTCGTCTTTCCCGCGCTCTCCCAGGCCTCGGGCGACCAGCCGACCCTGGCGCGGCTGTATGGCCAGGCCACGAAGGTCGTCATCGTCCTCGGCCTCCTCGCGGCCGGCGTGCTCTCCGGCAGCGCGAACGAGGTCGTCCGCGTCGTCTTCGGGGAGGCCTTCGAGGGGGCGGGGAGTATCTTGCAGGTGATCGGCTGGCAGTACGCGCTGATCTTCCTCAACACCATCAGCGGGTACCTGCTGATCGCGATCGGGCGCCAGCGCGACAGCATGGTCCTCGACGGGATCGCCGTCGTCGTGAATGCGGCGGCACTGCTCGTGCTGGTCCCCCTTCGTGGAGCGATGGGCGCCGCCCTCGCGGGCCTGGTGACCCATGCGGCCATCGCCGTGATGGCGGCGGCGGTGGTCTGGCGCCGTGCCGCCTGCTCGCCCTCGATCAGCCTGGTCGCCAGGTCGCTGCTCGCGACAGGCGTCATGCTGCTCGTGCAGCGCTGGCCCGGGGTGGGCCCGATCGCAGGCCCCCTGGCGTACGTCGGGCTGCTCTGCCTGATGCGGGTCTACTCGGTGAGGGACGTCCGCGCGCTGATCCCCCGGATCGCCGCCGCGCCATGAGGGGGCGCCGGCTCCGTGCGGCGGGGCTCGTCCTGTTCGGCGTGGTCCTGGCGCTCCTCGGCGGGGAGCTGCTGGCCCGCTGGCAGTTCGAGCTGCCCGACACGATGATCGAGCCCGACGCCGCGCTGGGCTGGCGCCACGTCCCGAACCGGGCGGGCTGGTATTCCGAGTCGGCCTGGCGCTTCGAGGGCAAGCCGCGGATCCCGGTGCGGATCAACTCGCAGGGATTGCTGGAGCGCGAATACCCGCTCCGCAAGGCGGACGGCGCGCGACGCGTTCTGGTGCTCGCCGATTCCTTCGGCGGTGACTTCGGCGTTCCCTTCGACGCGCTCTTTCCAAAGGTGGCGGAGGCCCGCGCCAACGCCGGCCGCCCGGAACGCCGCTACGAGGTGATCAACGCCGGGGTGTCGGGGTTCGGCACGGCGCAGGAGCTGGTGATGTTCCGCGCGCTCGGGCGGCGCTACGAGCCGGACGTCGTCGTCCTGGCCTTCTACATGAACGACGTCGGTGACAACGGCGACGGCTATCGGCGACGACCGCGCTTTTCCCTGCGGGAGGGGCGCCTCGTGTCGGAGGCGCCGGCGCTCGACAGCTCGGACATCGAGTCGCTCCCGGCGACGCGCCTCCTGAACGCGCACTCCCGCCTGTTCCGCCTCGTGCGGGAGAAGCTGATCCGGTGGCCCGCCGCGCGGGGACTCCTGGCTCGGCTGCACCTGGCCAACCCCAGGGTTCTCCAGGCCGACGCCGCCTATCGCGGCTGGCTGGCGATCTTCCTGACGGAGGACGATCGGACCGCCGAGGAGCAGTGGCGGCTCACGGAAGCCCTGATCCGCCAGCTCCGAGACGAGGTGAGGGCCGCCGGCGCCCGCTTTGCGGTGATGATCTTCCCGATGGAGGGCCAGGTCTATCCGGAACGGTTTACCCCGTTCTGGCGGCAGTATTACGCCGGTCGCGACTACGACCTCGACAGGCCCAATCGAGCGCTCGCCCGATTCCTTGCCCGGGAGGAGATCCCGGCGCTCGACCTGCTGCCGGCGCTCCGCGCCCGCGCCGCGCAGGGCGAGGCGGACCTCTACCGTCCCGGCGACATCCACTGGACCCCGAAGGGCCACGCGATCGCGGGCGAGGCCCTGGTCGAGTTCCTCGCGCGGCAAGGGCTCCTCGGCCCATGAGGCGGCGCATGCTGCGCGGGGCCGGCCTCGTCCTCGTGGGTGTCGTCGTCGCGCTCGGGGCCGGCGAGCTGGTCGCCCGCTGGGCGTTCGATCCGCCCACCGTGCTGATCGAGCCGGACCCGATCCTGGGCTGGCGTTATGTCCCGAGCCTCACGGGATCGTGGGCGGCGTCGGCGTGGAAGTTCGACCGCGCGCCGCGCATCCCCGTGCGCGTCAACTCCCAGGGGCTGCTGGACCGAGAGTATCCGTTCGAGAAACCGCCGGGCGTCGTGCGCGTGCTGGTCCTCGCCGATTCGGTTGGCGGCGACCCGGGCGTACCCCTGGACGCGCTGTTTCCGAAGGTCGCCGAGCGTCGCGCCGGCGCGGACCGGCGCTGGAGCCCAACCGAGGTGATCAACGCCGGCGTCACGGGGTTCGGCACGGCGCAGGAGCTGGCGATGTTCGAGGCGGTGGGCTGGCGGTACGAGCCCGACGTCGTCGTGTTGACCTTCTCCATGAGCGACGTCGGCGACAGCACCGACCTGTCGGAGCCGAGACCCCGGGCGGTGTTCCAGGACGGCCTGCTGGCGCTTGAGCCGCCCCGCGTCCCGTCGCCCGTCGCGGAGCCGCCGTCCCGCGCCCGGCTCCTTGGCGCCCACTCCCGGCTCTACGCGCTCGCGCGGGAGAAGCTCGTCCGGATTCCAGCCACGCGCCGCGTGCTCGCCCGGCTGCACCTGCTGGGGCCCAGGGTCTTGCAGGCGGACGCCGGCTTCAGGGACGGCCTGCGGGTGTTCCTCGCCGATGACGACGCCCATGCCGCGCGAGGGTGGGGCCTGACGGCGGCGCTGCTCCGCCGGCTCCGAGACCGGGTGCAGGCCCGGGGAGCCCGCTTCGTCGTGATCATCGCGCCGATCGAGGGGCAGGTGTACCCGGAGCGGTTTCCGGCCCTCTGGAACCAGCATTTCAGCGCGCGCCGGTACGATCTCGACAAACCCAACCGCGTGCTCAGGGAGTTCCTGGCGACGGAGCGTATTCCCGCACTGGATCTGCTCCCCGCGTTCCGCGCGCGGAGTCGCGCCGGTGACGCCGATCTCTATCGGCGCGGCGACGGGCACTGGACGGTGCAGGGGCACGAGCTGGCCGGAAGCGCCCTGATCGAGTTCCTCGGGCGCGAGGGGTTCCTCGCGGCGCGGGTGACCGGGTGAGGACGCCATGGCGATGAGCCCGGGGAGAGGCTGGCGGAGCGTGAGCGTCCTGGTGACCGGCGGCTGCGGCTTCGTGGGCTCCTGGCTCGCCCGCGCGCTGGTGGAGGCCGGGGCCAGCGTCACATGCCTCACCCGGGGCGACTGGCGGGGCTCGTCACTGGACCTGCTCGACCTCGGGGAGCGGGTCCGCGTCGTCCGCGGGTCCACCACCGACTACGAGGTGCTCGCGCGCATTCTCGAGGCGTCCGCGGTCGAGGTCTGCTTCCACCTGGCCGCGCAGCCCCTGGTGGGCGTGGCGGGACAGGCGCCGCTCGCCACCTTCGAGGCGAACGTGCAGGGGACCTGGACCGTCCTCGAGGCGTGCCGCGCCAGCGCCAGGATCCGCGGCGTGGTCGTCGCATCGAGCGACCGGGCCTACGGCGACGACGCCGCGCACGGGCTGCATCCCTACGACGCGTCCAAGGCCTGCGCCGACATCCTGGTGGGGTGCTATCACCGGACCTACGGGATGGCCGTTGCCGCCACCCGGTTCGTCAATATCTACGGTGGCGGTGACACGCACCGCTCCCGCCTCATCCCCGAGACGATCCACGCGGTGCTCGAGGGGCAGGCCCCGGTGATCCGGAGCGACGGCAGGCCGCAGCGCGACTTCCTGCACGTCGACGACGCGGTGCGGGGCTACGTGCGGGTCGCGGAGCGCCTCGAGTCCGGCGCCGCCGGCGAGGTGTTCGACTTCCGGGCCAACGCGCCGATCAGCATCCTGAAGCTCGTCGAGCGGATCGTCGCGCTGTCCGACCATCCGGAGCTGCGACCTCGCGTCCTCGGCACGGACACTCCTCCGGCCGACGTGCGCGCTCGCGGGGCGCCGGACGACCGCGCCCGGGAGCTGCTCGGGTGGTCTCCGACTGTCGGCCTCGACGAGGGGCTGCGGCGGACGTACCGATGGTACCGCGAGCACCGCGGGCGTCTCGGCGGACGGCGGCCATGAGGGCCGAGAGCGGCGTGCCGACCGTCTCGGTGTGCGTCCCGACCTTCAATCGTGCGCGGTACCTGTCCGTCACGATCGAGAGCGTCCTCGCCCAGACGTTCCGGAACTACGAGCTGATCGTCTGCGACAACGGCTCGACGGACGACACACCTCGCGTCGTGCAGGCGTTCGGCGACGCGCGGATCCGGCACCTCCGCGCCTCGAGCACCCTCGGGATGGGGGCGAACTGGCGCCGCGGTCTCGAGGCCGCGCGAGGCCGCTATTGCGCGATCCTCGCGGACGACGACACCTGGGCCCCCACGCTCCTCGAGACGTTGCTGGCACCCCTCGAGGACGACCCGCGCGCCGACATCGCGTTTTGCGACCACTTCATCATGGACGCCGACGGGCGCGTGCTCGAGGACGCCACGGACGACTGCTCGCGCGGCTACGGGCGCGCCGGCCTGCGGCCGGGGCTCCACCTGCCGTTTCTCGAGCTGGCCCTCCGATGGCAGGCCGTCTGGCACGGGGCCGCGCTCTTCCGTCGCGCGCGCGCCCTCGACACGGGCGCCGTCGAGCCGCGCGCGAACACGGTGGTCGACTTCTATCTCTCCGCCCGGCTGGCCCTGGGCGGAGGCGGCGCGATCTACGTACCCTCGCGCCTCGCCTACGTCCGCCGCCACGAGGGCTCCTCCCTGGCGACGTCCGGCGCCCAGATCTGGGCTGACGTCGGCTGGGTCTGCACCCAGTTGAGCCGTGACGTCCCGCCGGGCCCCCTGGCGAGGGTGGTTCGTGACCGGTGGGCCTGGGCGTCGTTCCGCGAGGGGATTTCACTCTGTCGTCAGGGCCGCTATCTCAGCGGCCTGCGCGCTGCCGGACGCGGACTCAGGCTGGGCGGCGTCTGGACGCCGTTCCGGAGGAGCCGCGCCCGGTGAGGATCCTCCAGGTGGGGAACTGGCGTGGCGGCGGCGGCGGGATCGAGGGTTACGTCCGTGACCTCGCGCGCGCGCTCCAGGCCGCCGGCCAGACGGTTGCCATCGCCTCCGACGCGGCGAGCGAGGCGGAGTCGCGCGCGGAGGGCTGGCTGGAGTACTCGATCCCCGGGCTCACCGACTGTCACAGCCTGATTCCGGCCCGCGCGGTGGGGCGTCGCGTCGCGGGCATGCTCGCTCGCGAGCGGCCGGACGTCGCCTACGTCCATCACTTCCTGCATCCGGGCGCAGCCGCGGAGGTGCTCCGCGCCGTCCCGACGGTCTTCTTTCACCACACCCACGACCTCTACTGCCCGGCCGGCAGCAAGCTGCTGCAGAGGAGCGACCGGGTGTGCCCCTATCCGATGGGCGTCAACTGCGTCCTCCAAGCGTATCGCGAGCGGTGTCACAGCCGCCGACCGCTCCGCCTGGCGCAGAGTTTCGTCCGCGTGCGGCGGGCGCGGCGCTGGGCTCGACGCGTGGAAGCCATGGTGGTGGATACCCGTCACATGAAGGAGCGGCTGGTCGCGGAAGGCTTCGCGGCCGAGCGGATCGCGGTGCTGCCCACCCCGATCCGCATTCCGGAGAAGGTGACGTGGGAGGATCGGCCGGGGCGCGAGCCTCTCGTCCTCTTCGGCGGCCGACTCACGCCGCACAAGGGGCTCCGCTGCCTCCTGGAGGCGATGACACTCGGGAGGGCGAGGTATCGGCTGGTCGTGGCCGGCGACGGCTACTTCGCATCGGAGCTGAAGGCGCTGGCCCGCCGGCTCGGGCTCGGCGGTCGGGTCGAGTTCCGCGGTTGGCAGGATCGGGAGGCGCTCGACGACCTGTACGTGGCCTGCGACCTGGTGGTCGTGCCGTCGGTGTGGCCGGAGCCCTTCGGCATGGTCGGCCCCGAGGCGATGGCCCACGGCAGACCGGTGGTCGCGTTCGACGTGGGCGGTATCTCCGACTGGCTGGAGCACGGCCGGACGGGCTTCCTCGTGCCGCCGACCCAGGTAAAGGCGCTGGCGGAGCAGATCGAGCGGCTCCTCTCCGAGCCGGGGCTGGCGCGGACGATGGGCGCGGCGGGCCGGGAGCGCGCGATCCGCATCTACAGTCACGAGACGCACGCCGCCGCGCTGTGCGCGTGGCTGGGGGCGGCGATCGCGCGCCGCCGCGAGGAGCCATGACACACGCGGCGGTGGTCTTCAACGGCATCCTCGGCGGCGGCGGCCTCGGCTGGGGGATGGCGCAGGTCGCGGGAGCCTTCGCCCGCGCCGGCATGCTCCGGCGGGTGCTGTGCGGGGGCATCGACGGCGGGATCGGCCTCGGGCCTCTGCCGCTGACCCGCGTGTCGACCACCGCGCTCGTCGGCACCCTGTTCCGGACGCCTCTCCGCTCCCGAGACGACTTGATCCGGACACTCAGCGACGCGAGCTTCGACCTCCTGGCCAGTCGCCGCCTCCCGGCCGACGCGGACCTCGTCTACGTCTGTAGCTGGGCGGCGCTGCGCACGATCCGCGCCGCCCGCGCGCGGGGTGCCCGCTCGGTCCTGTGGTGTCCCACCCCCCACATCGAGGAGTCGATCCGTATCGCCCGGGAGGAGGGAGCGCGGTTCGGCACGAAGACGCGCTACGCGACGGACTGGATGCGGCGCCGCGTCCTCCAGGAGTACGCCGAAGCCGACTGGATCCGGGTGGACTCCCGGTACGTGCTCGAGACCATGGTCCGGCGCGGGGTTCCGCGCGAGAAGCTGCTCCTGGTGGCTCCCGGCGTCGATGCTTCACGCTTCTATCCCGGGCAAGGCGACGGCGTGTTCCGCGTCTGCCTCGTCGGTCAGCTCAGCCTGCTGAAAGGCTACCCCTATCTCGTGCGGGCGTTCGAGGCGCTGGGCGTTCCCGCCGGTGAGCTGATGCTGTTCGGGCCGCTCGTGGACCGCTTCAACAGGCGGATGGTGGAGCGGTACCTGGTCAATCCCCGGATCCGTCACGGCTACGGAGATCCGGTGCCGGTGTACCAGCGCGCCTCAGTGTTCGTCCTGCCCTCGGTGGCGGACGGGTTCGGCTTCGCCGTGCTGGAAGCGATGGCGTGCGGCCTGCCGGTGATCATCTCGGAGAGCACCGGGGCCAAGGACTGCGTCCGGGACGGCGAGGAAGGCTTCGTCGTCCCCGACCGGGACGTGGAGGCGATCCGGGTGCGGCTGCTCGAGCTGTACCGGGACCCGGCGCTGGCACGCCGGATGGGCCGGGCGGCGCGTCGTCGAGCGGAGGGGCTGGACGTGGGGAGGGTCGGCCCCGAGCTGCTCCGGGCTCTCACGCAGGCGCGGGAGGCCGCCCGGTGAAGGTGTCCGTGCTCGTCATCACCTACCGTCGGCCCGACGACGTGCGCCGGTGCCTGGGCGCGCTGCTGGAGCAGACGCGGCCGCCGGACGAGATCGTGGTCGTCTCGCACGCGGGGGATGCCGAGACGGCGGCGGCGCTCGGGACGTTCGTCGCGCGGCGGGACGTCGCGCGACGGGTCCGTCCGGTGACCGTGTCGCGGGTCGGGATCCTGCCCGCCGAGCAGGCGGCGATCGCGCACGCGGAGGGCGAGATCCTGTGCTTCATCGATGACGATGCCGTGGCTCCACCGGACTGGATCGCGAAGCTCCTCGCCCACTACGAGGACTCCGCGGTGGGCGGGGTCGGGGGGCAGGACGTCATTCACGACCAGGGACGGATCGACACCTCCACCGCCGAGGTCGTCGGCCGCCTCACCTGGTTCGGGCACGCCGTGGGGAACCACCACAAGTTCGTCTCCGGCGGGCCCCGCCCGGTCCAGCTCCTCAAGGGGTGCAACATGAGCTTCAGGCGGGTGGCCATCGATGGGCTGGACGACGGGATCCGCGGCCAGTGGGCCTCCCACTTCGAGACGGGGCTGTGCCTGCAGGCGATCGGTCGCGGGTATCGCCTCGTGTACGATCCGGCGATTCGCGTGGAGCACCACGTGCGTCGGGGCCAACGCTACCGCGACCTCACGGACCAGATGGAGGACTACCGTCTCGCCACCCACAACTTCACCTACCTCCTCTTGAAGTACCTGCCGTGGCCGTGCAAGCTCGGATTCCTGACCTTCACGTTCCTCGTCGGAGACGGCATGTCGACGGCGCCGCTGCACACAGGGATGATGCTGCTGCGCGGCCGCGACCCGCGGCACACGCTGGCGAAGTTCGTCACCGATCTGCGCGGCAAGCTGGCCGGGCTCCGCACGTACTGGCGTCCATGGTGAACGGCTGGGAGGACAGTGCATGCCCGCTCTGCGGGAGCCTGCGGGCCGCGCCGGTCTGGGAGGAGATCCTCGACGCGGACGCGCGCCGCGTGAGCGGGGCGTCGGAGGTGCGGGTCGTCGAGTGCACGGGCTGCCGGTTCTGCTTCACCAATCCGCGTCCCTCCGAGGAGATCCTGAGCCGATACTATGGCCTGGTGACCGACGGGGTCGGGGCGGCGGACGAAGGCAGCGGCTCCCGCCAGGCGCTCTTCGCCGAGGGCCTGAGCCTCATCCGCCGACTCGCGCCCGGGCGGCGCCTCCTGGACGTCGGCTGCTGGACGGGAGAGTTCCTCCGGGTGGCACGCGCCGAGGGCTTCGGTGGCCGCGGCGTCGAGATCAACCCGGTGCTGGCCGAGTACGCGAGAAACCAGCACGGCCTCGACGTTCTGGTCGGAGGCTTCGGCGACGTCCCGCTCGATCCCGGGAGCGCCGACGCCGTCACGATGTGGGACGTCCTGGAGCATCTCCGCGATCCACGGCGTGCCGTCCGGCGCGCGTTCGACGTCCTGGTGCCGGCGGGTCTCCTGGTCGTGGTGTCGCCGAACATCCGGTTCCAGCTCGTCAAGAGCCGGCTGATGCGCCGGCTCGGCAGGCCGGCGACGATCAGCGGCATCGCCCACCTGAACCATTTCAGCGAGGCGTCGCTCGCGAAGCTGGTCGAGCGTGAAGGTTTCACGGTGGCCCATCGCGGCACTGCGGCGGCCCACCTGCGGGGCGGGCGGGTCGAGAACGCCCTGCGTTGCGCGTACGTGGCCATGGCGCGTCTGGTCCGCGTCACGACGGGCATCAACGTGAACAACTCGCTGCTCCTTGTCGCGAGAAGAGGCCCCTGACGGCGACGGGCATGGCGCGCGTGGACATCCGCTACGATCGGATCGACGACGAGGGGTACCTCCGCGCCCTCGGAGCCTCGCTCGGCATCGGCGCCCGCGAGCAGGAGCGCTACGCCGGCATCCGCCGGCTCTCCAAGGCCCTCCGCCTCGCGAGCGCCATCGCGCTGCTCGGCCTCGTCGGTCTCGCCGGCGTCACGGGCGGCCTTCCCGGGGCCGGCCCGCTCATGGGGGCCGTCGCGGTCTTCATCGTCGACTACGCCGTGTACCGCTACCGGGCACAGCACTCGCGCCGAGCGTTCGTGCACCACCTTCTCCTCCACAAGCAGGCCGGCGGCATCGAGCGGAAGTTTTCGGCGGAGGTTTACGACCGCGATTTCTCGGAGGACGAACGCCGGGGTCTCCTCCGCGCCGACGAGGCGTTCTTCGAGCGGCCCGGCGTGCCGTTGAACTTCCCGCTTCGCGTCCGCCTGGTCAGCCACCTCATCAGCCGGCTCCACGTGGCCGGACGGCGACTCCTCGACGTGGGCGTCCTCTTCGGGTACTTCTCCGAACTGTACCTGAACACCGGGAACCGGGTGGTCTCGCTCGACATCTATACGTCGGGGCTCCAGGCCCTGCGCCGCCGTCGGCCGGACAGCGCCTGCGTCGCCGGAAACGCCCGGGCGATGCCCCTGCGGTCGGGCGCGTTCGACTTCGTGAGCTGCCTGGAGGTCGTCGAGCACGTGGCCGATCCCGTGGAGGTGCTCCGAGAGGTCGCGCGAGTCCTGGCGCCGGGGGGGCGGTGCCTGCTCACGACGGACAACCTGCAGGAGGTCTCCCTCTCGTGTCTCTGCAACCCGCTCGTCGCGGTGGAGCGCGTCGCCTCGTTCTTTCTGGACATTCCGCTGCCCCTGGCGGCGACAGGTTCGATCGCCGGGGGATACAGCACGGCGTTCACCAGGCGGGACATCGAGGCGTTCAGCCGCGCGGCCGGCCTGCGCGTCGGCTGGTGCGCCTCCTACTTCTTCCTCCTGGAGGCGCACGTGCTGATTGAGCGGCTGTTCGGCGTCACGAGGGGCCCGTACGCGACGCGCTGGACCCGCGTGGAGCACGTGCTCCGCGCCATCCCCGTGGTGCGGTGGTTCGGGCACCACTGGGTATTTGTCCTTGAGAAGCGGGCGGAGTGAGCGGCGTGGGCCGTCAACCGCCGAGACCGCTCTGGTTGGCCGCGTGGCTGTGGGCGACGTGGGTGGAGTGCGCGGAGGCGTACGTGGACCCGGGAACGGGCGCGCTGCTCTTGCAACTCCTGCTGGCCGCCTTCGTCGGGTTCTTCTTCTACGTGTGGAAACTCCTCCGGTCGGTCGCGAAGAAGGTGGTCGAGTTCTGCCTGGGGCGTCGGACCCGTGACCGCTAGCCCACTCTCGTTCCGGGACCCCGGGGGGCGCCTGATCAAGGCCGGCGGTCGCCTGATCCGCGCCGTCAACCCGACGGGCCGCCCGAACCTGGACGCGTACCTTTCGTCGGCCGCCGTGCGCGAGTTCGTCAGGACCGGGCGGGGGATCGGCGCCCGGCTCCTGGACGCGGTGGCAGCCGCCGACCTGCGGTCGACGTGGGACGACGGCGCGCTCACGGAAGGCGCCGAGGGCGCCGCGCTGGTGGAGCACGAGAGGCTCTTCGAGAGCTTCCCCTACGAGTGGCCCCTGGAGATGCTCCACGCCGCCGGGGCCCTCACCCTGGACCTCGCCGAGGCGCTGCTCGCCGAGGGGCTCGGCCTGAAGGACGCCACCCCCTACAACGTGCTCTTCCAGGGTTCGGAGCCCATCTTTGTCGACGTGCTCTCGTTCGAGGCGCGCCACGCCGGCGATCCGACGTGGCTGCCGTACGGCCAGTTCGTCCGGACGTTCGTGCTCCCGCTGCTCGTGGGCAAGCACCTCGGGCTGCCCCTGGACCAGCTCCTGCTGGCGCGTCGCGACGGCCTCGAGCCATCCGAGGTCTACCGGCTGTGCGGCCCGCTGCGGAGGCTCCGGCCGCCGTTCCTCACCGCGGTGTCGTTGCCCGTCTGGTTGGCCGCGTGCCGCCCGCAGAGCGATCCCGCCGTCTATCGGGAGCGGCGGCTCGCCGATCCGGAACGCGCTCGACACGTCCTGCGCGCCCTGCTGAAGCACCTGCGCCGGATCCTGGCGGCCGCCGCGCCCCCACCGAGCGCGTCGTCGCGCTGGTCCGACTACGCGGTCGCGCGTGAGACCTCCACGCCCGCGTATGCCGCGGCCAAGCAGGCGCTCGTGGACGCGGTGCTCGCGGAGCGGCGTCCGCGGAACGTCCTGGACGTCGGGTGCAACACCGGGCGGTTCAGCGTCCAGGCGGCGCGGGGCGGCGCGGCGGTCGTCGCGATCGACGCCGACCCGGCGGTGGTGGGCGCGCTGTGGCGCGAGGCGCGCGGGGCGGGCCTCGACATCCTCCCGCTCGTCGTCGACCTAGCGCGGCCGAGCCCGGCCGTCGGGTGGCGCAACGCGGAGTGCCGGGCGTTCCTCGACCGCGCCCGGGGGGCGTTCGACACGGTGCTGATGCTGGCCGTGGCGCACCACCTGCTCGTGGGCGAGCAGATTCCGCTCAGCGAGATCGTCTCCCTCGGCGCCCAACTCGGCACGCGAACGCTGATCGTGGAGTTCGTGGCTCCTGCCGATCCGATGTTCCGCCGGCTGGCACGAGGACGTGACGCCTTGTTCGCCGACCTGACGCGGGAGCGCTTCGAGGCCGAGTGCCGCCGGGAGTTCACGGTCGCCGCCTGTCGCCAGGTGGCCGAGGCCCGGTGGCTGTACGTGCTGGACCGGCGGGGATGAGAGCCGCTCTGCGAGACGCCGCCGTGGCGCTGTCGCTGGCGAACCTGTCGTTCATCACGGTCTGGTCCCGGTTGTTCGATTCGCCGAACATCGTCGAAGTCGGGAACGTGCGGACGTATCTCGTCGGCATCGTCCTGAACGTCCTTCTCCTCGCCCTGGCGCTGTGGGTTGTCGTGCTCGGGGCGACGCGCTTGCAGCGTCCGTGGGCGCGCCGAACGATGCAATGGATGTTCCTCCTGGCCGTGGCGGTTCCCCTGAACGGTATCCGCGTCCAGCTGACCGACCTGACCGTGCCGGCGCTGGCCGCGCCGTTTGGGGGGGGTGGGACGATGGCTGTGGGAATCGCGCTGGCCGCCGTCGCGGTCGGCCTGCTCGTGCGATGGCAGGACCGGGTTGTCGCCGGGATCGCCACCGTCCTCCTGGTCTGCCTTCCGTTCGTTGCGGTGACGTTCTTCCACGCGGCGAGGGTGCTGGTCAGGCACGAGACGCCGAGGACCGTCGTCGAGGAGCGAGCCGGGGTGCGCGCGCCGACAGAAGGCCCTACGCAGCGGGTCGTGTGGCTCCTCTTCGACGCGATGGACTATCGCCTGAGCTTCCCCGAGCGGCCGCGGACCGTGAGGCTCCGGGAGCTCGACCGGCTCTGCGGCGAGGGGCTGTGCGCGCGGAACGCGTTCCCCCCGGGAGGCAGCACGGCGGCGGCGATGCCGGCGCTGATCACCGGGCGGCGGGTTGCCGAGGTGAAGCCGTACTACCCCGGCGATATGACGGTGCGGTTCGTCGGCGCCGATCGGAGCGTACTGTGGAGCAGCCAGCCGAGCGTGTTCTCCAGGGCCCGCGCGCTCGGGGCGCGCGGCGGCGTGGTCGGGTGGTACCTGCCGTACTGCGAGGTGCTGGGCGGGACCCTGACCAGCTGCCGGATGGTGTCGGCCGGCGCGGCGAGCCTGCCCGAGGTGATGGGGCTTCAGACGGAGACGCTCATCGGCACCGTGCCGGCCGTGTGGCGCCTCGGATACCGGGAAGGCGCGCGGCAGCTTCGACGGCACCGCGAGCGGGGCACCCGCAGATACCTTGACGTCCTCGAGGCGGCGCGCGAGGCGGCGGCACGGCCGGACCTCGACCTGCTGCTCGTCCACTGGCCGATCCCGCACGAGGCGTTCATCTACGACCGCTTCAAGGACGACTTCAGCCTCGACGCCGACCCGGTGGCCGGCTATTTCGACAACCTCCAGCTCGTGGATCGGACCCTCGGGGAGGTCAGGCGCGCGATGGAACGCGCCGGTGTGTGGGAGCGGACGACCGTGGTGGTCACCGCGGACCACTCGTGGGCGGAGTCGATCGCCCTCGATGGCCGCCGGGACTACCGGGTGCCCTTCGTGCTCAAGCTCGCCGGCCGGCGGACTCCGACCGCGTACGACCCGCCCTTCAACACGCTCCTGCTCCACGGGCTGATCCTCGAGCTGCTCAAGGGAGGCCTTCGCGATTCGACGGACGTCGTGCGATGGCTCGACCGGGAGCGGGGAGCCGTGCCCGTCCGGAGGCGATGAGTCCGAGGCGGATTATACTCCCCTGGAGGATGCGACGAACGTTCCTGCTCCTCCTCGGGCTGCTGAGCGGGCTCGTGCTTGCCGAGGCGGCGCTGCGCGTGTACCTTCGCCCCTACGACGAGACGCGCTTCCGTCGGCCGGATCCCGTCTATCACCATGGTCTCGTGCCGAATGCGCGCGGAAGGCAGCGGACGAGCGAGTGGGACGTCGAGTATCAGGTCAACAGCCTCGGGCTCCGCGACCGGGAGACCGCCCCGACGAAGCCGCCGGGGACGTACCGCATACTCTGGACCGGGGACTCCACGATCGACGGCGCGGGACTCGCGCTCGACGACACGCCTCCCAAGCAGCTCGAGCGCCTGCTGAACGCCGGGACCTGCCGCACACGCTTCGAGGTCCTCAACGCGGGGGTCGCGAGCTTCTCGCCGATCCTCGAGTATCTCTTTGTGAAGACCACCGGGCTGCGGCTGGCGCCGGACCTGGTCGTCCAGCATTTCGACATGTCCGACGTCCAGGATGACTACATCTACTCCCGGCTCGCGCGAATCGCCGCCGGCGACGTACCCGAGGCCGTGTCTGGCCTTGACAGCGGCCCGGCTGTGGATGGGCCCGGGCTTCCCGCCGAAGCGCCGCGGGGCGTCCTCGAGCGGGCGGTACGCGCCGCGAAGCTCTTCCAGTTGGTGCGGGCCGTGCCGGCCGTGCGCGAGGTGTTCGGCGTGAGCCGGATGACCCTGGACACGCCGCGGGACCTTGAGGCCCGCGGGCTGGTCGGCGATATCCGTGCGGATCGCTTCGCCATCACGCGCGACGGCGCGGACCTGCCGGGTCACTGGGCGCGGTCACGGCGCTACCTCGCGCTGATGGGCGACCTCCTTCGATCCCACGGTGTCCAGTGGGTGTTGACCGTGAGTCCGTACGGCCACCAGGTCGCGCCGGAGGAGTCCGAGCCCGGCCGCCGCTACTTCGGCCTCGGGCCGGGGCTGTACGGCTCCACGACCCCGTTTCGGACCCTGGAGGCCTTCGGCGTGAGCCAGCGGGTCACGGTCGTCAACAGCCTCGAGGCGTTTCGCGCGGCGCCGGCCGCCGACCGCCCGCTCTTCTATCGCTACGACATGCATCTCAACGCCCGCGGCGCCCGGGTCTACGCGCGGGCGGTGGCGGCCGGGCTTCGGCGAAGCGGAGCGCTGGCCGGGGCGAGGTGCTGAGAGGGGCCCATGGAGCTGAGCGAACAGCGGTTGCTGGTGATCTCGCCCCATCCCGACGACGAGACCTACGGATGCGCCGGGACGATCGCCAAGATCAAGGACCACGGCGGAGAGGTCTACGTGATCGTCGTAGCCCTGGCCGACCTGCCGCATTACGTCGCCGGCGGGATGGAGCCGGTCACCGCGACGACGCGCGCGCAGGAGCTGGACGACGTCATGCGCTTCCTGAAGGTGGACGACTACGAGGTGCTCTTCACCGACCCCGAGCGCCTGCTGCGGCTGGACGCCCTGCCGCGCCGCGATCTGGTCGAGCGGTTCGAGCGGGGGTGCCGCCTGGCCATCAACACGCTCAAGCCGACCATCGTCGCCCTCCCCGCGCCGTCCTACAACCAGGACCACGTCGCCGTGTTCGAGGCGGGGTTCACCGCCTGTCGGCCGCACCTGCCGGAGTACAAGCACGCGCCCACGATGGTCGTGACCTACGACAATCCGACGCTCTCGTGGTACCACCAGCACTTCCACCCGACGCTCTACGTCGACATCTCCGCGTACCTGGACACGAAGGTCGAGGCCTTTCGCCGGCACCGCTCGCAGATCAAGTCGTCGCGTCACTTCGGCAGCCTCGAGAGCATGGTCGACATCGCGCGGGTCAAGGGCCGGGAGATCGCGGTCGAGGCCGCCGAGGCCTTCGTCTGCTACCGCATGGTGCTGTGACCGCGGCGATGCGGCTGGTCCCGCTCGACCGGGCGGGGATGTCCCGCTGGCTCGACGATCTCGTGCGGCTCGACGGGCGCCTCTTCCAGACGATGGGGGCCGCGTACGCGGAGGCGGGCTGGACGGCCGAGCAATTCCGGCGGGACCTCGACGGGAAGTGGGCGCTGAGTCTGGCGGCCGTCGACGGCGCCCGCGCGCTGGCCGGCTTCTGCGTCGCGTCGGCGCCCCGCGCGGGCGCGGTCCACATCCACCGCCTCGCGGTCGAGCCGCGCTGCCAGGGGCGGGGGGCCGGGCGATCGCTGATCGCAGGCCTGGAGCGACTGGCCTGGCTGTCGGGCGAGCGGACGGAGCTGACCGTGGCCGCGAGCGCGGCGGGCAGCCCGGCGGTCGCGGTCTACCGGCACCTGGGGTTCGAGAAGCTCCAGGGCGACGACCTCCAGGCGTACGCGGCGCGCCTGAACCGGACCGTCCGGTTCCACGGCGACCGCCTCGAGGAGCTTCACGGCCAGAGCTTCCACGTGTTCCGCAAGCTCCTCGCGGTCGCCCCGGGTCCCGACGTGTCCATCGTGTTCCTGACCTTCAACACCTTGAGCCTGCTCAGGCGGGCGCTCGAGACGGTGCACCGCGACCTGGATGCGCTCGGCGAGCCGGTCGAGGTGATCGTCGTCGACAACCATTCCGAGGACGGGACCGAGGCGATGGTGCGCGAGCAGTTCCCCGCCGTCCGCTACCACCGGACGGACCGCAATCTCGGCTCCGCCGCCGGACGCAACGTGGGCATCCGCCTGGCCCGGGGAGCGTACGTCGCGTTGCTCGACAGCGACACCTTCATCGAGGCCTCGGCGCTGCGGACGCTGCGCGAGTTCCTGGCGGCGCACCGCGACTACGCCGCCGTGTCGTGCAAGCTGAGGTTCGCCGACGGCCGCCACCATCCGACCCATTCGGTCTTCCCGTCGCTCGGCTCGGAGCTCTTCACCGCGCTCTTCCTCCACAAGCTCGCGCCCGAGCGCCTGGTACGGGCGTTCACGCTGCACGGCTGGCGGTACACGGAGGACCGCGAGGTGGACTGGGTGGGCCTGGGCTGCTCGATGATCCGCGGGATCGCCGTGCAAGGAGTGGGGCGCCTGGACGAGGGCTTCTTCTACACCGGGGAGGACGTGGACTGGTGCTATCGCGCGCGCCTGGCCGGATGGAAGACGGGCATCGTAGTCCGCGCCGCGGCCGTGCACGTCGGGGGCCAGAGCATCGCGAAGAACATCGGGGTGATTTTCGACAAGCCCTTCCGGGGGAAACTCAGGTTCTTCGAGAAACACCGCGGACCGCGCACGCTGCCGCTCGTCCGCGCCGTCGCGGTCCTCGACGCCGTCACCACCGTCGTCGCCTGGGCCTGGATCTTCCTCCTGCGCCCCGCGCGCCGGGCACGGGCGCGGTCGTTCATCCACGAGCGCGTCCTGTTGCTGCGGGCCCTGGTGCTCGGGCGGATCTAGCCGTGGCGATGCGGGTCCTGTATGCCAATCACTCGTGTGTCCTCCGCATCAACCAGGAACGACTCCATGTCCTCGCGCGAAATCGCGGGATCGAGGTGGGTCTGCTCGTGCCGTCACGCTGGCACGACCGGGACACGGCGCATCGCTACGACTTCGAGCCGCCGCACGTCGCGGACTTCGCGGTGTTCGTGCGCGACGCGCTCCTGACCTGGCATCCGGCGCTCTTCGCGTACCGGTGGCGGGCGGTGGCGCGCGTCCTGGACGCGTACCGTCCCGACGTCGTTCACGTCGAGCAGGAGCCCTACAGCATCGTGGCGTGGCAGATCGCGAAGGCCGCGCGCGCACGGGGCATGAAGATCGTGCTCTCGACGTATCAGAACCTGGACAAGCGATACCCGCTGCCCTTCCGGCTGATCGAGCGCTCCGTGCTCGGCTCCGTGAGCGGGCTCGTGGCGGGTACCCCCGAGATCCAGCGCCTGTGGCAGCGGCGCGCCGGGCGGTCCGATGTCCGGGTCATTCCACTGGGATACGACCCGGAGCGATTCCAGCCGCGCGCGGACCCGGCGCTCAGGGCGCGGCTCGGGCTACGCGCGTTCGTGATTGGATACCTCGGGCGGCTGATCCCCGCGAAGGGGCTCCGGACCCTCCTCGAGGCGGCCGCGCGGCTGCCGGGGGATTTCTCGCTCCTGATCGACGGCCGGGGTCCCGACCGGCGGGAGCTGGAGCAGGTCGCAGACCGCCTCGGGGTGGCGTCGAAGCTGGTCTTCATGGATCCATCCCACGAGGAAGTGCCCGCGTACCTCGCGTGCATGGACGCGCTGGTCCTGCCGTCGTACACGACCCCCGAATGGGCCGAGCAGTTCGGTCGCGTCCTCGTCGAGGCGATGGCCTGCGGCGTCCCCGTCGTCGGGTCGGCGTCCGGAGCCATTCCGTTCGTCATCGGGGACGCCGGACTCGTCTTCCCGGAGCGGGATTCGGCCGCCCTGACCAAGTGCCTCGAGCGGCTCCTGACGGAGCCCGAGCTTCGCCAGGAGCTCCGCCGGCGGGGTCTCGAGCGGGCCCGAACATACTTCTCCTGGGAACGCGTGGCCAACCTCATGGTCGAGGTCTATCGGGAGGTGCTCGGGTGAGAGGGGCCCTGACCGGTTCCGGGAGCCTCGTGGCTCCACTCATCGCGCTCGCGGGAATCGGTCTGACCGTGTACGTCGCGCTGAACGTCATCGTCGAAGGCGATCAGCGGTTCGTCCTCTACGCGGGCATCGTGCTTGCCGGCGTGATCGCCGCCCTCCAGTGGCGCGTCATGACCGTGTTCCTGCTCATCGCGATCTGCTTCGAGGGCACGCTGTTGCGCACGTACTGGACGCTCGCGACGACGGTGCTGTTCGCCAAGGCCGTGGTCGCCGCCGGCCTCTACGCGGGATTCTTCATCGAGCTGGCCCGGCGCGGCATCGCGCCCTTCAGGAGTCTTCCGTTCCTGGTCCCGGCTGCGGTGATGTTCGGCATCACGCTCGTGCAGACGGTGAATCCGTGGATACCGTCGCCGATCGTCGCCGTCATCGGGTTCGGCCTCTTCTGGGGCTTCGTCCCGATGTACCTCGTCGGGTACTACCTGGTCGAGTCGAAGGAGGCGGTGATCCGGCTGCTGCTGATCCTCGCGGTCGCGTCGTTTCCCGTGACCGTGACCGGCATCCGACAGTACATCCTCGGGCCCGAGGCGTTCACCGAGCTGGACGCCGAGGTCCTGAACGACTTCGCCTTCTGGTGGATCGGCGGCGAGTCGGGGACCCGGTACTTCCGGCCGCCCGCCACGTTCACGTTCACGATGGGGTTCGGCCTCTACCTGCTGAGCGTCCTGCCGATCTTCTTCGGCTTGCTGGGAGCTGGCCTGAGCGCGGCGAAGCGGGTCGTCGTCTTCGCGGCGGGCGGGCTGGCGTTGGTCGGCATGATGGTGAACGGCGCCCGGTCCTTCTACGTGCTCGCCGGGCTCGAGCTGCTGGTGATGCTCGTCATGCTGCGTGGGGGGCGCCAGCGGGCCGGCTTCGTCCTGGGCGGCGTGCTGCTCCTGGCCGGCGTCTATCCGTTCACCTGGGACATGTTCGTCGACCGCGTGGCAACCATCCCCGGGAATATTTCCCTGCGGCTCAACTACATGTTGCAGACGGGGCCGGCGATCGCTCTCTCTTCCAGCCTCGTCGGCCATGGCGCTGGCACCGCGACGGCGGCGGCGCGGCGCTTCTCGAACGAGGTCATATTCCCGGAGAGCTACTGGCTCAAGCTCCTGTGGGAGTACGGTCTGCTGGGAACTGTGGTCTTCCTGGTGCTGGTCTCAATGATGTTCTGGGCCAGCATCAAGGCCCAGCGCTCGATCCGTGATGTCCGCCTGCGCTGGGTGGGGGTCGGCCTCCTGGCGGCCGTCGCCGGGGGCGTGCTGAACGTCTTCGTGGCGGGGCCGGACTTCACGCCGATGAACGTCTACTTCTGGTTCTTCGCGGGCGTGCTCCAGCGCCTGCCGGAGCTGGACGACAGCCCCGACGAAGGCGCCGACGTCCAGGCGACGGCGGCCCCGCGTCCGTCGCGGCACGCCGCGGAGGCTCGGGACCCTTAGGCGCGTCCTCAGCGCGCGCGCCGGTCGGGAAGGAGCGACTGCGCGCGCAGGAAGTCGAAGAGCGCGCGCGCGGTGAGGGCGTGAGCGCGGGCGTTCATGTGCGCGTCGGTGCGGCTCACCCAGAGGGTGCGCCCGTCCATCCCGCGGAAGACCTCGAGGCCGTCCAGGAGGGCGATGTCTTTCGAGCGAGCGAGCGTCGACACCTTCCGATGGGCGGCGTCGAACGGGTACTGAGCCTGGAGGAGGTGAAGGTCGGGCAGCAGCAGGATGATCGGCGTGAAGGTGCGCTCCCGGGCCAGGTGTCCCAGACGGATCAGGGCGCTCCGCGCCGCCGCCCAGCCCGGCGCGCCGTCCTCGTACAGCTCCGAGTAGTAGCGCCGATAGTCGGGTTCCAGGCCCAGATACGTCAGGAAGTACCGCGTGCTCATCAGCCCCAGCGCGGCGAGATGCGAGCGTTCCAGGACCGGGCTGATCACGCGCCGCGGCGTCGGCTCGGCGTCGTTGATGAACCAGCCGACGATCACGACGTCCGGGGAGTAGCGGAGCCCGTGCCGCTCGAGATAGGCGATCTCCATCGTGGTGTTGTAGTTCCCGACCCCGGCGTTGATCACCTCGTACCGTCGGGCACCCGCCTCGCCCTCGTTCAGGAGCCGCTCGAGCTGCTTCGGGTACGTGGCCTCCACCGGCACGCCCCAGCCGAACGTGTTGGAGTCGCCCAGGACGAGGATCCTGACGGTGCCCGGCGGCTTCGCGTGACCGTACTCCCGGTCCCGCAGGCCGTGCGAGTTGATGGCGACCTCCACGCCGTCGAGGCGCGCCCGGGCGTTCGGGACGTGCTCGTGGCCGATTGCCGGGTCGGCGGCCTGCCGCTTGAGGTACTTCGCGTACTTCCACATCTCGATGTCGTAGATCATGACGTAGCGGTCGAGGAGGCGCAGGCCCGCCTCGAGCGCCAGGAGGGAGACGACCAGGGAGGCGGCGGCGACAGCCACCTGGCCAGCCAGACGTCGCCTTGTCCCTGCCGGCGGGGCCACGGTGCTCAGCATGGTAGCAGGGCTGACACGCGGAGACGATGCTCGCCGCCCGCCCGCCGCCTTGACGCGCCCGCGCCCGCCGCCTAGAGTGATCCCACCGTGGCTGTCTCGTCCCTCTCGCCGCAGGGGCTCCGGTGACCGTCCTCCGCCGCGCGTGGGAGGGGTGGAAGCGGGTCGCCCGGGTCATCGGTGACTTCCAGGCCAGGCTCGTGCTGGTGGTCTTCTACTTCGTCGTCTTCGGCCCGTTCGCCCTCGCGGTCCGCCTGACGGGCGACCCGCTGGCCATCAAGGCGGCCAGCGCCAGGGGCTGGCTCCCGCGGCGGGACGAGGCGGGCTCCGCCCTCGAGCGCGCCACGCGGCAGTCCTGATGAACATCCTCGGCATCTCGTGCTACTTCCACGACGCGGCGGCGGCGCTCCTCCGGGACGGGGTGCTGGTCGCGGCGGCCGAGGAGGAGCGGTTCAGCCGCAAGAAGCACGACTACGAGTTCCCGCGTCACGCCATCGAGTTCTGCCTGCGGGCGGGCGCCGTCGAGGCCGGGGACCTGGACTATGTCGTGTTCTTCGAGAAGCCCTTCGTCAAGTTCGAGCGGCTGATCCTGTCGAGCATGCAGACGTTCCCGCGGTCGCACAAGGTGTTTCGCGAGTCGATGATCACGTGGCTGGGCGACAAGCTCTGGATCAAGCATCTCATCCAGAAGCGGCTGGGGGTGCCGCCGGCGCGGATCCTCTTCAGCGAGCACCATCTCTCGCACGCCGCCAGCGCCTTCTTCTGCTCGCCGTTCGACGAGGCCGCGATCCTCACCGTCGACGGCGTCGGCGAGTGGACGACGGCCAGCCTGGGCGTCGGCCGGGGCGGCGAGATCAAGCTGCTGAAGGAGATCCGCTTCCCCCACTCGCTCGGCCTCCTCTACGGCGCGTTCACGGCATTCCTGGGCTTCGAGGTGAACGAGGGCGAGTACAAGGTCATGGGCATGGCCCCCTTCGGCACGCCCCGCTACCAGGACGAGGTCTCGAAGCTCATCCGCGTCGGGCCGGACGGCGGCTTCGAGCTGGACATGGACTACTTCGCGTTCCACTGCTCCACGGACCGGATGTTCAGCCAGAAGTTCGTCGATCTGTTCGGGACCCCGCGCGAGCCGGGTGTCTACTTCTTCACCGAGGCGAGCGGCTATCCGACGTACTTCGGCGAGAAGCCGGGGAACTACGCGGAGCTGGCCCGCCAGAACCAGCACTACGCCGACATCGCGGCGAGCATCCAGACCGTGACCGAGGAGGTTCTGCTCCGAATGGTGCGGAGTGTGCTCGCCGGGACGGGTTTGCGGAGGCTCTGCCTGGCGGGCGGTGTCGCGCTGAACAGCGTGGCGAACGGGAGGATCCTCCGCGAGACGCCGGTGGAGGAGATCTACATCCAGCCGGCGGCCGGCGACGGCGGGGGCGCGGTGGGCGCGGCCCTCTACGCCTACCACATGGCCCTCGGCAAGCCGCGCGCGTTCGTCATGGAGCACGCCGCCTGGGGGGAGGCGCACGATGCCGGCGCGATCGAGACGTTCCTCCGGCGGGAGGGGATCCGCGGTCTCCGGTGCGACGACGAGGCGCGCCTGATCGAGCGGGTCGTGGAGCGGCTCGCCGAGGGGAAGGTGGTCGGCTGGTGCCAGGACCGTTTCGAGTGGGGGCCGCGGGCGCTCGGGCACCGGAGCATCCTGGCGGATCCCCGGCGGCCGGACATGAAGGACACGGTGAACGTCAAGATCAAGTTCCGGGAGCCCTTCCGGCCGTTCGCCCCGTCGGTCCTGGTCGAGCGCGCGGAAGAGTACTTCGCGCTTCCCGAAGCGGCGCGCCACTACCCGGCGCGCTTCATGCTCTACGTCGTGCCGGTGAGGCCGGAGCGGCGGGAGGCGGTCCCCGCCGTCACCCATGTGGACGGGACGGCGCGGCCACAGACCGTCCGCCGCGACGTCAACCCGCGGTACTATCGGTTGATCGAGGCGTTCGGGCAGGCGACCGGGGTGCCCGTGGTGCTCAACACCTCCTTCAATCTGAAGGGCGAGCCGATCGTGAACACCCCGGGCGAGGCCTTCCGGACCTTTTGCCAAAGCGGGATGGACGCGCTCGTGCTCGGCGACGTCCTGATCGAGAAGCCCCTCACATGACGGCCGGGGAGTGACGGGATGAAGCGTATGGAGAGCCTGACCAGTCGGCTGGGCATCGCCGGCGAGCTGCTGCAGTTCTTCTGGCAGAACAAGTGGTGGTGGCTGACCCCCATGATCTTTGTCTTGCTGATCTTCGGCGCGCTGCTGATCTTCGCCCAGAGCTCCGCCATCGCGCCGTTCATCTACACGCTGTTCTGACCTCCCGAGTCCGAGCCTCGTCGATCCGTTGCGCGGGCGGAGGAGGGGAGGTGTATCTGATCTCCTGCATTGACACGACCCGCAGTGGCCTCCACACTGGTGAGGCATGGGCACGTTTCGGGTCGTAATCGAGATCGGCGATCCCACCGGCGTGCGCTGGCTGGAGGTCGAAGCGGTTGCGGACACCGGGGCGACGTACACCAGCGTACCGGCGAATATCCTCGAGGATCTCAGTGTGGTCCGGCACGTTGCTGCTTCGTTCGTGCTGGCCGACGGACGCGAGGTCCAGCGGGACATCGGCCACGCGTGGATACGTGTCGGCGGGCGCTCCGCGATCACGCTCGTGGTGTTCGGCGAGCCGGGGGCGCCGGTGTTGCTGGGCGCTCACGCGCTCGAGGGGCTCCGCCTCGCGGCCGACCCGGTCGGCCGCCGCCTCGTGCCGGTGCCTGCCCTCCTGCTGACGGGGTAGCGCGCGAGACGGGCGACGACCCCCCTGCGTCACCGCGAGTAGCCCGCCATCTACTTCGAGCGTCGCGGTCTCACGGACGGCAGCGCCCCAGCCGTCGTCTTGCTCCACGGGCTCGGCTCCTCCGCCGAGGACTGGGCGCCCCAGCTCGGTCCCCTGGGCGTGGGCCACCGGCTCGTCCTGGTCGACCTTCCCGGCCACTGGCGCTCGGCGCACCCGCGCGGGCGGCTGACCGTCCCGGCCATGGGCCAGCGCCTCGAGGCGCTGCTGGACCGGCTCGGGGAGCCCTCGGTGCATGTGGTCGGGCTCTCGCTCGGCGGCTGCGTCGGCCTCGAGCTGGTGCTGCAAGCGCCGGGGCGCGTGCGGTCGCTCACGCTCGTCAACGCGTTCGCGCGGCTCAGCCCGCCGGACGCGGCGGGCGGGCTGCGGATGCTCGCGCGCCTGGTCCTGCTGGGCACCGCGCCGATGTCGATCGTCGCCGCGCTCGTGGCGCGCGGCCTCTTCCCGAAGCCGCAGCAGGCCGAGCTGTACCGGCGCGCGGCCAGGAGCCTCGGCCGCACGTCGCGCCGGGCGTATCTCGCGTCGATCGCCGCGCTGGCGACGTTCGACGCGCGCGACCGGCTGGGCCGGGTCGCCTGCCCGACGCTGGTGGTCGCGGGCGAGCGCGACTGCACGATCTCGCTCGCGAGCAAGGAGGCCCTCGCGCGGGGCATCCCGGGCGCGCGCCTCGCGGTCGTCCCCGACTCGGGCCACGCCACGCACTGCGACCAGCCGGAGATCTTCAACCGCCTCGTGCTGGACTTCCTCGGCGCCCAGTCGCCGGGCCCGCCGCCCTCCTAGCCGTCGCGGGACCGCGTCGGCGTCAACGGGACGCTTCTCGAGCGCGTCGAGCTGTTCGGCGAGTACCGCCTCCTCCACGCCGACCCCCGAGAGCGAGCGCGCCCGAGACCTCGGCGGCCGCCGGCGGCGCCTCCGTGTCCTTCCAGCCCTCGAGCCGGCGATAGATCTCCGCGGCGGCCGTGTGGAAGCCCTCGGGCAGGCCCGCCGCGGCGAAGCTCGCCGCGATCTCCTCCATCTCGCCGACGAAGCGCCACGCCTTGCGGGCGTTGCTCCGCACCGCAGCCTCCGAGCGCGCGGGGAGCTCCGGCTGGGAGATCCTCCACTCGGCCAGGAGGGCCGCCTCCACGCCCTCGGCGGCAGCGAACGCGCGCGCCGCCATGAGGAGCGCGGCGTGCCCCTTGTTCCAGCCCGCGTACGCCGCCTTGAGGGCCGAGGCCGCGCCCGGCGGGCCGTCGAGCGCGATCGCCTCGAGCGGGCCCTCGGCGAAGAGCGCGGCGACGCGCGCGGCGCCCTCGCCCGCGAGGTAGAGCCGCGCGGTGCCCCGCGTGCGCGGTGGCGGGCCGATGATGCCGCCGTCCACGAAGCGGGCGCCGGCCTTCTCGACGCGCGCGCCGACCTCGCGCGTCGTGGCCGGCGCGATCGCGTTGGCGTCCACGTAGAGGCCGGCGAAGCGGTGGGCGGCGACCGCCTGGGCGACGGCGCGCGCGGCGGCGGGCGGACAGACGGAGAGGATCACGTCGCTCGCCGCGACGAGGGCGGCGAGCGTGCCGGCGTCCTCGAGGCCCGCGGCCGCCGCGCGCGCGCGCGTGGCGCCGCCGCGCCCCGCCGACGCCCAGAGCACCCGCGCCCCGCCGGCGCGGGCGGCGGCGCCGACGGCGCTGCCCATCTCGCCGGGGTGCAGGATCCCGATCGTCGTCATGCGCGACTCTCCTTGACGCACGCCTCGAGCAGCGCGAGCGCCGCGCGGGTGAACGCCAGCATGTTGGCCTCGCGGTCGGCCTGGCCGGTCTCGACGGTCAGCGCGCGCTCGACGGGCCCCGCGACGGCGAGGCACGCGTGGCCGGGCGCGTCCCCGTAGCGGTTGC
>MGBV01000272.1:0-749 GCA_001788415.1 Candidatus Rokubacteria bacterium GWC2_70_16 | reverse complement strand
CCCCGCCGCCCCCGTCTCCGCGAGCCCCCACGTGGCGCCGAGCTGCGCGCGCACCGCGCGCGCCTTCACGAGCGCGTAGGCCTCCGTGCTCGAGCGGACGCCGCGGAGGGCGTCGTCGGGGACGCGGAGGACCTCGCGGCGCGCCGCCTGCGTGTAGATGACGCTCCCGCCGAGGTAGTACGCCGAGGCGCCCGGGATGGCGAGGAGCGCGGCGGAGACGAGGCCGCCCGCGGAGGACTCGGCGACCGCGACGGTCTGCTTGCGCTCGACGAGCAGCGCGGCGACGGGCCCGGCGAGCGCGGCGAGCGGCGTCATCGCGTCGTGGGCGCGGCGTCGAGGCCCATCGTGCGGCCCACCTGGGGCGGGCGCGGCAGCGCGGCGTGCGCCGCCTGGATGCGGGCGAGGCGCTCGAGGATCTCGGGCGCCAGCGGCGCGCCGCGGCGGGTCTCCAGGCTCACGTGGAGCGAGAGCACCTCGTTGGTCGCCGCGAGGTAGCCCTGCGCGGCGTGGAGCATCTCGTGGAAGAAGTGGACGCGCTTGCCGTCGTGGGCGAGGAGCCGGGTGCGGAAGCGGAGCGGGTCGCCCTCGCGGACCTCGCGGTGGTAGGTCACGTGCGTCTCGAGGCAGAACGTCGTCACGCGCCGCGCGCGGCGGTGCGCGTCGTCGAGGCCGATCCAGCGCCAGAACTCGTCGCTCGCCAGGTCGAAGACGACGAGGTAGTACCCCATGTTCATGTGGCCGTTGTGGTC
>MGBV01000271.1 GCA_001788415.1 Candidatus Rokubacteria bacterium GWC2_70_16 | reverse complement strand
ACGTGGTGCAACCGAGAGGGGCGCTCGCCGGCTTCGAGAGCCGCTACGGCACGGGTCCAGGCAGCGCCCCCGCCTGCCGGCCCCCGGCCGATTCGCGTAACCGTATTCGGCGGGAGTCATTAGCGGAAGAGGTCGCGGTCCGGGTCGCGGAGGAGGGCGCGGCTCGAGGCGGCGGCGGGCTCCCAGGCGAGGCCCCGGACGATTGCCACCGGGATGCGCGCCAGCTTGCCCATCACCGGCTCGGCGGCGCCCGCCAGCTCGTCCGCGAGGGCGAGGACCGTGGCCTGCAGCACGTGTCCCGCCGGATCCCGCTCGCCGAGATAGCTCTTGAGCGGGTCGAAGCCGGCGACCCCGACGGCCACGTTGGTGAGGCCCTCGCGCCACGGCCGGCCGAAGGTGTCGGCAACGACGATGGCGAGCGCGTGGCCCGTCAGCGCCCCGAGCCGCTCCCGCAGCCCCCGCGCCGAGGCGTCGGCGTCCTTCGGCAGCAGGCAGGCGGTGTCCGCGTCCACGTTGGACTGATCCACGCCGGCATTCGCGCACACCCATCCGTGGTGGGTTTCCACGATGAGCACGCCCTTGTCGTGGCGCACCACGCGCCGACTCTCGCCGAGGATCACCTCGACCAGCCGCGGGTCTCTCTCCAGCTCGCGCGCCATGGCCAGGGCCCGCGGGGACGGCGTCACCCCGGAGAGCCGCACGAGGCGCCCCTCGGCCTTCGACACGATCTTCTGGCTCACCACCAAGAGGTCGGCGGCCTGGAGCGGCGTGCCCTGGCGGGCGGCGGCCTCGGCGATGAGCAGGCCGAGATCGTGGCCCGCGGCGATCTCCGGCAGGCCCTCGACGCCGATCACCTCGTAGCGCGTTGGCACTGCTAGTGCGCCTCCGACGAGTGTCGCTTGCTCCACGCGCGCGACCGGACCGTGCCGGGCCACATGACGAGCCAGACGAGGCCCGAGGATTGGGGTGCGAGCCGCAGCCGAAGGCGAGGCGAGCGAAGCCGGGAGGTGAGCGAAGCGGCGGGCGCGAGGCGGACGACCACGCCCGCCTTCGGCGGGACTCGGTGCCCGCAAAGGTACCGCCTGCGCCGACCGAGAACGTGGCCAGGGGAGCCGCAGCCGGAGGCGAGGCGAGCGGATGTGGGAATCCGGCGAGCGTGAGCGAGCCGTGGCGACGTCAGTTGGGCCGGCACTAGCCGAGGCTCGCGAGGCGGCGGGGGATGTCCCACGCGCGCAGCAGTGTCCCGCTGCGCGTGGCGGAGCCGCGCTCCAGCAGGAGCCCCAGGTCCTCGGGCGCGTCGATGTCGAGGCCGATCCCCGGCAATGGCAGCACGACGGGCGACAGCCCACGTTCCCGCGCCGCCTCCAGGTGATTGTCGAAGGAGGGCTCGCCGAACTTGAGGGGCATGGCGGCGGGGGGCGACAGCAGCGCGGCGTTGGTGCCGAAGCCCGACAGCGACGGGACGAAGGCGACGCCGGGCCCGGCGTCGAGGGTGGCGCCGAGCCGCTCGAGCTCCGCGCGCGTCACGCAGGGCACGTCTCCCGGAATGGTCAGGAACCGCGCGAGCCCCAGCCGGACCGCTTCCCGCTGGGCCAGCGCCACGGCCTCGGTGTGCCCGCGGTTGGCGCTCTCCGTGAGGCACCGGATCCCCTGCCGGCCGGCCAGGGCCAACACCGCCTCGTCCTTGGTCACGACGCAGAGAGGGCCGAGCGCGGCCGCGACGAGGGCGGCGAGGACGTCCTCGAGCATCGCGGCAGCCAGCGCCCGCCGCTCGGCTGGCTCGAGCAGCGGAATCAGCCGCTGCTTGGCGTGGTCGAGGTCCTTCACCGGCACGGCCACCAGCGTCGGCGCCGGGAGGCGGCGGCTCACGGCAGGGCCTCCAGGAGGCGGCGGGCCAGCGCCGTCTCCTTCGCGGGGCTCGTCATCAGCGTGTCGGTGACGAGCACGGCGACGCCGCGGGCCTCGAGGTCAGCGGCCAGGGGAGCGTCGCCCTCATGGACGGCCAGCGTGTCGAGCCACGGGGCGTACGCCGCGGTGACGCCGATGGCGGAGACCGGCAGCCCGCAGGCCGCCATGAGGCGCCCGGCCGGTCCGGACACCGCCTCGCCGCCCACGATGGGGCTCACGGCCAGCACCGTGGCCCGGCTCTCTTCCAGCGCCCGCGCGATGCCCGGCACCGCCAGGATCGGCCGCACCGAGGTGATGGGGTTCGAGGGGCACACGATCACCGCCCGGGCCTCGAGGATGGCCTCCACGACGCCGGGCGCCGGGGCAGCCGACTCGGCGCCGTCGTAGCGGACCGCTTGCACCGCGGGCTGCGCCTTCTCGCGCACGAAGTACTCCTGGAAGTCGAGCCATCCGTCCGGGCCGAGGATGCGCGTGCGGACGGGCTGGTCGGACATGGGGAGCACGCGCTGGGCGACGCCGAGTCCCGCCGCGACGGCAGCCGTGGCCTCGGTGAGCGTCCGGCCCTCCGCCAGGAGCCGCGTCCGGTGAAGATGCGTCGCCAGATCGCGGTCCCCGAGACCGAACCACGTGGGCTCGCCGAAGCGCCCCATCGCCTCCAGGGCATGGAAGGTCTCGTCGCGGCGCCCCCAGCCCTTTGCGACATCCACGACGCCGCCGAGCGCGTAGCAGACCGTGTCGAGATCGGGGGAGATGTGCAGGCCCCAGAGTCGGAGGTCGTCCCCGGTGTTGCCGATGACGGTGAGGTCCCCGGGGTCCACGAGCCGCGCCAGCCCCCGCAGGAGCTTGGCGGCGCCCGTCCCGCCGGCGAGCGCGGCGATCTTCATGCTAGCGGGAGCGGGGCTCTCGCGCGGCGCCTCGTCCCGCGGCGCTCCAGAGGGCGCTGCCGCCCCGCCAGGCGAAGAGGCCGAGCCCCGGCCGGCCCCGGAGCCCCTGGGGGAGCGAGACCTCGGGGACGGGGATGAAGCCCGCGCGCACCCAGACCCGATCGAGCCCCTGCGGGCGCGCGAAGAGGGTCTCGATCCCGTCGCCCTGCGCGTGCTCCAGCGCGCCGGCCACGAGGCGCGCGGCGGTCTCGAGGGCGTCGTCGGGCTCGAAGGCGGGAGGCGCCACGACCACCGGCCCGTGGAGCATGGCCGAGTCGCCGGCTCGCTCGAGCAGGAGGGCCGCCACCAGCGTCGGCCCGTCCCAGGCCCCCCAGCCCGTGTCCACGGCCGGGCCCTGCGGGGCCGACGCGCCGACGAAACCGAAGAGCTCCCGGGCCTCCGTGCCCGGGGCGGAGAGCGGTCGGTACGCGAGGCCCTCCCAGGGTCTACTTCTTGCCAAGCACGGCGTCCTTCAGACTCTTGGCGAGGCGGAACTTCACCACGCGCTTCGCGGGGATCTTGAGGGGCTCGCCGGTCTGCGGGTTGCGACCCATGCGCGCCTTGCGGTTGGCCAGCACGAGACGGCCGAAGCCGGGGACGATGAAGACGTTCTTCGCTTCCTTGGTCGCCAGCGTCGCGAGCTGGTCCATCACGTCGATGACCTGCTTCTTGGAGAGAGAGGTCTTCTGCGCGAGGTGGGCGACGATCGCGGACTTGGTCATGGACTTAGCCATCTGGGCGCCTCCGTCTACAGGTTCGAGGTGAACGACGATGTCAGGTCGAGAGGGCCACGGGTCTCGAAAACCAGGGCCGTATTGTACTCAAGCGCCCTGCGGTCCACAACGAGGCAATTGACCCACGGCCCGCGCGTCGCGGTCGCCGCGCGCTACGAGGCCGGGCTCGGCGTGCGCGCGGGGTGGAGGAACCGGAACTCGCTCGATGCCGTCAGCCGCCGGTAGGAGCCGAAGCGCGCCTCGGCGTCCTCCACGTGATCGAGCGGGGAGTCCTCGTCCTCCTCTTCCCGGTGATACACCGTGACCAGGTCGTAGAGCGTGGTGCGGCGCGCGGGGACCCGGCCGGCCTCGCGGGCCATGCGCCGGAGCTCGGCCGGGGGCACGAGCTGGCCGTGTCCGGCGCCCGCCGAGGTCGAGATGGACTCGTTGATGAGCGTGCCGCCGAGATCGTTGGCCCCGCAGCCGAGGAGCAGCTGGGCCAGCTTCGGGCCCTCCTTCACCCAGGAGCACTGGATGTTGCGGATCCCGGGGCCCAGCATGAGCCGGGCCAGGGCGTGCATGCGCACCACCTCGAGGCCCGTGGCCCCCGGCCGCACCCCGGGCACGAGCCCGCGCTGGTACATGGGCGCCTCGTAGTGGATGAGGGACAGCGGCACGAACTCCGTGAAACCGCCCGTGTCCTTCTGGATGCTCCGCAGGAGGTCCATGTGCCGCACCCAGTGCTCGGGCCGCTCGATGTGCCCGTACATGATGGTGGAGGTGGTGCGGATCCCCTGGGCGTGGGCGGCGGTGATCACCTCGGTCCACTGCCGGACCGTGATGCGGCCGCGGGCGATGACGTCGCGGATCTCCTGGTCGAGGATCTCCGCGGAGGTGCCCGGCAGGCTCCCCAGCCCCGCCGCCCGCAGCACCCCGAGGAACTCGGGGATCGCCATGCCCGAGCGCGTGGCGCCGTACAGCACTTCCTCCGGCGAGAAGGCGTGCAGGTGCATCTCGGGGACGGCCGTCTTGATGGCCCGGCAGAGATCCACGTAGTAGGCGCCGTCGATCTTCGGCGGCAGCCCGGCCTGGATGCAGACCTCCGTGGCGCCCAGCTCCCACGCCTCGACGGCGCGCCGGATCACCTCGTCCATGGGCAGGAAGTAGCCTTCCTCCTCGCGGTGGTCGCGGCTGAAGGCGCAGAAGGTGCAGTGCTTGATGCACACGTTGGTGAAGTTGATGTTCCGGTTGACGACGTAGGTCACGACCTCGCCCACCTGGCGGCGGCGCATCTCGTCGGCCACCAGGCAGAGCGCGTGCAGCTCGCGGCCGGTGACCTCCGTGAGCCGGATCCCCTCCTCCACCGACAGCTCGGCGCCGTCCAGCGCCCGGTCCAGGATGCGCCGGACGCCCGGGTCCACCCAGTCGAGACTCAGCGAGTTCATTCGATGCCCTCCGGGATCACCACGCTCTCCACGTTTCGAGCTCCGGCCTGACGAGGCCGTCGGCGCCAGCGAGCCTGGCCGCAGCCGCCCTCACGGCCGCGTCCATGAACTCGGGCCGCCTCGCGTACTCGGGATAGATCGCGAGCCGCTCGCGCAGCTCGTAGCCCGCCGCCTCGGTGACGCGCGCGAGCTCGCGGATCAGCGGCCACGGCTTCTCGGGGTTGATGTGGTCGGGGGTGAGCGGCGAGATGCCGCCCCAGTCGTTGAGCCCGGCCTCGGGCAGCCGGGCGTAGCCCTCGGCCATGAGGTTGGGCGGCGCCTGGATGTTCATCTCAGGTCCCAGCAGGAGCCGCGCCACCGCCACGGTGCGCTGGAGATCGGGTAGCGCGGGGTCGGCCCAGTCGCGCATGCGGATGCCGGGCTTGGCGCGGAAGTTCTGGACGATCACCTCCTGGATGTGGCCGTGGCGCTCGTGCAGATCGCGGATGGCCAGGAGGGTGTCCACCCGCTCGGCGTGGGTCTCGCCGATGCCGATGAGCAGTCCGGTGGTGAAGGGGATCTGCAGCTTTCCCGCCAGCGCGATGGTCTTGAGGCGCCGGGCCGGCACCTTGTCAGGCGCGCGATCGTGGGCGAGGCCCGGGCCCAGGAGCCGCTCGGAGGTCGTCTCGAGCATGATGCCCATGCTGGCGCTGACCTCGCGGAGCGCGCTCAGGTCCCGCTCCGACATGACGCCGGGGTTGGCATGCGGCAGGAGCGAGGACTTCGTGAGCACGAGCTCACTCACCGCGCGCAGGTAGGACAGGGTCGTCCGGTGCCCGAGGCGCCTGAGGACTGCGCGGTGCTCGGGGAAGATCGCCTCGGGCTTGTCGCCGAGGGAGAAGAGCGCCTCCTTGGCGCCGAGCCGCTCCCCGGCCTGGACGAGGGCGAGCACCGCCTCGGGCGTCATGGTGGAGGCGCCAGGCGCGCCCGGATCCTTCCTGAAGGTGCAGTAGCCGCAGTAGTCGCGGCAGAGCGTGGTCAGCGGCACGAACACCTTGGCCGAGAACGTCACGCGCCGGCCGCGGCCCCGGTCGCGCGCGGCCGCCGCGGCCGCCAGCAGAGGGGGCAGCCGGGCCTCGTCCAGGCCCAGCAGCAGGGCCGCCTCGGCCGCGTCGGGCGCGCGGCCCTCGCGGACGCGGTCGAGCGCGCGGTCCACCGGCGTCATCCGGTGAGGCTCCACTGCGTCACGCGGCCCGGCGTCACCTTGATCATCACGCCGCCCTCGGCGTCGAGCCCCATGCGCCGGTACTGCGGGTACTTGGCCAGGAGCAGCTCGACGCCGCGCCGGTAGTCGGGGCCCGAGGTCAGGACCTCGGCCTCGCCCCGGATGATCACGTGGCGGAGCCGGCTCCAGTCCTCGTCCCAGTCGCCGATGACCACGCACACCTTCGGGTTCTCCCGGATGTTGCGCACGCGCTTGAGCCCGTCCGGGGCGGTTCGCTTGGGCTTGGCGTCCACGGCCGAGAAGAGGGCGGAGCCGTCGAAGGCGTAGCAGAACGGGACGACGAGGGGCTGGCCCGAGGCGTCCGCGGTGCCCAGATGCCCCACGCGACCCGACGCAATGAAGCCGGCGACATCCTGCGGCAGCGCGGGCATGCAGCGCCTACCGCGGTGCTCGGAGGACCTTCGGGCGGACGTCCTCGGAGAAGGGGTCGCGTCCGGAGAGCGCGAGGCCGAAGTGCACGGGGTCATATTGCGCGTGGCATCCATGGCTGTCAAGGCCGCGCCCCCTCGCGCGCACCAGCGCCCCGCGGGAGCGCGCGCGGGACGGAGGCGGCGATCTGGTGGCCTGCCTGGGGGCTGTGCTAGGGTGAGGGGGACATGAGGGGGGCATGAGATCCCGCATCCTCCTGGTGGACGACGAGCCCGCGATCGCCGACTGGCTCCGCATCGTGCTGGGGGGGGAGGGGTACGACGTCGCCGTCGCCGGGGACGTGGCGGGCGCCATGGCCCAGATGGCCCAGCACGAGTTCGCGCTGGCCCTCGTGGATCTCGTCCTGCCCGACGGCGACGGGCTCGGGCTCCTCCCGCTCCTCAAGAGCAAGGATCCCGCGCTCGAGGTCATCATCATGACTGGGCACTCCTCCATCCCGAAGGCGGTGGAGGCCACCAAGCAGGGCGCCTTCTACTTCGTTGCGAAGCCCTTCGACTCGGCCGAGATGCTGACGCTGGTGGCCAAGGCCCTGGAGCGCCGGCGCCTGCTCGCCGAGACCTCCGACCTCAAGCGGCGCCTCGCGGAGCAGGCGGGCTTCGACGACATCCTCGGGAGCGCGCCGACCATGAGGCGCATGTTCGAGCTCCTGGAGTCGGTGGCCGGCTCGGACGCCAACGTGCTCATCGTGGGCGAGAGCGGCACGGGCAAGGAGCTCGTCGCCAACTCGCTCCACGCCCGGAGCCCGCGCGCCGGCGGGCCGCTGGTGAAGATCAACTGCGCCGCGCTCCCCAAGGACCTCATCGAGTCCGAGCTGTTCGGGCACGTGAAGGGGGCCTTCACGGGCGCGGCCACGGACAAGCCGGGGCTCCTCGAGGAAGCTCACCGCGGATCCGTGCTCCTGGACGAGATCACGGAGATGCCGCTGGACCTGCAGGCCAAGCTCCTGCGCGTGATCGAGGACCGCCAGGTGCGGCGGCTGGGCGGCTCCCGCACGGTGCCCGTGGACTTCCGCGTGATCTGCTCGACCAACCGCGACCCCGAGGCCGCCGTGCGCGAAGGGCGACTCCGCCAGGACCTCTACTTCCGCATCAACACGGTGACGGTGGCGCTGCCGCCGCTGCGCGAGCGGACCGGAGATGTGCCGCTCCTCGCCAGGGCCTTCCTCGAGCGGTTCCGGACCCGGCACGGACGGCAGGTGGACGGCATCGCCCCCGAGGCCTACCGGCGGCTCCTCACCTACCCGTGGCCCGGCAATGTGCGCGAGCTCGAGCACGCCATCGAGCGCGCCGTGCTCGTGGCGCGGGGCACGGACATCACCGTGTCGGATCTGCCCGAAGCGCTGCGCACCGAGGTGGGGAGCAGCACGGCCGCGGCGCCGGCGGCGGGGTCGCTCGAGGAGATCGAGCGCGTGTCCATCATCAGGGCGCTGGAGTCCACGGGCTGGAACAAGCAGGCTGCGGCAGCGCTCCTCGGGCTTCGCCGCCCGACGCTGTACTCCAAGATGCGGCGGCACGGCATCCCCCAGCGCCGCCCGTAGCCGGACCCGGCCGCCGCCTCCCCCCGGCTTTCCATCCCGATGCGCCTGTCTCCCCCGGAGCAGGTGTCAGCGGCACCCGTCAGCGGCAGGACGGTGTCCTCCTGCGCCCGATCCGCAAGTGGCCGCCAGCGCTGTGCCGGAGTCCCGGCACCGCCCTTGCAGTTCCGGGTCTCCCGGGAGGGTGTAGTCGATGACGACCATGCTCATCGTGGAGGACGATCCGGCCTGGCGCGCGCTGTACCAGATGGAACTCGGGAGTCAGTTCAAGGTGTACGAGGCGGTGGACGGGCTGCAGGCGCTGTCGCTGCTCGACCGGGTGCAGCCCGACATCATCCTGCTGGACCTGAAGCTCCCCCGGATGGACGGGCTCGATTTCCTCAGGGCGATGGACCGCAAGGGCATCCGGACGCCGGTGGTGGTCTGCTCCGGGATGCTCCCGGAGGATGCCCGGGCCCTCTTCCCCGGCATTCGCCTCGCTCAGAAGAGCGCCGACCTGCGTTATCTCCTGGGCGCCATCAGGGACACGCTCGGCACCGGCTGGCAGGCTCCCAGGCGGCCGGCAGCCGGACCCGACTGGCTCGACTGACGGCGACTGCCTAGCCCCGAGGCAATTCGGAGCGCCCTGCGCAATTCGTGGGCAGGAGTTCCCCGGGCCCGGCCCCCGCCCTGTCTCCAACCCGCTGATTTTCCACACTCGCCCCCCGAACGGCTGGGCGGCACGCCGGGTGCAGTGCTGCGGCCCCGGGAGGACTCTATGAAAAAGATCGAGGCGATCATCAAGCCCTTCAAGCTCGACGACGTCAAGGAGGCCCTGACGGGCATCGGCGTCATCGGCATGACGGTGTCCGAGGTCCGCGGGTTCGGGCGCCAGAAGGGGCACACCGAGCTGTACCGCGGCGGCGAGTACACGGTGGACTTCCTCCCCAAGATCAAGGTCGAGGTCGTCGTCCCCGACCATCTGGTGGACAAGGTGGCCGGGGTCCTGGCCGGTGCCGCGAAGACCGGGAACATCGGCGACGGGAAGATCTTCATCACGCCGGTGGACACGGCGGTCCGGATCCGCACGGGCGAGCGCGATGAGAGCGCGCTCTAGGCGGGCGCGGGTGAGCCGCGCCGTCAGCGCAGCGAGCACGAAGGGGGAGGCGGGGTCCATGTCAAAGCGCTCCGTAGTGCTGCTCCTGTTCCTCGCGGTGCTGGCGCTCCTGGCCGTGCCGGCCGAGGCTCAGGCGCCCGCGCCCTCCGCCGCTCCGGCCGCCGAGGCGCCGAAGGCCGCGGCGCCGGCCGGCGCAGCCCCGGCGGCTCCCGCCGCCCCCGCGCCCCCGAAGCTCGACACGGGGGACACGGCCTGGGTCCTCACCTCCACCGCCCTCGTGCTTCTGATGACGGCGCCGGGCCTGGCCCTCTTCTACGGCGGCATGGTGCGCCAGAAGAACGCGCTGGGCACCCTCATGCACAGCTTCATCATCCTGGCCCTCATCTCGATCCAGTGGGTCCTCTGGGGCTACAGCCTGGCCTTCGGCCCCGACAAGGGAGGCATCATCGGCGGGCTCGAGTGGATCGGGCTCCGCGGCGTGGGGGCGACGCCCAACGCCGACTATGCGGCCACCATCCCGCACCAGGCCTTCATGCTCTTCCAGATGATGTTCGCGGTCATCACGCCGGCCCTCATCACGGGAGCGTTCGCCGAGCGCAAGCGCTTCTCCACCTTCATCATCTTCGTGCTGGCCTGGGCCACCCTCGTCTACGATCCCCTGGCCCACTGGGTCTGGGGCGCGGGCGGCTGGCTGCGGACCCTCGGAGCGCTGGACTTCGCGGGCGGCACCGTCGTCCACATCTCCTCGGGCGTCTCCGCGCTGGCGGCGGCCATCGTGATCGGCAAGCGCAAGGGCTACGGCCACCAGCCCATGCCCCCCCACAACCTGCCCATGACGGTGATGGGCGCGGGGCTCCTCTGGTTCGGCTGGTTCGGCTTCAACGCGGGCTCCGCGCTCGGCGCCAACGGGCTCGCGGCCCACGCCTTCACCACCACCAACACGGCGGCGGCGGCGGCGGCGCTGGGCTGGATGTTCACGGAGTGGAGCCAGCGAGGCAAGCCCACCGTGCTCGGCGCCGCCTCGGGGGCCGTGGCCGGGCTCGTGGCCGTCACTCCGGCCGCGGGGTTCGTCACGCCGATGGCCGCCATCGTCATCGGCGCGCTGGCCGGCGTCTTCTGCTACACCGCGTGCAACCTCAAGGGTCGGCTCGGCTACGACGACTCCCTGGACGTCGTCGGCGTCCACGCGGTGGGCGGCACCTGGGGCGCCATCGCCACGGGGCTGTTCGCGACCAAGGCCGTGAACGACGCGGGAGGCGACGGGCTCTTCTACGGCAACCCGGGCCAGCTCGGCGTGCAGGCCCTGGCGGTCCTGGTGACGATCGTGCTGGGCTTCGTCGCGACCACGGTCATCCTCAAGGTGCTCGACGCGGTCATGGGTCTCCGGGTGAGCGAGGAGGAGGAGCAGGCCGGGCTGGACCTCTCCCAGCACTCCGAGACCGCCTACGCCCTCGGCGGCAGCTACGGCGAGTACTCGATGACGGGCGGCGGCCCGTTCGACCAGGCCATGCGCGCCGCCGAGGCCAAGGCCCGCGCCGGCCACTAGGGTTGCCCGCCTGGGGGAGTGCGGGGGCCATTTCCGGGCCCCCGCAGTGGTAGAGAGTCGGGCCCGTGACCTCGTGCGAAGTGGAGCCATGGCGGGGGCCATTTCCCTAGGGTTGTCCGCCGCTGGGGGAGTGCGGGGGCCATTTCTGGGCCCCCGCAGTGGTAGATGGGCGTGCTTGACGGCACGCCACGAAGCTTCTAACGTGGGGGCCCGGCGATGCGGCGTGGCCGCGGGCCCCCGAGTATCCGTACCCACGCAACCCTCAAAGGAGGCAGAGGCATGACCCCGAAGGACGTGTTGAAGATGGCCAAGGAGAAGGGGGCGCGGATCGTCGACCTGCGGTTCATCGATCTCCCCGGTCTGTGGCAGCACTTCTCCATCCCCGTCTCGGAGCTGAGCGAGGGGATCTTCGAGGACGGGCTTGGCTTCGACGGCTCCTCGATCCGCGGCTTCCAGACCATCGACGAGTCGGACATGCTGGTCATGCCCGATGCGTCCTCGGCGCAGATGGATCCCTTCACGGCGGTGCCCACGCTGGTGCTGATCTGCAACATCAAG
>MGBV01000270.1:11390-17324 GCA_001788415.1 Candidatus Rokubacteria bacterium GWC2_70_16 | reverse complement strand
CGGGCGCCGCGCCGGGCCGATCTCGGACGCGCCGGCGACGAGCGCTGGATCCACATGGAGCTCAAGCTCCTGGCCGACGTGGGCGTGATCGGATTCCCGAACGCCGGCAAGTCCACCCTCGTGTCCCGGCTGTCCGCCGCCACGCCGAAGATCGCCGACTATGCCTTCACGACGCTCCAGCCCAGCCTCGGCATCGTCCGCGTGGGCGTGGGCGCCTCCTTCGTGATCGCCGACCTGCCCGGGCTCATCCCTGGCGCGGCGGAGGGCAAGGGGCTGGGCATCCGCTTCCTCCGCCACACGGAGCGCACGCGACTCCTGATCCACCTGGTGGACCTCGACCCGAGCAATGGACGCGACCCCGTGGAGGACTACCAGGCCATCCAGCACGAGCTCGCGGCGTACTCCGAGACCCTCGCCGTGCGTCCCCAGGTGGTGGCGGGGAGCAAGGCCGACCTGCCGGGCACGGGGGGCCGCCAGGAGGCCCTCCAGCGGTTCTGCAAGGAGCGCGGCATCGCCTTCCACGCCATCTCCTCCGTGACGGGCCTCGGCCTCGACCCCCTGCTCCGCGACGTGGCCGGGAGGCTCAGGAGCCCCGAGTGGGCGCCCGCCGCGGTGTGACCCGCGCCCGGCGGCTGGTGGTCAAGGTCGGCAGCGGGCTGATCGCCGCGCCCGGCCAGGGCCCCGACGCCAGGCGTATCGCCGCGCTGGCCGCGGACATCGCCGGGCTCCGCAAGGACCGCCGCGAGGTGGCCCTGGTCTCCTCCGGCGCCATCGTGACCGGCATGGCGCGCCTCGGCCTCCCGGCGCGACCGCGCAGCATCCCCGAGAAGCAGGCGGCGGCGGCGGTAGGGCAGTCGGCGCTCATGTGGCACTACGAGCACGCCTTCAAGAGGCATGGCCTGCACGTGGGCCAGGTGCTCCTGACGGGCCAGGACATCAGCGACCGCTCGCGCTACCTCAACGCCCGGAACACGCTCCTGACCCTGCTCGACTTCGGGGTCCTGCCCATCGTGAACGAGAACGACACGGTGGCGGTGGACGAGATCAAGGTGGGCGACAACGACAATCTGGCCGCCCTGGTGGCCCACCTGATCGACGCCGACCTCCTCGTCCTCTTGACGGATGTGGACGGCCTCTACACGGCAGACCCGCGGCGCGACCCCACCGCGCGCCGCGTGGAGACCGTGGAGGCCATCACGGAGGACATCCAGCGCCTCGTCTACGACGAGCCGGCGGGGGTCTCCGTGGGGGGCATGAGCACCAAGCTCCAGGCGGCCCAGAAGGCCGGGGCCTCCGGCATCGCCATGATCATCGCCAGTGGACGAGAGCCAGGCGTGCTCGGGCGGCTCCTCGCAGGCGAGGGGCTCGGCACCTACTTCCAGCCGCGCGGGGACAGGCTGGCGGCGCGGAAGCGGTGGATCGCCTTCGCGGTCCCTCCCCAGGGGTGTCTCACGGTTGACGCGGGAGCGAAGAAGGCCTTAACTGAGAAGGGCAAGAGCCTCCTGCCCTCGGGGCTGGTGGAGGTGCGGGGCGAGTTCCAGGCGGGTGAAGTCGTCAGTCTCGCCGAGGTCGGCGGGGGGGAATTCGCGCGGGGGCTCGTGAACTACGAGGCCTCAGAGCTGCGGACGATCCGCGGGGTCAAGACCGCCGAGATCGAGAAGAGGCTGGGCTACAAGGGGGTCGGCGAGGTGATCCACCGGGACAACCTGGTGGTGCTCTGAGCGGAGGCGAGGGAGGGCAGGGCATGGACATCGCGGCACAGGTGGAGGCCAAGGCGCGCGCCGCCAAGGAGGCGTCGCGGGCGCTCGCGCTGGCTCCGACCCGGACGAAGAACGAGGCCCTGAGCCAGATGGCCCGTGGGCTGGAGGAGAAGGCCGCCACGATCCTCGAGGCCAACCGGGGCGACCTCGACCGCGCCCGCGCCAAGGGGTTCACGCGGGCCTTCGTGGACCGCCTCACGCTGACGGACGACCGCATCGAGGAGATGGCCGCCGGCCTGCGCCAGGTGGCCGCGCTCGCCGATCCCGTCGGAGACGTGGTGGAGACGTGGCGCCGGCCCAGCGGTCTCGAGATCTCCCGCGTGCGCGTGCCCCTGGGCGTGATCGGCTTCATCTACGAGTCTCGCCCCAACGTGACCGCCGACGCGGCGGGGCTCTGCCTCAAGTCCGGGAACGCGGTGGTGCTGCGTGGGGGCAGCGAGGCCCTCGAGTCCAACAGCCTGATCGCCCAGCTCCTCGCGAAGTCGGCGGAGAAGGCGGGCCTGCCGGCCGACGTGATCCAGCACGTGGACACGCCGGACCGCGCCGCCGTGCTGGCGCTCCTGACGCTCGACCGCTACGTGGACCTGATCATCCCGCGGGGCGGGGAGGAGTTCGTCCGCCTCGTGAACGAGCGCTCCACCGTCCCCGTGCTCAAGCACGACAAGGGGCTGTGCCACGTCTTCGTGGACGAGAGCGCCGACCTCGAGATGGCCGTGGCCATCGCCGTCAACGCCAAGGCGCACCGCGTGAGCGTCTGCAACGCCATGGAGACACTCCTGGTGCACGCCGCCGTCGCGCCCCGCTTCCTGCCTGTGGCCGCGGCGCGGCTCGCGGAGGCGGGCGTGGAGCTCCGGGGGGATGAGCGCACGCGGGCCCTCGTGCCCGGCGCCCGCGCGGCCCAGGAGGCCGACTGGGACACCGAGTACCTCGACTACATCCTCGCGGTGAAGGTGGTCGACGACCTCGACGAGGCGGTGACGCACATCCGCCGCCACGGCTCGGGGCTCGCGGAGGCCATCGTGACCGCCGACCTCCGGAGCGCGCGGCGCTTCACCCGCGAGGTGGATGCCGCCGCGGTGCTGGTCAATGCCTCGACGCGGCTCGTGGACGGGGCCCAGTTCGGCATGGGCGCCGAGATGGGCATCTCGACGTCCAGGCTCCACGCGCGGGGCCCCGTGGGCGTGCGCGAGCTGACCACCACGAAGTTCGTCGTGCTCGGCGACGGGCAGATCCGGGAGTAGCCAGGCGTTGCCGCGCCTCGGGGTGCTCGGGGGAACCTTCAACCCCATCCACTTCGGCCATCTGCTCGTCGCCGACGAGATCTGCGAGATCCTCGAGCTGGACCGCGTGCTCCTCGTGCCGGCCTCGGTGCCCCCGCACAAGCCCCCGGCCGAGCTGGCGCCGGCCGCCGATCGCTTCGCCATGACGGCACTGGCGGCGCGGGAGCACCCGCGCTTCGAGGTCTCCGACGTGGAGCTCCGGCGGCGCGGGCCCTCCTACACGGTGGACACGCTCGAGGCGCTCGGGGCCCGCGGCGACCTCTTCCTCATCATCGGCTCGGAGACGTTCCTCGACCTGCTCGCGTGGAAAGACCCGCGGGGCGTGGCGGCGTGGGCCCGGCTGGTGGTGGTGCCGCGCAGCGGGAGCGGATTCGATCCGGACGCCCCGGCCTCGCAGAAGGTGCTCCGGGAGCTGGGACTGGAAGGGTTCGTCCGACCGGGGGCGGCGGGCGGATCCCCCCGCGCCCCCGTCCTCGTGGCGGCCGCCTCGCTGCCCATCTCGGGCTCCGAGCTGAGGTGCCGCGCCCGCGAGGGCCGGAGCCTCGCCTTCCGGATGCCGGCCCCGGTGGCCGCCTACATCCGCGAGCACGGGCTGTACCGCCAGGAGGCATGATGGCCTCGACGTCGGCCGAGCGCACCGTCCGCCTTGCCGCCCAGGCCGCCATGGAGAAGAAGGCCGTGGACCTGGTGGTCCTCGACCTGCAGGGCCTCTCCGGCGTCGCGGACTTCTTCCTGGTCTGCAGCGCGCAGTCGAGCACGCAGCTCGACACCATCGCCGACGCCATCCAGGGGGTGCTCAAGGGGGCGGGGGTGCGCGCGCGCCATCGGGAGGGCACCGCGCAGAGCGGATGGCTCCTGCTGGACTACGGTGACGTGGTCGTCCACCTCTTCGCCGAGGGGACAAGGGAATTCTACGCGCTCGAGCGCCTCTGGGGCGACGCCCCCGTGCTCTCCGTGGAGGGGGCGTGAGCCGCTGTGGCCCCGGCGCGGGTTGCGTTCATCCGGCGGGCATGGTAGCCTGCGCCACTACCGCGGGGCCGCCCGCGGCGCCGTAGGGTGTGTCCAAGGAGGCGGAGATGAGGAAGGAGCGTTTGGCCCAGTTCCGCAAGAAGCTGGAGGAGAAGCACCGCCAGCTCGTCGAGGAGGTCGGGAAGACCGTGCTGTACGCCAAGGGCCCCGAGGACGACTCCATCAAGGACCTGGGAGACCAGGCCTCGAGCGCGTACAACCGCGAGTTCCTGTTCGAGCTGGGCAACGGCGACCGGCGTCTGCTGAAAGAGGTGGTCGCGGCTCTTCAGAAGCTCGACGCAGGTGGGTTCGGCGCCTGCGAGCGGTGCGGGGAACCGATCGCCGAGAAGCGGCTCGAGGCCCTGCCGTTCGCCCGCTACTGCATCGGCTGTCAGCGGGCCGTCGAGGAAGAAGAGCGGACGGCGGCCGGGTAGGACGCGCGGCGGGGCGCCCGTTCAGTGCCCATCCGCCTGGCTCTCCTCCTCCTCCTCCTATTCGGAATCCTCGTCGCCTACCTGACCTCGCTCAACACCGCTCGGATCCACGTGGCCCTGGGGCCCGCGTGGGACTACGACCTTCCCCTCATGGCGCTCCTCCTCGGGGCCTTCCTCCTGGGGGCGGCGCTGGCCATCCTCTTCGGCGTGGTCCGGGATCTGAGCCGCGCCTACCGAGACCACCAGACCGCTCGCGGGGCCCGGCGCACGGCCGCTCTCGGTGAGCTCTACCACCAGGGGCTCGATGCCCAGCTGGCAGGGCGGTGGGCCCAGGCGCAAACCGCCTACGAGGAGCTCCTGCGGCGGGAGCCCGGCTACGCCGAGGCTCATGCGAGGCTCGCCGAGCTGGCGCGCGGCCGCGGCGATGTGCAGGGCGCCCTGGTCCACCAGCTTCAGGCGCTCAGGGCGGACGAGCGCCCCGAGACACTCCTGGCGGCGGCCGAGGCCTATCGCCGGGCGGGGCGGCAGGACGACGCCCTGGGGATCTACCGCGACGTGCTCGCGCGCGAGCCGGAGCACCTGACGGCGCTCCGGGCCCTGCGCGAACTCGCCGCCGAGCTGGGCCGCTGGGCCGACGCGCTCCCCGCCCAGGAGCGGCTGCTCCGGCACGCGCCGGCCCAGGAACGGGCGGAGGAGCAGGCCTGGCTCGCCGGGATCCACTACGAGCTCGGCCGGGCCCGGGCGGCCGAGGGGAATCCCCAGGCCGCCGTGGCGGCGTTCCGCGAGGCCCTCCGCGTCCAGCCCGACTTCCTCCCCGCGGTCCTGGCGCTGGGGGACGCCCAGCTCAAGGGGGGGGAGGCAGCCCAGGCGCTCCGGGTCTGGGAGCGAGGGCTCGAGCGGCAGCTCGCCCTTCCGCTGCTCTCCCGGATCGAGCAGCTCCACCGCAGCGAGGGCCGCCCCACGAAGATGATCGCCCTCTACCAGCAGGCGGCGGCGCGGGCCCCGGAGAACCTCGCCGTGGCGCTCGGCCTCGCGCGCGTGTACTTCGAGCTGTCCATGCTCGACGAAGCCGCAGACCAGTTCCAGAAGATCGAGGTACAGGCGCCCGACCTGCCCTCCATTCACGCCTACCTGGGGACGATCTTCGAGCGGCGGGGCCAGGTGCCGCAGGCCTTCGAGGAGTACCGCCGGGCGCTCCGCTCGACGGCGAGCTTCGAGTGGCCGCACCGCTGCGCAGGCTGCGGCGCCGCGAGCCCCCGGTGGGGCGACCGGTGCCCCTCGTGCCGCCGCTGGAACACCCTCGGACCGTAGCCCCTCCTCCCGCCCCCCTCGGGGGCTGGCGCGGCTGGCTCCGCGCCGCCGTCGACCTCCTCTTCCCGCCCATCTGCCCGGTCTGCCAGGTGCGGCTCGACGCCGGACGCCGCGACCCCCTGTGCGGGAGCTGCTGGGAGC
>MGBV01000270.1:0-11372 GCA_001788415.1 Candidatus Rokubacteria bacterium GWC2_70_16 | reverse complement strand
CGCCGATCTGCCGGCTGTGCGGGCTGCCCCTCGGAGGCTTCGCCATCGAGCCCCATGAGGCCGGCGGGGGCCCCGCGCCCCACCTCTGCGGACAGTGCCGCGTTCGCCCGCCGGCTTATTCCTATGCCCGGGCGGCTGCCCGCTACGGCGATGTGGTCCGCGAGGCCGTCCACGCCTTCAAGTTCGGCGGCAAGCGGGCCCTCGCCCTGCCGCTGGGCGATCTCCTGGCCGAGACCCGAGCCCTGCTTCCCATCGACGCGGTGGACCTGCTCGTGCCGGTGCCGCTGCACCGCCGGCGAGAGCGGGAGCGGGGCTTCAATCAGTCGCGGCTGCTGGCCCGCCGGGTGGCCTGCGCCTGGGGCGTCCCGCTGCGCGCCGACGTGCTGGCTCGCGCCGCGGCCACCCTGCCGCAGACCGATCTGGGCGCGGCGGAGCGGCGCGCCAACGTGCGGGGGGCCTTCGCGCTCCGGCGTCCCGACGCCGTCGCGGGCCGCCACGTGGTCCTTGTCGACGACATCATGACCACCGGAGCGACGGCCGGCGCGTGCGCGGCGCTCCTGCAGGAGGCCGGCGCGGCCACGGTAGGGGTCGTGACCGTCGCGCGGGTGGTGTAGCGCGAGGCCAGCCGATCGGGCGCTGACCTTGCACCGGCCCTGCGGCGCCCGATATAATGGCCTGCCTGACCAGCAGGCCGCAGCGGCTGTCAATCCGTGGCTTACCACGAGCGAGGAGCGCGTATGCCAACGCGAGTCGCAGTCAATGGGTTTGGGCGGATCGGCCGCGTCTTCTTCCGGGCGGCCCTGGAGAGCAAGGACATCGAGGTGGTGGCGGTCAACGACCTGGCCGACGCCAAGACCCTGGCCCACCTGCTCAAGCACGACTCCGTCCATGGCCGGCTCCGGGCCGAGGTGGCGGTGAAGGGGGAGGCGATCTTCGCCGACGGCCGGGAGACCCGGGTGTGCTCGGTGAAGGACCCGGCGGCCCTGCCGTGGCGGGAGCTGGGCGTGGACATCGTGGTGGAGTCCACGGGGGTGTTCCGGGACAAGGCGACCTCGTCGAAGCACCTGCAGGCGGGGGCCAAGAAGGTGGTGGTCACGGCCCCGGCCAAGGACCCGGACATCACCGTGGTGCTGGGGGTCAACGAGCAACGCTACGACCCGGCGAAGCACGAGCTGGTGTCCAATGCCTCGTGCACGACGAACTGCCTCGCGACGGTGGCGAAGGTGCTCCTGGACAGCTTCGGGATCAAGCGCGGGTTCGCCTCGACGGTGCACGCCTACACCAACGACCAGCCGATCCACGACTTCCCCCACAAGGACCTCCGCCGCGCTCGAGCGGGCGCGCTCAGCATGATCCCCACCACCACCGGGGCGGCGACGGCGGTGGGCCTGGTGCTGCCGGAGCTCAAGGGCAAGCTCGACGGGATCGCGATCCGGGTGCCGACGGCGAACGTGTCGGTGGTGGACCTGACGGTGGAGCTGGGCAAGCCGGCCACGGCCGCGGCGATCAACGCCGCCTTCCGGACGGCGGCCGCGGGACCGCTCAAGGGGATCCTGGACGCGACGGACGAGGAGCTGGTGTCGGTGGACTTCAACGGCAACCCGCACTCGTCGATCGTGGACCTGCCCTCGACGGCCGTGATCGACGGCAGCCTGGTGAAGGTGCTGGCCTGGTATGACAACGAGTGGGGGTACTCCTGCCGCGTGCGGGACCTGATCCTCTACATGGCGAAGTCACTCTAGGGTGCCCAAGCTCAGCGTCGAGCAGCTCGACCTTGCGGGGAAGCGTGTCTTCCTCCGGGTGGACTTCAATGTCCCGCTGAAGGACGGGCGCGTGAGCGACGACACGCGGATCGCGGCCGCGCTGCCGACGCTGCAGCACTGTCTCCGGGCCGGCGCCGGCGTCGTGCTCGCCTCGCATCTCGGCCGGCCCAAGGGCAAGCCGGATCCGGCCTACTCCCTGCGGCCGGTGGCGACGCGACTGGCAGAGCTCCTGGGCCAGCCCGTGGCGCTGGCGCCGGACTGCGTCGGTCCCGAGACGGAGGCGCTGGCGCGGGCGCTCGGGCCGCGACAGGTCCTGCTCCTCGAGAACCTGCGCTTCCACGCGGAGGAGGAGGCCGACGACGAGGCCTTCGCTCGCGGCCTCGCCGCCCTCGCGGACGTCTACGTGGACGACGCCTTCGCGGCGGCCCACCGGGCGCATGCCTCCATCGAGGCCATCACGCGGTATCTCTCGCCGGCGGCGGCGGGACTGCTCATGAGCCGGGAGCTCGCGGCGCTCGGCCGCATCTTCGAGAAGCCCGAGCGGCCGGTGGTCGCCCTCCTCGGCGGCGCCAAGGTCTCCGACAAGCTCGCCCTGGTCCAGAGCCTCCTGGATCGCGTCGACGGCCTCCTCATCGGCGGCGGCATGGCCTTCACCTTCCTCGCCTCGCTGGGCCATGGCGTGGGCCGCTCTCTCCTGGAGCCGGACCGGATCGAGGCGGCCCGCGCCGCGCTCGATCACGGGCGGACCCGCGGCGTCAAGGTGCGGCTGCCGGTGGACGTGGTTGCCGCCCCCGGGATCGACAGCCGGGATGACATCCGCACGGTCGGCATCCGGGAGATCCCCGCCGACATGATGGGGCTCGATATCGGCCCGGCCACCGTCGCCCGGTTCAGGGAGGCCCTCAAGGGCGCGGCGACCGTTCTCTGGAACGGGCCCATGGGGGTATTCGAGCGGGAGCCGTTCGCCGCCGGCACGGTGGAGGTCGGCCGGGCGGTGGCGGCGTGCGGGGCCTTCTCGGTCATCGGCGGTGGCGACACCATCGCCGCGGCGCAGGCGGCGGGCGTCACCGAGCAGATCGGGTACATCTCCACCGCCGGCGGCGCCTTCCTCGAGTTCCTGGAGGGCCGCGTGCTCCCGGGCGTTGCCGCCCTCAGCGACGCCGCGTGAGACCGACCGGCTGATGCGCACCCCGATGGTCGTGGCGAACTGGAAGATGCACGGCCGCCTGGCGGAGGCCCGGGAGCTGACCCAGGCCGTGCGCGACGGGCTCAAGCGCCCCCGCGGCGTCGAGGTGGCGCTATGCCCGCCCTTCACGGCGCTCGGCGCCGTCGCCGAGATCCTCACGGGCTCCCCCCTGCTGCTGGGGGCGCAGAACTGCCACTGGGAGGACACGGGCGCGTTCACGGGAGAGGTCTCCCCCGCCATGCTGGCCGATCTCGGCTGCCGCCTCGTCATCATCGGCCACTCGGAGCGCCGCCACATCTTCCGCGAGACGGACGAGGAGATCCGCCGCAAGGTCGCCGCGGCGCTGCGCCACCGCCTCCAGCCGGTGCTGTGCGTTGGCGAGACCGCCGAGGAGCGCCGGCAGGGGCTCACCTTCACGGTGGTGGAGGGCCAGCTCCGCGCGGGGCTGGGCGGGCTCGGCGCCGAGGACCTCGCCCGCTGCACCGTGGCCTACGAGCCCGTGTGGGCCATCGGCACCGGACTCAACGCCACCCCGGGCCAGGCGGCCGAGGTGCACGGCTATCTGCGCGGGCTCCTGTCGGAACTGGCGTCGAAGGAGGTTGCCCAGTCCGTTCGCATCCTCTACGGGGGCAGCGTGAAGCCCGACAACGTCGGGCCGCTGGCCCAGGAGCCGGAGATCGACGGGGCGCTCGTCGGGGGCGCCAGTCTCCAGGCTGCAAGCTTCATCACCATCGCGAAGAAGTCCGCCGCGAAGAGCGGCGCCTCAAAGGAGTGACCCGAGCGTGTTCACGCTGGTCGTAATCGCCCACGTCATCGTCTGTCTCATCATCATCGGGCTCGTGCTGCTCCAGGCGGGCAAGGGGGCCGACATCGGGTCGGCCTTCGGCGGCGCCGGCAGCCAGGCCGTGTTCGGGTCCATGGGGACACCGACGCTCCTGGGCAAGCTCACGACGGGGGTGGCGCTCGCCTTCGCGCTGACCTCGTTCTGGCTGGCCATCCAGGGGCACAAGGCCCCGGTGCCGATCCTGCCCGCGGCTCCCCCGTCGGCGCCCGCGGCCAGCCCGGCTCCCGGGCCGGCTCCGGCGCCTGCGCCCAAGTAGCCGGATGAGGCGGGCCGGCTCCGGCGCGTGGCGGCTCCTGCTGCTCGGGAGCCTTGCGCTCGCCGGCTGCGGGGGCGGCGTGGAGGGGCGCGCCGACGAGCCCGCGGTCGGAACGGGAGCGCCGACCTACGGGGACACCTTCATTCAGTCCTCCATCAGCGACATCGCCGGCCTCATCCCCAACATCACCTCGGACTCGGCCTCCCACGACGTGGGCGGGCTCGTCTACGACGGCCTCATCCGCACGGACCGGAACCTCAACTGGGTCGGCCAGCTGGCCGAGTCGTGGACGTTCAGCCGGGACTGCATGACGCTGACGTTCAAGCTGCGCCAGAACGCGCGGTGGCACGACGGGCATCCGTTCACGGCCGACGACGTGCTGTTCACGTACCGGACCATGATCCATCCCAAGACGCCCACCGCCTACAAGGACGACTTCCTCGTGGTGAAGGACACCGAGGTGCTGGACCCCTACACCTTCCGCGTCACCTACGCGCGGCCCCACGCCCGCGCGCTCCAGAGCTGGGCCATGAACGTGCTGCCCAGGCACCTGCTGGAGCCGTACGTTGCCGAAGGCAAGCTCAAGGAGTCCCCGCAGAACAGCCGGCCCGTCGGCACCGGTCCCTACCGCTTCCAGGAGTGGAAGAGCGGCGAGAAGATCGTGCTCGTGGCGAATCCGGACTACTACGGGGGGCGGCCCTATCTCGGGCGCGTCGTGTACCGCATCATCCCGAGCCAGGGGACCATCTTTCTCGAGCTGAAGGCCAGGGGCGTGGACCTGGCCTCGCTGACGGCGCTCCAGTACCTCCGCCAGACGGAGTACCCGGCGTTCCGGAAGGCGTACCGCAAGTACCGCTACCCCTCCAGCGGGTACACCTACCTCGGGTTCAACCTGAAGGACCCGCGCTTCGCGGACCGCCGTGTGCGCCAGGCCTTCGCCCACGCGATCAACAAGCAGGAGCTGATCGACGGCGTGGTGCTGGGCATGGCGCGCGACGCCACGGGACCGCTCCGCCCCGGGACCTGGGCCTACACGGACCGCGTGCCGCGCCACGAGCACGACCCGGAGAAGGCCAAGGCGCTCCTGGCCCAGGCGGGGTGGAAGGACCGCGACGGGGACGGCCTGGTGGAGGACAAGGAGGGGCGCCCGTTCACCTTCACGATCCGCACCAACCAGGGCAACGAGGAGCGGAAGAAGGTCGCCGAGATCATCCAGCAGCGCCTGAAGGAGATCGGCGTGGGCGCCGAGATCCAGATCCTCGAGTGGTCGTCCTTCCTCAAGGAGTTCATCAAGAAGAAGCGCTTCGAGGCCATCGTCATGGGCTGGGGCGTGGGCACCGATCCGGACCAGTACGTGGTCTGGCACTCCTCCCAGATGGGGCCCGACCAGCTGAACCACATCTCCTACTCGAATCCCGAGGTGGACGCGCTCCTCGAGGCGGGCCGCTCCTCCTGCGTCCAGCAGGACCGGCTCCGCTACTACCACCGCCTCCAGGAGGTGATGGCCGAGGACCTGCCGGTGATCTTCCTCTACTTCCGGGACGCGCTCCCCGTGGTGGCCTCGCGTGTCCGCGGGGTGGAGCCGGCGCCGGCGGGGATCTTCCACAACTTCACGGAGTGGTTCGTCCCGCGCGAATTGCAGCGGTACACGTCCGGCTAGATGGCCCTCTTCGCGCTCCGCCGGTTCCTGCTGGCGATCCCGCTTCTGGTCGGCATCACCTTCGTGTCGTTCCTCGTGATCCACCTGGCGCCCGGCGAGCCCACGGAGGTGCAGACGGGGGACCTGAGCGTGCACAGCACGGCCCAGGCGCGGCAGGCGCTGCGCGAGCTGTACGGCCTCGACAAGCCCTTCCACGTCCAGTACTGGAAGTGGCTCACCCGCGTGGCGCAGCTCGACTTCGGCCGGTCCTTCCAGCCCGACGGGCGGCCTGTGCTCGCCAAGATCGGCGAGCGCCTCCCCATCACGCTGCTCCTCAACGTGGTGGAGATGTTCCTCATCTTGGCCTGCGCCGTGCCCATCGGCGTGCTCTCCGCCACGCGCCAGTACTCCCTCTTCGACAAGGTCACCACCGTCTTCGTGTTCGTGGGCTTCGCCACCCCCGACTTCTGGCTGGCGCTCCTTCTCATGATCCTCTTCGGCGTGCAGCTGGGCTGGCTGCCCATCTCCGGGCTGCGCTCGCTCAACTGGGAGTACCTGGCCTTCTGGCCGCAGCAGTGGGACTTCCTGAGCCATCTCGTCCTGCCGGTGGCGGTGGCGACCTTCGGCGGGCTCGCCGGCTTCTCGCGCTACATGCGCCAGAGCATGCTGGAGGTCGTCCGCCAGGACTACATCCAGACAGCGCGGGCCAAGGGGCTCCCCGAGCAGGTCGTCATCGGCAAGCACGCCCTCCGCAACGCGCTGCTGCCGGTGGTGACGATCCTGGGTCTCTCGCTGCCGGGGCTCATCGGCGGCAGCGTGATCGTCGAGTCCATCTTCGCCATCCCCGGCATGGGCCAGCTCATGGTCCAGGCCGTGTTCTCCCGGGACTACCCCCTCATCATGGGGAACCTCGTCATCGTCGCCGGGCTCACCCTGGTGGCGAACCTCCTGGCCGACCTGGCCTACGGTGTCGTGGACCCGCGCATCCGCATGGCCGCCCGCCGGAGGAGGCGGTAAGGGTGCCGGCGCTCCGGGGGCGAGGCGAGTTCGGCGTCTTCTGGCGCACCTTCAAGCGCAATCGTCTGGCGCTGTGCGGGGGCGTCGTGGTGGGCATCCTGGTCGTCCTGGCCGTCCTGGCCCCGCTGCTGGCGCCGTCGGACCCGCACAAGCCCGACACGCGCCGGATCCTGGCCGGCCCCTCGTCGAGCCACTGGCTGGGGACGGACCAGATCGGGCGCGACGTCCTGTCGCGCGTGCTCTATGGCGCCCGGATCTCCCTCGCGGTGGGCTTCATCTCGGTGGGCATCGCGGCGGTGATCGGGATCGTCCTGGGCTCGACGGCGGGCTATCACGGGGGCCTGGCCGACGCGGTCATCATGCGCCTCGTGGACCTGATGCTCGTGTTCCCGCGCTTCTTCCTCCTCCTGGCGGTGCTGGCCTTCCTCCAGCCGTCCATCTGGACCATCATGGCGGTGATCGGGCTCACCGGGTGGATGGGGGTGGCGCGGCTCGTCCGGGCGGAGTTCCTGACCCTCAAGGAGCGGGAGTTCGTCATCTGGTCGGAGTCCGTGGGCGCCAGCGCCTCCCGGGTGATCTTCCGGCACATCCTCCCGAACGCCATGGCCCCCGTCCTCGTCGCCATGACCCTCGGCATCCCGGCGGCGATCCTCACCGAGTCCGGCCTGTCCTTTCTCGGGCTGGGCGTCCAGCCGCCGTACGCGACGTGGGGCAACATCCTCAACGACGGCAAGGACTCCATCGAGATCGCGTGGTGGATGACTGTCTACCCCGGGCTGGCCATCCTCGTCACCGTGCTCTCCTACAACCTGCTCGGCGAGGGCATCCGGGACGCTCTCGATCCGCGGCTCCGCCAGGCCGTGGGACGGTTCGCGCGACCGCGCCGGTAGCATCGGGCGGGCCGCGGCGTTGACAAGGCGCGCGGCTTGGCGGCATACTTTTCTCTCGCTGGCGCCGAAGTGGCGGAATTGGCAGACGCGCACGTTTGAGGGGCGTGTGGGGCAACCCGTGGGGGTTCGAGTCCCCCCTTCGGCACCACCAAGCGCGGGCACCCGGGCTGTCGCCACGCCCGCGCACCACAGCGCGGGCCCCTGAAGCGCGGGGCCCGTCGCTCGTTCCTCGTCGGCTTGGTGGCTTGTGAAAGCTGTGGCATAATGACGCGGGCCAACGGGGAATTAGGACACGCGGTGATGGGAACTTCGCTCCCCCTCCTGGATGACCGCCGGCCCGTCGCCTCACCCAAGCCGCCATGGCTCAGGGTCCGGGCGCCGGGAGGGCCGAACTACATCCGCCTCAAGGGGCTCATGCGCCAGTGGAACCTCCACTCCGTGTGCGAGGAGGCCCATTGCCCGAACATCGGCGAGTGCTGGCAGGACCTCACCGCGACCTTCATGATCCTCGGGGAGATCTGCACCCGGAACTGCGGGTACTGCGCGGTCGCCCACGGCAGGCCCACCTGGGAGGATCGCGAGGAGCCCGAGCGCGTGGGGCGCGCCGTCGGCGAGCTGGGGCTCGAGTACGTGGTCATCACCTCCGTCAACCGCGATGACCTCGCCGACGGCGGCGCCGGCGCCTTCGCCGCCACGGTGCGGGCCATCCGGCGGACGGCTCCGCGCTGTCGCGTGGAGCTGCTGATCCCGGACTTCCAGGGCGATCCCTCGGCGCTCGCCGCCGTCATCGACGCCGCGCCGGACGTGCTGAACCACAACACGGAGACGGTGCCGCGGCTCTACAAGGTCGCGCGCCACGGCGGTCGCTACGCGCGCACGCTCGAGCTGTTCCGGCGCGCGCGGCGCGCGGCGCCGGGGCTCCTGACCAAGTCGGGCCTCATCCTGGGGCTCGGGGAGGAGCGTGACGAGCTGGTGGCGACCCTGCGCGACCTGCGCGAGGCCGACGTCAACATCCTCACGCTGGGGCAGTACCTCCGGCCCTCACCCCGGCACCTGCCGGTGGCCCGGTACTACGCCCCCGAGGAGTTCGCGGAGCTGGCCGGGATCGGGCTCGACCTGGGCTTCGCCCACGTGGAGTCGGCTCCGCTGGTCCGGTCGTCGTATCACGCCAAGCGGCAGGTGCAGGGGCTCTGAGCGTGGAATACGTCTCGATCCTCATGGTCTTCGCCGTGGCGGCCCTGGTGGCCGGCGCGCTCATGGGCATCCCCCTGCTGATCGCTCCGAGGCGGACCTCGCCGGTCAAGCAGGAGCCCTTCGAGTGCGGCAAGGACCCGGTGGCGCTGCCCGAGGGGCGCTTTGCCATCAAGTTCTCCACCATCGCCATCTTCTTCATCATCTTCGACATCGAGCTGCTCTTCGTGTGGCCCTGGGCGACGATCTACCGCACGCTCGGGTGGTTCGGCTTCGCCGAGATGATGGTGTTCCTCGGCGTGCTCATGCTCGGCTTCCTCTACATCTGGAAGAAGCGGGGGCTCGAATGGGAGTAGGCGGCTTCTTCACCTCCAAGCTCGACGAGGCCATCGGCTGGGCGCGGAAGTTCTCCATCTTCCAGTACCCCTTCGTCACGGCGTGCTGCGGGATGGAGTACATGGCCACGGCGTGCTCGCATTACGACGTGGACCGCTTCGGGGCCGGGCTGCCGCGCTTCTCGCCCCGACAGGCGGACGTGCTCTTCGTGGTGGGGACCATCAGCCACAAGATGGCCCCCGTGCTCAAGCGGATCTACGACCAGATGTGCGAGCCCAAGTGGGTGGTGGCCTTCGGCGTCTGCACCTGCACCGGGGGCTTCTACAACAACTATGCGACCGTCCAGGGGATCGATACCATCATCCCCGTGGACGTCTACATCCCCGGTTGCCCGCCGCGTCCCGAGAGCGTCATCGACGGTCTCATGAAGCTCCAGGAGAAGATCGCGACCGGCGCCCAGCGGTACTAGCGCCCGGCCGCGGGCCCGCCCGCGGCGGTCCTTCACGCTCGCTCGGAGGAGAGATACGACGCCGATGGATGGACAGGCCATGCTTGCGCGGCTCGGACGCCGTCTGGGCGGCCGGCTGCTCGCCACGCACGACGAGCGCGGGGACCACACCGCGGTGGTCGCGCGGGAGGGCATCATCGAGGCCCTCGGCTTCTGCCGCGACGAGCCGGACCTGCGCTTCAACGTGCTCGTGGACCTGACCGCCGTGGACTATCTGAAGTTCCCCGGGCGGGAGGACGGCCCACGCTTCGAGGTCGTGTACCACCTCTACTCGATCCCGCACAACCACCGGCTGCGGCTCAAGGTCCCCGTGGAGCAGGACGACGCGGTCGTGCCCACCGCGACCTCCCTCTGGCCCATCGCCAACTGGCTGGAGCGCGAGGTGTGGGACATGTTCGGCATCCGGTTCGCGGGGCACCCGGACCTCCGGCGCCTCCTCCTCTACGAGGAGTTCGAGGGGCACCCGCTCCGGAAGGACTACCCGATCGAGCGGCGCCACCCTCTCATCGGACCGAAAGTATGACGAGCGAAGCGAGCCGCGAGGCGCGGGCGGGCGCCAGCCCGGGTGCCCGGCGCCGCTGGGCGGAGACGAGCGGAGCGAGCCGCAAGGCGCGGGCGGGCGCCAGCCCGGGGGCCCGCGCCGGTGGGCGGGGACGAGCGAAGCGAGCCGCGAGGCGCGGGCGGGCGCCAGCCCGGGGGCCCGCGCCTATGGTAACCGACCGTGGCTGAGCGCCCCACGCGCGAGCTGTTCCTGGGCGAGGGCCCGGGGGGCGGCACCCAGAACCTCACGGTGAACATCGGGCCGGCGCACCCGGCCATGCACGGCATCATCCGCATCCTGGCCGAGCTGGACGGCGAGACCGTCGTCAAGGGAGAGGTGGAGATCGGCTATCTCCACCGCGCCTTCGAGAAGTCCTGCGAGGCCGGGCCGTGGAACAACGCGATGCCGTACACGGACCGGCTCAACTACGTCTCGCCCCTGATCAACAACTTCGGCTACTGCTCGGCGGTGGAGAAGCTCCTCGGCATCGACATCACGGAGCGGTGCAAGTACATCCGCGTGATCATGGGCGAGATCTCCCGGATCTGCGACCACCTCACCTGCGTCGGCGCCAGCGCCATGGAGCTGGGCGCCTTCACCGTCTTCCTCTACATGATCAAGGCCCGCGAGTTCCTCTGGGAGCTGGTGGAGGACGTGACGGGGGCGCGGCTCACCATCTCCTACGGCCGCGTGGGCGGGGTGAAGGCCGACCTGCCGGCGGGCCTCGACGACAAGGTCAAGACGGCCTTCGCCGAGACGCGCCAGGTGCTGGAGGAGGTCCACACCCTCATCACCGGCAACCGCATCTTCATGGACCGCATGGTCGGCGTGGGGGCGCTGTCGGCCGAGGAGACCATCGCCTGGGGCATCACGGGGCCGCTGCTGCGCGCGGCGGGCGTCCCGTACGACGTCCGGAAGGCCCAGCCCTACTGGGCCTACGACCGCGTGCAGTTCGAGATCCCGCAGGGCAAGAACGGCGACAACTTCGACCGCTACCTCGTGCGGATGGCCGAGATGGAGCAATCGATGCGCATCGTCGAGCAGGCGCTCGGCGGGCTCCCGGGGGGCTCAATCCAGGTGGACTGGGAGGGGAAGGCCGTGGACCCGGCGGCCTACGTGGACCGGGGGAAGCAGGGCAAGACCGAGGGGCTGCTCCTGGTGCCCATCGCGCTCTCGCCGAACCTCCAGGGCCAGGGTCGGG
>MGBV01000269.1:1011-5398 GCA_001788415.1 Candidatus Rokubacteria bacterium GWC2_70_16 | reverse complement strand
CACCTGGCCGTCCTCAAGCCCCAGCAGGCGGCGTACCGGAGGCTTGCCGAAGGGCAGCAGAGGCGCCCGTGCACCGTCCTCATGCGGGACGCCTGGGTGGCCAGGACTCGCCAGGAGGCGTACGCGGAGGCAGCGGACAACATGCTGCACATGTTCCGCTACTACTGGCGGAACAAGGGCTTCGTGGAGGCGCTGGACCCGGCCTTGCAGGGCATCACCGCCGAGTCAGACCTGACCTTCGACCGGATGGCCGAGGACCGCGTCCTTCTCGGGTCAGCGGCGGATTGCGTCGCGCAGATCAAGCGCTGGCAGGAGGAGACCGGGGCCGAGTGCCTCGTCCTCCGGCTCCGGCAGGCGCACGCCGACGGGCCGCCCCACGAGAAGATCATGTCGGCGCTCAGGACCTTCGGAGAGGACATCATCGGACACTTTGCGTGACGCGATGTGCCCCGACAGCCCTCGCCCATCCCGCTCCCGGGAGGACGAGGCCAGCAGGACCCAGGAGGGACCACAGGTGGCGACGTACAAGGACATCTTCTACGAGAAGAAGGACCACGTGGCGCGCATCACGATCAACCGCCCGAAGCAGTACAACGCGTTCACCGGCGACACGCTGAAGGAGCTGACGCTGGCCTTCGAGGCCGCCGGCGGGGACGGCGAGGTGGGGGTGATCGTCCTCACCGGGACCGGCGAGAAGGCGTTCTCCGCCGGGGGCGACGTGAACTGGGAGAAAGAGGGCGGGCTCGAGCGCCAGATCCTCGAGCCGTACCTGATGCACCAGACGGTGTCGCAGTGCCCGAAGCCCGTCATCGCCCGGGTCAACGGCTACTGCATCGGCGGGGCCAACCACCTGGCCTACTTCTGCGATTTCACCATCGCCGCCGAGCACGCCATCTTCGGCCAGAACGGGCCGCGGGTGGGCAGTCCCGCGTGCGGCGCGATCGTGAGCTACCTCACGCGAGTGATCGGCGCCAAGCGCGCGCGGGAGATGTGGATGCTCTCCCGCCGGTACAGCGCCAGGCAGGCGCTGGAGATGGGGCTGATCAACGCCGTGGTGCCGATGGACAAGCTCGACGAGGAGGTGGACAAGTGGTGCCAGGAGCTCCTGGCGCTGTCGCCGACGTGCTTGCGGATCCTCAAGGCATCGTTCGTGGAGGAGTTCAGCTACCTCTTCGGGCAGGGAGACCAGCTCCGGCGCTACCTGACCACCCGCGAGTTCTGGGAGGAGGAGCAGCAGGAGGGGGCGCGCGCCTTCCTCGAGAAGCGGGCGCCGGACTTCTCGAAGTTCCGCCGAGCCGGTCGCTGACGGATCAGGCGGGGACCTCATCATGACTAAGAGGGTCGCCATAGTCGGCACGGGCATGACGCCGTCGGGCACCAGCGCCATCCCCTCCTGGGACCTCTTCGCGACGGCGGCCAGGGAGGCAGTCGGAGAGGCGGGCCTTCCGCTCTCGCGCATCGAGGCCCTGCATCTCGGCAATGTCTACAGCGACTTCACCGAGGCGCAGACGAACATGGCTCCCAAGGCGCTGTCGGCGATGGGGGTCGAGAGCCTCATCCCCTGCGCCCGGTACGAGGCCGCCTGCGCGAGCGCGAGCATCGCGTTCCGACAGGGGTACCTCAGCATTCTGAGCGGCATGTACGACGTCGTGCTCGTGGGCGGGACCGAACGCCTCCGCGGGGTGCCCGGCAGTGTCGTCCAGCAGGCCATGGCCACCTCCATGGACCTGACCGAGCGACACGCCGGGCTGACCTTCGCGGCCTACTGGGCCTACGTGGCCAGGGCGTACGCGCGCAAGCATCGTCTCGCCGAGACGCGGCTTCAGGAGCTCCTCGCGCACATCTCCGTGAAGAATCACTGTCACGGCGCCGTGAACGGGAAGGCCCACCTTCAGCGGGAAGTGACGTTGGAGGACATCATGCGGAGCCCGCTGGTGGCGCCGCCAATACGGGTCATGGACTGCAGCCCGTTCTCCGACGGAGCAGCGGCGCTCGTCCTCGCGTCCGAGGAGATCGCGAGGAGCTGCGCGAAGCCCGTCTGGATCGCCGGCTCGGGCCAGGCGTCTGGCGGCTTCTCGATCGCCGACCACGCGGATCTGTCGGTCAACCCCGCCATCGCCAAGGCCGCCGCCGACGCGTTCCGCCAGGCGGGCCTGGGCCCGGCGGAGGTCGGTGTCACCGAGGTGCACGATTGCGTGAACATCCACGAGGTCGTGTGCCTGGAGAGCGCGGGGTTCTTCAAGGAGGGCGAGGGGATCCACGCCGCGGAGGAGCGGCGCACGTACTTCGATGGAGATGTTCCCGTCAACCTGTCGGGCGGCCTCAAGGCGCGGGGGCATCCCGTGGGGGCCACCGGCGCGTATCAGCTCTGCGAGATCGCGAGGCAGCTACGCGGGGACTTCGAGGGGAAGCGGGCCCGGAACCCCGAAGTCGGGCTCACCGTCAACGTGGGCGGCACCGGCACCGCGGTGACGGTGACCATACTGCGCAAGGAGTGACCCCGGCATGGCACAGACGGCGGACCAGCCGGTCCCCTCGAGCTTTCGGTGTCGGACGTGCGACTACACGAGCGCAGTCGCCAAGGCCGTGTGCCCGCGCTGCGGGAGCGGTGGGGGAATGTCCCCGGAGCCTGCGGCCGGAGGCCACGTGGTGGATTTCGTGCCGGTGCTGTTTCCGCCGGAGAATTTGAAGGGCCTGGGGCGCTACGTCAGCGTGCTCGTCAAGCTGGACACCGGATGCCAGGCCTTCGGGGTGTTCCGCGGGGACCCGGAGCGTCTCCGGGTCGGCACCCGGATGGTCGTCGCACATGTCGACGCGGAGCCAGACGTGCCGTTCTTCGACGTGGCCTGACCGGACCCCGACGCCGAGCAATGTTGCAGCAGAACTTCGCCTACCTCCTGGACAAGAGGCGGGAGGTCTGTCCCCAGGACACCGCCGTCGTCGAGGCGCACAGCGGGAGGCGGTACACCTACGCCGACCTCTGCCGCCGCGTGCATGCCCTCGCCAACGCGTTGAAGGCGGAAGGGGTGGGCCGCGGAGACTGTATCGGGTGTCTGACGGGCAACACTACGGAGTACCTCCAGCTCTTCCTCGCGGCCGCCCGGCTGGGTGCCATGGTGAGCCCGATCAACTACCGCCTGTCGCCGTCGGACGCGGCGAGGATCCTCACGGACGCACGCCCCCGGGTCTTCGTGTTCGACGGAGCGCTCGGCGAGCTGGCCGGAGAGCTCGTCCATGGCGGTGGGCCGTTCAGCAAGGTCCTGGCGTTCGGGGACGGCCGCCCCAGCTGGGCCGACGACCTGGACGGCTGGGTGGCCCGGCACCCGGACAGCGCCGGAGAGATCGAGGGCGACTCGGAGGACCCCGTGCTCCTCCTGTACACGGCGGGCTCGACCGGGACGCCGAAGGGCGTGCCGCTCAGGCAGAGCCACCTCTTCTTCAACGCCATCAACTGGATCATCGACGTCGGCATCGGCAAGAGCGACTACGGCCTGACGGTCATCCCGCTCTTTCACATCGGCGGCCACATGCTGTGGACCCTGCCCCATCTCATCGTGGGGGGGCGGGTCCTCCTGCAGAGGCGATTCGAGCCCGAGGAGACCCTGCGCCTGCTGTCGCGGGAGCGGATCACGAACGCGTTTCTCCTGCCGACGATGCTCAAGATGATGCTGGCCGTTCCGGGCTGGCGCGACTACGACCTCCGGAGCCTCCGCTTCATCGGGGCCGGGGGGGAGCCCGTGCCGGAGCGGATCACCCGGGCCTTCGGGGAGATCGGCGTTCCCGTCCTGAACGCGTACGGCCTCACCGAGACGTCGGACGGGACCACCGTGCTTCGGCCCGAGCATGCCTCCACGAAGCCCGCGAACTGCGTGGGCAAGCCGTTGACCATGGTGGATGTGCGCATCGTGGACGGGGCGGGGCAGGATGTCGGATGCGGGGTCGAGGGGGAGCTGCTCCATCGGGGGCCGTCGGTCGTGGATGCCTACTGGAAGAAGCCGGAGGAGAGCGCGAGGGCGTTCCGCGACGGCTGGTTCAGGACGGGCGACCGGGCCTTCCGCGACGAGGAAGGCTTCATTCACTTCCTGGGCCGCAAGGACGAGATGATGATCACCGGGGGCGAGAACGTGTATCCGGCGGAGGTGGAGGAGGCGATCCTGAGCCACCCGGGGGTCGCGGACGTGGCCGTCGTCGGGGTTCCCGACGAGCAGTGGGGACAGACGATCAAGGCGGTCATCGCGCCCCGGGACGGAGTCACCCTGACCGAGGCGGACATCGCCGAGCACTTGACGGAGCGATTGAGCCGCTTCAAGCGGCCGCGGGTCTTCCAGTTCACGGAGGGGCTGCCCAAGATGGGCAGTGGCAAGCTCGACCGCGTCAAGATTCGCGC
>MGBV01000269.1:0-994 GCA_001788415.1 Candidatus Rokubacteria bacterium GWC2_70_16 | reverse complement strand
CTCGCGTGAAGGCGCGCTCCGCATGCTCCTGACCACACATGACGTCCTCTGCGAGGACGGGAACACGGGGACGGCGTGTCCCTCGCCCCGCTCCTGGAAAGGCTCGATCGCATGACCGGGAATCCATCGATGAGTTGCGTGGCCGTGGTCAAGAGCGCGGACGTCGCCCTCGGGGTCCGGCGGGCCGTGGAGCATGTCGAGGCGACGGAGGGGCTGCGCGTCCGAGGAACGGTGCTGATCAAGCCCCTGTGGGATTACTACTCGCTCGGCTGGGATGCCGGCCTGAGGGAGCCGCCGGCGGGCTGGAGCGAGGCGGGCGGCCTCTTCCAGCCGTACACGGACCCCCGGGTGGTCGCGGCCCTGGTGCGGCTGCTCCTGGAGCGCGGCGCCGCGCGAGTCGTGGTGGGCGACGGGCCGCTGCACGAGACCCCCGCCAGGTGGTTCGCCGAGCGGACGGGCATGGACAGGGTGGTCAGGGAGGCGGGGGGCGAGCTCGCGTACTTCGACGAGGAGCCCCTCGTGGAGGTCGCCGTCCCCGACGCCAGGGCCTTGCCCAAGATCCAGCTCCCCAGGGTGGCCGTCGAGTGCGACCTGTTCGTGAACGTTCCCAAGCTCAAGACACACCCGATGCACGGATTGACCGCCGGGTTCAGCAACCTCTACGGCCTCCTGCCCCACGAGGAGCGGCATCGGATCCTGAAACAGCCGCAGTTCTCCTTCGCGATGATCGACGTGATGAAGCTGCTCCGGGACAAGGCCCTGACGGTGGTGGATGCGGTGATTGCCATGGAGGGGGAGGGCCCCCGGCTCGGCAATCCGGTCCGGATGGACGTGGTGTTGGCGGGGCGCGATCCCGTCGCCGCGGACACCATCGCGGCGATGGTGGCGGAGTTCGATCCGATCGAGGGTCCGCTGGAGGTGATTCCTCCCGCGCGGCATGCCGGTCTGGGCGTCGCGGACCCCTCGATGATCGAGATCAGGGGCGAGAGCCTCA
>MGBV01000268.1 GCA_001788415.1 Candidatus Rokubacteria bacterium GWC2_70_16 | reverse complement strand
GATCGGCATCGAGCGCGGGCGCCGGACGCGCCCGAAGCTGAAGGTGGGGATCTGCGGCGAGCACGGCGGCGAGCCCTCGTCCGTGGAATTCTGTCACCGCGTGGGTATGACGTACGTGTCCTGTTCCCCCTTCATGGTCCCCATCGCCTGGCTGGCGGCGGCCCAGGCCCAGATCAAGGAGCCCCGTGCCGCCCGCGGAGGGAAGCGACATGCGTGAGCACACAGGCGTCTACATCCCGGTGCCCACCCCCTACAGGGGGGACACGGTGGCGACGGATCGGCTCCAGGCCAACCTCGAGCGCTGGAACCTGACACCGCTCGACGGCTACGTGATCCTCGGGTCCACGGGCGAGTTCCCGATGCTCTCGGATGCCGAGCGGGACGCGGTGCTGGTGGCCGCGCGCGGGGCGATCCCGCGCGCCCGCGCCATGCTCGCCGGCACGGGGAGCAACTCGACGCTCCTGACCATCCGCCAGACGAAGCGGGCGGCCGAGATCGGGGCGGATGCGGCCATCGTCATCACGCCGCACTACTTCACGAAGGGCTTCGCCCAGGCGGCCGCGCAGATCCGGCACTACCTGGCCGTGGCCGAGGCCTCGCCGATCCCGATCCTGATCTACAACTTCCCGCTCAACACGGGGATCAACCTGGAGCCCGATACCGTGGCGCGCATCGCCGAGCACCCGAACGTGTGCGGGATCAAGGACTCCTCCGGGAACATCCCGCAGGCGGCGCAGATCATCCACCTGACGCCCAAGAGCTTCCACGTGCTGGTGGGGGCGGCGGCGGCGCTGCTGCCCTCGCTGGCCATCGGGTCGTCCGGCGGTATCCTGGCGCTGGCCGTGATCGCGGCGCGGGAGTTCTGCGAGGTGTACGCGCTGGCGCGGCAGGGGTGCTGGGAGGAGGCGAAGGGGATCGCGGCCCGCATGATGCTGGCGGACCGCGGCGTGGCGGGGCGCCACGGCATCGGCGGCCTCAAGGCGGCGCTGGACCTGCAGGGCTTCTACGGCGGCCCCTGCCGGGCGCCGCTGGGCACGCCCGACGGCGACGCCATCGACGAGATCAAGGAGGTCCTCGCCTCCGCAGGGCTCCTCTAGGAGGACACGGTAGTGAAGCTTTCAGGGGCGCGGATCGTGCTGGAGTGCTTGAAGCGTGAGGGGGTGGACGTCGTCTTCGGGCTGCCCGGCGGGGCGGTGCTCCCGATCTACGACGTGCTGCACGACTTCAAGGGGCTCCGGCACATCCTGGTCCGGCAGGAGGCCGCCGCCGGGCATGCGGCGGAGGGGTACTCGCGGACCACGGGCAAGATCGGGGTATGCCTGGTCACCTCCGGGCCCGCGGCCACCAACCTGGTGACCGCGCTCCAGGACGCGCTCATGGACTCGATCCCGCTGGTGGCCTTCACGGGCCAGGTGCCGACCCATCTCATCGGCAACGACGCCTTCCAGGAGGCGGACAACGTGGGCATCACGCGGTCCGCCACCAAGCACAACTTCCTCGTGAAGGACGGCAACGACCTGGCGGCGAACATCAAGGAGGCCTTCCACATCGCCGGGACGGGGCGCCCGGGCCCCGTGCACGTGGACCTGCCCAAGGACGTGCTCGTCAAGGAGTGGACCTACGAGTACCCGGAGACCGTGCACCTCCGCTCCTACAACCCGACCTACGAGGGGCACCCGGGGCAGATCAAGAAGGCCGCGCGCGCCATCGTGCGGGCCAAGCGGCCCGTGCTCTACGTGGGCGGCGGCATCATCTCCTCGAACGCCTCGCCCGAGCTGGGCGCGCTGGTGGCGCTGACCCAGATCCCGGTGACGCAGACCCTCATGGGGCTCGGGGCCTTCCCCATGGCCGACCCCCTGTCGCTCGACATGCTGGGCATGCACGGCACCTACTACGCGAACATGGCCGTCCACCACTCCGACGTGCTGGTGGCCATCGGCGCCCGCTTCGACGACCGCGTCACCGGGCGCGTGGATGCCTTCGCCCCCCATGCCGAGATCATTCACATCGACATCGACCCCTCGTCCATCTCCAAGAACATCAAGGTGGACATCCCCATCGTCGGGGACTGCAAGCGCGTGCTGGCCAAGCTCGTGGAGGCGCTCCACGAGGAGCTGCGCACGTACCCGGCGAGCGGGGTCCGCGAGGCCCGCAAGCAGTGGATGGGCCAGATCGCGGAGTGGAAGCGCGACTTCCCGCTGCGCTACGAGTGGAGCGATGAGGTCGTCAAGCCCCAGCACGTGGTCCAGGAGATCTCCAACCTGACCAACGGGGAGGCGCTCATCGTCACCGGGGTCGGCCAGCATCAGATGTGGGCGGCCCAGTACTACCGCGTCAAGCACCCGCGGGCGTGGTGCACGTCGGGGGGGCTCGGCACCATGGGCTACGGGCTGCCCACCGCCATGGGTGTGCAGGCGGGCAACCCCGGCAAGGTCGTGATCAACATCGACGGCGACGGCTCGTTCCAGATGAACAGCCAGGAGCTGGCGACCTGCTTCGAGGAGAAGCTGCCCGTGAAGTCCGTGATCATCAACAACGGCGGCCACGGCATGGTGCGGCAGTGGCAGCGGATCATCTACAAGGAACGCTACTGCGCCAGCGATCTCGGCGGCAGCCCCGACTTCGTCCGGCTGGCCGAGGCCTACGGGTGCACGGGGATCCGCGTGACCCGGCCCAGCGAGGTGGTGCCCGCGCTGGAGAAGATGATCGCGACGCCGGGCCCGGTGGTGCTGGACGTGTGGGTGGACAAGCACGAGTGCGTCTTCCCCATGGTGCCGGCGGGCGGCGCCAACATCGACATGATCCTGGCCCCGCCGAGCGTGGACGTGCGCGACAAGGCTGCCCGGTCGCAGACGGGGTTTTGAGAGGACGACAGGTGCAGGAGACCGAGGCGCGGAAGCACACGATCGCCGTGCTGGTGGAGAACAAGTTCGGCGTGCTGTCGCGCGTCGCCGGGCTGTTCTCGGCCCGGGGCTACAACATCGAGAGCCTCTCGGTGGGCGAGACCCTGGACCCGACCGTCTCGCGGATGACGCTCGTCGTGCACGGCGACGCGTTCGTCCTCGAGCAGGTCATCAAGCAGCTGCACAAGCTGATCGACGTCATCAAGGTGACGGACCTCAGCGAGGAGGATCACGTCGAGCGCGAGATGCTGCTGATCCGGGTGAACGCCGAGCCCGCCGTTCGCGCGGAGATCCTGCGGGTGGGCGACATCTTCCGCGCCAAGGTGGTGGACGTGACCGCCACGACGTACACCCTGGAGGTCACGGGCGAGGAGACGAAGATCGACGCGATCATCGAGCTGCTGCGGCCGTTCGGCATCCAGGAGCTGGTGCGCACGGGCAAGGTGGCCATCGCCAGGGGGCCGAAGACGCGGCTCCGCAAGGCGGACCAGAAGCTGGGAAAGCCGAAATCGGCCCTCCCGCCGCTGCCCCAGGACCCCCGGGTCGTCGGGTTCGCGGACTAACCAACCAAGGAGACGCTAGTCATGCCGGCGAGGATCTACTACGACCAGGACGCCGATCTCGGGCTGCTGCGCGGCAAGAAGATCGCCATCGTCGGGTACGGCAGCCAGGGCCATGCGCATGCCCTCAACCTGAAGGACTCCGGCCAGGACGTGGTCGTGGGGCTCTACAAGGGCTCCAAGAGCTGGGCCAAGGCCGAGGCCGACGGCTGCCGGGTGACCACCGTGAACGAGGCCGCCCAGGCGGCGCAGATCATCATGATCCTGCTGCCCGACCAGAGCCAGCGGCAGGTCTACGAGGAGTCCATCAAGGGGGCCCTCGGCAAGGGCAAGACGCTCATGTTCGCCCACGGCTTCAACATCCACTTCAACCAGGTGGTGCCCTCGCCGGAGGTGGACGTGTCCATGATCGCCCCCAAGGCCCCAGGGCACGTGATGCGCGACCTCTTCACCCAGGGGCCCGGCGTGCCGGCGCTCGTGGCCGTGTACCAGGACGTGTCGGGCAAGGCGCGGGATTTGGCCCTGGCCTACGGCAAGGGCGTCGGCTGCACGCGCGCCGGCGTCATCGAGACCACGTTCAAGGAGGAGACCGAGACCGACCTCTTCGGCGAGCAGACGACCCTCTGCGGCGGCATCTCCCACCTGATCAAGGACGCCTTCGACACCCTCGTGGAGGCGGGCTACCAGCCCGAGATCGCCTACTTCGAGTGCATGCACGAGATGAAGCTGATCGTGGACCTGTTCTACCAGGGCGGGCTCGCCTACATGCGCTACTCGGTCTCGGACACGGCGGAGTACGGCGACTACACGCGCGGCCCCCGGATCATCAACGAGCAGACCCGGGCCGAGATGAGGAAGATCCTCTCCGAGATCCAGTCCGGCCAGTTCGCGCGCGAGTGGGTGCTCGAGAACCAGGCGAACCGCGCGGGCTTCCTCGCCATGCGCAAGCGCGACGCCCAGCACCCCATCGAGGAGGTGGGCTCCCGGCTCCGCAAGATGATGTCCTGGATCAAGCCCCCGCGGATGTGACCGCCCGACGGGGGAGGGCGATCCAGTTCCAATCGGAGAATGATGAGCTCGCGGGAGGGGTGCGGGCCAGTGGGTGGCGTGGCGGGCGGGGCGCCGCACCCACGCCTTCGGCGCGGGTACCCGGCGGAGCGCACCGCTGAACCGGCTCGCGTGTGCTGCGAGAGCCGGATCGCGTGGGGCACGGCCGGGGCGTATGCCCACGCTCACACCGTGGGGCTGCCCGCCGCGCCAGGACCCGCTGGCCCGTGCCCCGGCGCGTGCGCGGATGTCCGTATCGGAGGGAACTCATGCGCCTGCCGGTAGCCCCGGAGGGGTGGCCGTTCATCCTCCCGTCGCTGGCGGTGTCGTGTATTCTGGCGGTGATGGGCTGGCGCCGGGCCGCGGCCGTGGCGGCGGTGCCGGGGCTCCTGTCGCTGGGGTTCTTCCGCGATCCCGAGCGGACGGCGCCCCGGGTGCCGGGGGCGGTGCTGGCGCCGGCCGACGGCAAGGTGATGGCCCTCGACGAGGTGGACGACCCGTTCGTCGGATCGGCCGTGCGGATGTCCATCTTCCTGTCGCCGCTGGACGTGCACGTCAACCGCGCGCCCGTCGCGGGCGTCGTGCGGGACGTGCAGTACGTGCCGGGTCGGTTCCTGGCCGCGTACCGGCCCGAGGCCTCCGCGGACAACGAGCGCTGCACCGTGACGCTGGACGGTGACGGGACCCGGGTCGCGGTGAGTCAGATCGCGGGGGTGCTCGCCCGGCGCATCGTGTGCCGGGTGCGTCCGGGCGACACGCTCCAGGCCGGCGAGCGGTACGGCCTGATCCGGTTCGGGTCGCGTACCGACCTCGTCGTGCCGCGGAGCACGGAGGTCCGGGTCCGGGTGGGGGATCGCGCGCGCGGGGGCGAGACCGTCATGGGAGTCCTCCAGTGAGACGACGACACCTGCCGGGCGAGGGCGGGCGCGGCGCCCGACGGCGCCGCTGGGCCGAGCTGCGCGAGCAGCGGCGGCGCGGCATCTTCCTGCTGCCGAGCCTGCTCACCACCGGGAACCTCTTCTGCGGCTTCCTGGCCCTGATCCTCACCGCCCAGGGGCGCGCGGTGGAGGCCGCCATCGCCATCTTCGTCGCCATGGTGCTCGACATCCTGGACGGCAAGGTGGCGCGGCTCACCAAGACCGCGACCCAGTTCGGCGTGGAGTTCGACTCGCTGGCGGACGTGGTCTCCTTCTGCGTGGCCCCGGCCTTCATGCTCTACTCGCTGGTCCTCTCCCGGCTCGGGCGGGCGGCCTGGCTGGGGGCCTTCCTCTTCGTGATCTGCGGCGCCCTCAGGCTGGCCCGGTTCAACGTCTACACCGGCGTGGCGGACCGGCGCTACTTCGTGGGGCTGCCCACACCGGCCGCCGCGGGCATCGTCGGCGCCGTGTTCCTGGTCCTCGACGGGGAGGAGATCGAGCGGTGGCAGGCCATCGCCATCGCCGTGGGCACCTACCTCGTGGCGCTGCTCATGGTCTCCACCTTCCGGTACTACTCCTTCAAGGAGATCGACCTGGCGCGCCGGCGCCCGGTCGGGCTCCTGCTGCTCGTCGTGCTCGCGGTGCTGATCGTCGCCACCCATCCGCAGTGGTTCCTGTTCGTGCTCTTCTCGGCCTACCTGCTGAGCGGGCCCACGCGCCCCGTGTGGGCGCGCCGCCGGGAAGGGGCCATGTCGGCCGAGAAGGCGCCACGGGACTCGCAGTAGACGCACAGCGGAGGACGTCATCATGGAACGCATCATCATCTTCGACACCACGCTCAGGGACGGCGAGCAGGCCCCCGGCTTCTCCATGAACACGCCGGAAAAGCTGGAGATGGCGCGCCAGCTGGCCCGGCTCAACGTGGACGTCATCGAGGCTGGCTTCCCGATCTCCTCCGACGAGGACTTCGCGGCCGTGCGCGAGGTCGCCAGGCAGGTGGGCACGCTGCCCGGGGCGCCCGTCATCTGCGGCCTCAGCCGCGTGGGCCTCATGGACATCGATCGCGCGTGGGAAGCGGTGAAGCACGCGCAGCGGCCGCGCATCCACACCTTCGTGGCCACCTCCGACATCCACCTGAAGTACAAGCTCCGCAAGAGCCGCGCCGAGGTCCTCGCGGCCGCCGTGGAGGCCGTGAAGCACGCGCGCGGCTACTGCGAGGACGTGGAGTTCTCCCCCGAGGACGCCTCCCGCTCGGACTTCGACTACATGTGCGACGTCCTCGAGGCGGTGATCGATGCCGGCGCCCGCACCATCAACATCCCCGACACCGTGGGCTACGCCATTCCCCGGGAGTGGGGGGAGCGCATCGCCCGCATCCGGGAGCGGGTCCGGAACAGCGCCCAGGCCGTCCTCTCGGTGCACTGCCACAACGACCTGGGCCAGGCGGTGGCCAACTCGCTGGTGGCGATCCAGAACGGCGCCCGGCAGATCGAGTGCACCATCAACGGCATCGGGGAGCGGGCGGGCAACGCCTCTCTCGAGGAGGTCGTGATGGCGCTCAAGACGCGCACGGACTACTTCGGCGTGGACACGCAGGTCCGCACCGAGGAGATCTTCCGCTCCTCGCGCCTCCTCTCCCACATCACCGGCGTCCACGTGCAGCCCAACAAGGCCATCGTCGGCGAGAACGCGTTCGCCCACGAGGCGGGCATCCACCAGGACGGGGTGCTGAAGGAGAAGCTCACGTACGAGATCATGCGGCCGCAGGACATCGGCCGCGAGGCCAACAAGCTCGTCATGGGCAAGCACTCCGGGCGCCGGGCGCTGGCGGCGCGGCTCAAGGACCTGGGCTTCGAGCTGGACGAGGCGGAGCTGGGCAAGGCGTTCAAGCGGTTCAAGGACCTCGCGGACAAGAAGAAGGACATCTTCGACGAGGACCTGATGACGATCGTGAAGGACGAGATCGCCCAGGTGCCCGAGACCTACGCCCTGGACTACCTCCACTCGATCAGCGGCACGGGCGTGATCCCGTCAGCCACGGTGCGGCTCCGGAAGGACCAGGAGGTTTTCCAGGACTCGGGCGCCGGGGACGGCCCGGTGGACGCGGTGCTCAACGCCATCGACGCCATCACCGGGCTCAAGGGGCGGCTGCAGGACTACCAGCTGCGCGCCATCACGGGGGGCAAGGACGCCATCGGCGAGGTGTCGGTGAAGGTGGACTTCGACGGGACCGTGGTGACCGGCAAGGGTAGCTCGACGGACGTCATCGAGGCGAGCGCCCGGGCCTACGTGAACGCACTCAACCGGCTGGTGCATCCGGCCGGAGGCCAGAAGCTCAAGGAGGTCGGCCCCTGACCATGCCCACCTACAAGATCGCGGTGCTCGCCGGGGATGGCATCGGCCAGGAGGTGACGCCCGAGGCCCAGCGCGTCCTCGAGGTGGTGGGCAAGGCCACCGGCGCGTCCTTCGAGTTCGAGCCGGGCCTGGCGGGCGGGGCGGCCATCGACGCCACCGGCGGCCCGCTGCCGGAGTCCTCGCTCCGGCTCTGCGAGCAGAGCGACGCCATCCTGTTCGGGGCGGTGGGCGGGCCCCGCTGGGACACGCTGCCCCAGGAGAGCCGGCCCGAGCGCGGGCTCCTTCGGATCCGCAAAGAGCTGGACCTCTTCGCCAATCTCCGGCCCGCGAAGTGCTTCCCCATGCTGGTGGACGCCTCCCCCCTCAAGCGGTCGGTGGTGGAGGGGACGGATCTCATGGTCGTCCGCGAGCTGACCGGCGGGCTCTACTTCGGCGAGCCGCGAGGGCGCGAGGAGTTCGCCGACGGCAGCGAGCGCGCGGTGAACACCATGGCCTACACCTCGCGCGAGATCGAGCGTGTGGTCCGCGCCGCCTTCGACGTGGCCATGAAGCGCAAGCGGCGGCTGGCCTCGGTGGACAAGGCGAACGTGCTGGTGGTCTCCCAGCTCTGGCGCGAGGTGGTCACGCGGGTGGCCAGGGACTACCCGCAGGTGGCGGTGGAGCATGTCCTGGTGGACAACTGTGCCATGGCGCTCGTCAACCGGCCCACGCAGTTCGACACCATCGTCACGGAGAACACCTTCGGCGACATCCTCTCGGACGAGGCCGCCATCCTGGCGGGCTCCATGGGGATGCTGCCCTCGGCCAGCCTCGGCGGGCGGGTGGGCCTCTACGAGCCCGTCCACGGCACGGCGCCCGACATCGCGGGCAAGGGTCTGGCGAACCCCATCGCGGCGATCCTGTCGGCGGCGATGCTGCTCCGCTACTCGCTGGACCGCGGGCCCGACGCCGACCGCGTCGAGGCGGCGGTGCTCCGGGTGCTCGAGCAGGGGCACCGGACCGGCGACATCGCGGCCGGGGGCCAGAAGACGGTGGGGACGCGCGAGATGGGCGACCTCATCGCCCGCGAAGTCGAACGCGCCTATTAGCAGGGAAAGGACGACAGCGTCATGAGCGGGTTGCGGGTGGCGGTGGTGGGCGTGACGGGAGCGGTGGGGCAGACGACGCTCAGGATCCTCGAGGAGCGGAAGTTCCCGGTGGTGGACCTCCGGGCCTTCGCCTCGGAGCGGTCGGTGGGCAAGACGGTGACCTTCCGGGGCGACTCGATCCGCGTGGAGAGGATCGGGCCCGAGGCCTTCAAGGGCGTGCAGATCGCCTTCTTCTCGGCGGGCTCGGCGCAGTCCAGGGAGTACGCGCCGCTGGCCGTCAAGGCCGGGGCTGTGGTGGTGGACAAGTCGAGCGCCTTCCGGATGGACCCCGCCGTGCCGCTGGTGGTCCCCGAGATCAACGCGCATGCCGTCAAGGGGCACCAGGGGATCGTCGCCGTCCCGAACTGCACCACCGTCGTCACGGTGATGCCGCTCAAGCCGCTCCACGACGCCGGCCGGCTGCGCCGCGTGATCGCCACGAGCTTCCAGGCCGTCTCCGGAGCCGGAGTCAACGGGGTCGAGGATCTCCGCAGCCAGACGCTGGCCTGGGCGCGCGGCGAGGCCCTGACGCCGAAGCACTTCCTCCACCAGATCGCCTTCAACGTGATCCCGCACATCGACAAGTTCGGCGCGGGCGGGTACACGGGCGAGGAGCTGAAGCTGGTCACGGAGGCCCGGAAGATCCTCGAGTTGCCGGACCTCGCGGTGTCGCCGACGACGGTCCGGGTGCCCGTGTTCACCGCTCACTCCATCGCCGTGTACGCGGAGACCGAGGCGACGGTGGGCGCGGAGCGTGCCCGCGAGGCCTTCGCCCGCTTCCCGGGGCTCCGGCTCTGGGACGACCCGGCCCAGAACCGCTATCCGATGCCCATCGACGTGGAGGGGCAGGACGACTGCTTCGTGGGCCGCATCCGCGAGGACCTGTCGCTGCCCAACGCGCTGAATTTCTGGGTCGTGGGCGACCAGCTGCGCAAGGGCGCCGCGCTCAACGGGATCCAGATCGCCGAGCTCCTGATCCGCTGAGCGGCGCCGAGACCGGCGCCGGGCGGGGGGCATGACGCGCACGCTTCGCCTCGCGCTGGCCTACGACGGCACGGACCTCTTCGGCTGGCAGACCCAGCCCGCCCGCCCGACGGTCCAGGGGCTGCTCATGCACTCCTGCGAGCGGGTCCTCGGCGAGCCCGTCAAGGTCGTGGGCGCCAGCCGCACCGATGCCGGCGTCCACGCCCTGCGCCAGGTGGCGAGCCTTGCCACCGCCTCGCCGATGGCGCCTGCGGTGCTGGGCCGGGCCCTCAACGCCCTGCTCCCCGCCGCCATCCGGGTCCTCGACTGCCGCGAGGCCGCGCCGGGCTTCGACGCCCGGCGCTGGGCCCGGGGCAAGCGCTACGGCTACCTGATCGACCGGGGCGACGCGGCCGATCCCTTCCTCCGCCGCTATGCCTGGCACGCCCCCTACGCGCTCGAGGCCGAGACCATGGCGCGCGCGCTCCGGCTCCTCAGGGGCAAGCACGACTTCTCCGCGTTCTGCGCCGCTCCCGGCCGCGGGCGCCCCCCCACGTGCACCGTCCGCTCGGCGCGGCTGGTCCTGCGGAAGGGCCGGCTCGGGATCCTCCTCTCGGCCGACAGCTTCCTCCACCACATGGTGCGCAACCTCGTGGGCAGCCTCGTGGAGATCGGCCGGGGGGCGCGGGAGCCCGGCTGGCTCGGCGCGCTGCTCGCGGCGCGCGACCGGAGGCTGGCGGGGCCGACGGCACCGCCCCGGGGGCTCACCCTCGTGCGTGTGCTCTACCCCACGTGAGCGGCGCGAGGGGCCGGGGAGCGGCTTGCCTTTGTCCCCGGGCGCCGGCAGGATAGAGCCATGCGAACGTACCTTCGGGTGAGCCGCGCCGGCGCCGAGGAGGTCAAGGCCGAGGTGGTGCGCGAGCAGCCGCTCACCGTCCACGTCAACGGCGCGCGCTTCATCACGCTCCTCTGCTCGCCCTTCCAGCTCGAGGCGCTGGTCATCGGCTACCTGTGGATGGAGAAGGTGATCGGACGGCTCGAGGACATCGCCCGCCTGGAGGTGTCCGAGGTGGACGGCCGCGCGGACGTGACGCTCACGCAGCCGGTGGAGCTGCCCACGGAGCGCGTCCTCACCTCCGGCTGCGGCGGCGGCATCACGTTTCGCATCGACCCGCGTCTCTTCACGCGGCTCGACTCCTCGCTGCGCATCCGCCCGGCGCAGCTCGCGGCGCGGATCAAGGACCTCTTCGGCGAGGCCGCCCACTATCGCGCCTCGCGCGGCATCCACGGCGCGGCGCTCGCCGACGCCGAGCGGCTGCTGGTGGTCGCCGAGGACGTGGGGCGCCACAACGCCGTGGACAAGCTCAAGGGGGAGGCGCTCCTCAGGGGCATTCCCACCACGGACCGGGTCCTGCTGTCCACCGGCCGGGTCTCCTCGGAGATGCTCCTCAAGGCCGTGCGCATGGGCGTGCCGGTGGTGGCCTCCCGGACCTCACCGACGGAGATGGCGGTGGGGCTCGCCGAGCAGCTGGGCGTCACCGTCATCGGCTATCTGAGGCCCGACACGCTCAACCTCTACGCTGGCGAGGCCCTGGACCTG
>MGBV01000267.1:19820-26873 GCA_001788415.1 Candidatus Rokubacteria bacterium GWC2_70_16 | reverse complement strand
CTGGTCGGGGTCGATGAGACCGGCCTTGGCGGCGACCTCGGCCTCCTCAGTCGAGAGCCCCCGTGCCGAGCCGAGGTCCTCTTGGATCCTCGCAATCTTCGCTCGGGTGCGCGGAAGCCGCCGCTGCTCGGCAGCAGAGAGCTTCGCCGCCGGCGCCTTGGCGGCCAGCTGGAGGGGGCTGAGGATGATGTGTCCCCTGCGCGCCTCGGCGTCGAGGAAGTCGCCGACGCTGAGATGCAGCGCCTCGAAGACCTCGCGCGGAATGGTGACTTGATGCTTCGGCCCGATCTTCACCGCTGCCATGCGTGCTCCTCGTTGTGTGCGTGCCTTCGACCCATCCATACTTTCTTACTGTAAGTCTGCTAGGAGCAGATCAGCCTGTCAAACCCCCCTCCCAGCCCCATCTCCTTGCCCTCAGCGATCACCCAGGCATTGAGCGACATGTGGAGGGCGGCAGCTCATCGGAGGATGGCCACCGCGAGCACGGCTGCCGCCAGGCAGAGCCCACAGGCCCAGCGCGCAACGGCGAGCGCCCGCTCGATGCCCGCGGCATCGGGAGCCGGGCCTGCGCCGAGCCGGTAGTGGCCGCGCTTGGCCAGCGTCACCCCCAGCGCGCCGGCCATGGCGGCCATGGTCTGCCCGGCATTGGGGCTGGCGGTGAGGCCGCCATCGCGCCGCCACACTCGCCACGCCCCGCGGCCCGACTCCCCGGCGCCCCACGCCCCCGCCACCAGCGCCGCCGCCGCGAGCCGCGCCGGGAGCAGGTTGAGGGCGTCGTCGAGCCGCGCGGCGAGCTTGCCGAGATGCTCGAGCCGGCCGTCGCGGTAGCCGATCATCGCGTCGGCCGTGTTCACCGCCCGGTAGGCCCAGGCCGCGGGCAGGCCGCCGACTGCGAAGAAGCAGAGCGGCGCCACGACGCTGTCCGTGAGGTTCTCGGCCAGCGACTCCACCGCGGCCGAGGCGGCGGCTCCCTCGTCCAGGTCCTCCGTGGGCCGGCTCACCAGATGCAGCGCCAGCGCCCGCCGAGCCCCCTCGAGCCGGCCCCCCGCGAGGGCGCGCTGGACCTCGCCCACGGCGCCGAAGAGCCGCCTCACTGAGAAGGTGCACTTGAGCAGCCAGGCCTCGACGAGGAGGCCGAGCACCGGCCAGCCGCTCACCCGCGCCGCTACCAGCCAGGCCGCCGCGGCCGCGACTGCCGTCCCGATGAGGACGAGGAGCGCCCCGTGGAGCAGCAGGACCCATGGCGGCCCCTGCGGCGCCAGCCGCACCCCCCGGCCCAGCAGTCGGCCGATCCAGGCCACGGGATGCCACCGGTTCGCGGGCTCGCCGAGCGTCAGGTCCATCGCCAGGGCGACGAGCAGCACGTTCATGCCGGAGGGGATCAGCGCAGCTCGAAGAGGAGCGGGAGCCTCACCCTGAGCGGGCGGGCGGGGAGGGTCGCGGGCAGCGGGAGCGGCGTCATCTGCCTCACCGTGTCCACGGCCGCTTCATCCAGCAGCGCATGCGACGAGGAGGACGCGATCTCCACCCTCTGGACTCTCCCGCCGGGATCGATCAGCACATCCAGCTCCACCGCTCCCGAGAGCCCGCGGCGCCGCGCAGCCAGCGGATAGACGAGCCCGTCCTGGACCCGCTGGCGGAAGCGGGCAAGATAGGGGCCGTACTCGGCGGGAGCGCTCTCCCGCCCCTCTCCCGGCACCGCCAGCGCCAACTGCGATCCGCCACTGACTGCAGGCCCCGTCCCTCGCTCTCGGCCTGCCGGCGGCCCCCCCGTCCCGCCTCCACCCGCGGCCCCATGCTCCGCGCCCCATCCGCCCCGCTGCGCGGAGGATGTGGCAGCCGCGCCGGGCGCCGAGGAAGCGGGTCCCGCGGCGGCCGCGGCGGTCGCGAGCTTCGCTGGGGCGGCGGGGCGCGAATCGGCTCCGGTCGCGAGCGGAGCGGGAGACGATACGTCGAGCGGCGCCGCGAGCGGCGCGGGCGCCTCATGCCCCGCCAGGGCGCGCACGGGCCGTGTCTCCGCCGGACTCGGCACTGGCTCCGAGGCGCTGGTGACACGGGAGCTCGCCGGGGCTCTGCGAGCGTTGGGATCGGAAGCGACTGGCCCGACTGCTCGCTCGCCCCCGGCTGCGCCCCGGTGATCCGAGGCAGGTGGGAGAGCCGCACCGGCGGATCTCCGAGCCGTGGCATGCTCCCACGCCGAGAGGTCCACCGCGATCGTCGGGGGAAAGCCCGCCCGCACGGCGGCGAGCGTGAGGAGCGCGAGCACCGCAGCGTGGAGCCCCACCGAACCCAGCAGGAGCGCCGCCCAGCGCGCCCTCACGGGTTCCGCTCCTTCCACCCGCTGATGCCGTCCCCGAGCGCGCCTCGCACCGCTCGCGCGATGACCCACCCCAGCTCGCTTGCCGGGCCGCCGAAGCGCGCGCGGGGGCCACGTCCGGTGGCGGCGATCACCACGGCGTCCGTCGAGGTGCCCGTGGCCGGCCCACCGGCGTCGTCGCTGATGCCGCCCTCCGTGAGCGCGAGCGCCTTGACCTCGGTGGCGGTGATCACGGCGTTGACGAGGGCCGCAGGCTCGGGATCGGCCTCGACGACCACGATGGTGTTGATGGTGGAGGGCGCCCAGGGCCGCGCCCCGCTCCGCCCCGCCGCGATCCGGTTGCTGAGCCCCACGGTCGTCACGGCCACGGCCGCGAAGCCGAATCCCGAGGCCTCGCCCACCGTCGCGTGCTCGGTCCACGCGGAGGTGAGGAGCCCGACATACGGCTCGGGCACCCCCGCGCGCCGGGCGAAGGCCCCGAGTATCCCCGGCGGGTCCACGCAGGGGTCGTCCTTGGGCACGTGCAGGTTGATGACGGCGCGCGCCTCGGCGAGCCCGCCCCCCACGACCGCGGAGGAGAGCACGCGGAGCAGCAGTGGGCAGCGCACCACCACGGCCTCACGGCCGATCTCGACGGAGAGCCCCGGGATCACCCGCCCCTCCTCAGAACCTTGCCCGGACCCCCACGAGGGCCTGGGTGCCGAGGGCCGGGAACCCGCGGACCTCGGCATACCCCTCGTCGAGGAGGTTCTGGATGCGCGCCGTCAGCTCCACGGCCTGGAGCCACCCGTAGCGGTCCAGCGCCCTGTAGGTGCCGCCCACGTCCACGCGGGTGTGGCCGCGGTTGTAGCCCACCGTCTCGTCCTCGAACTGGCGCGAGGCGGTGTGGACCTGGGTGAAGAGCGACAGCCGCGCCAGGGGCTCCCAGGTGAGCCCCACGTTCCAGCGGTGATGCGGCTCGCGGGCGAGCGGCCGGTTCCTCCCGGAGGTCTCCGAGTCGGTGTAGGTGTAGTTGACGGAGCCGACGAGGTTCTTCAGGAGATCCGCCTCGGCCATGGCCTCGATGCCCGATGTCCGCGCCCGGGCCAGGTTCATCACGGCCACGAAGGGGGGCACCGGGAGCATCACGAACCGGATGAGGTTGTCGAAGTCGTTGTGGAAATAGGTGAGGCCGAGCCGGATGCGCTCCTGCCAGAGCTTCTGGTCGGCGCCCACCTCCCAGGAGAAGCTCGTCTCCGGCTTGAGCGCCGGGTTGGAGAAGCCCGGGTAGAACAGGTCGTTCAGCGTGGGGGCGCGGAAGCCCGAGCCCGCGCCGCCGCGCAGCCGCGTGCCCCAGCCCTTGATCAGGTAGGCCAGCGAGCCGCGCTCGGTGGTCTCGGTGCCGAAGACGCTGTGGTCCTCCACGCGGAAGCCGCCCGTGAGGAAGAGCCGGCCGAAGAAGCGGAGCTGCTCCTCGAAGAAGAGAGACTGCGTGTGCGTCCGCGAGCGGAAGACGCCCTTGTTCTCGCCCTCCTCGTGACGGTACTCGAGCCCCACGGTGCTCGTGCTCCACTTCCCCAGGTGGAAGGCGTTGATCCACTCCGCCTCCCTGCGCTCCACGTTGATCTGGGAGAAGGCCGGGAAGTCGAAGGCGTAGCCCGGGTCCACGGGATCCTGGAAGCCCATGCTGTTCTCGAAGCGGGAGATGCGCCCGCGGCTCTCCCACCACGGCACGGGCCGGGTCTTCCCCTCGAGGCTCAGCACGAGGGTCTCGCTCTGCTGCTGCTGGTTGACGTCGATCAGGGGCTCGACGGCCAGCGGGCCGCAGCAGACGAACTTCACGGGCAGGTCCGTGTCGGTGCGGTTCCAGCGGGCGACGAAGGCGAGATGGCTGTCCCAGGGCAGCGCCACCCCCAGGCGGCCCGAGAGGGCGCGCGCTTCCGAGCCGTCGTTCTTGAACTGGCCGTTGCTCTCGAGATGCGAGGCGGCGAAGGCGTAGTCGAGGATCTTCCACTGCCCGCCGCCGGAGACCCGCGAGCGCAGCGTGTCGTAGTTGCCCACCTCCTGCTGCACGGTGGCGCTGAAGGGCCCGGTCCCGCGCCTGGTGATGATGTTGACGACGCCGCCGATGGCGTCGGCGCCGTAGAGCGCGGACTGGGGCCCCCGGAGGATCTCGATGCGCTCGATGAGGTCCGGGGAGATGTCCGACAGCTCGGCTTGCCCCGTGGTCGGGCTCTTGACGCGCACGCCGTCCACGAGCACCTGCACCTGGTTCGCCGTGGCCCCCCGGATGGTGATGCTCGTGGTCTTGCCGAGGCTGCCGGAGCGGCGAATCTCGAGGCCGGGGACGCTGCGAAGCGCCTCGTCCACCGTCGCGTAGTGGTAGGTCCTGAAGTCCTCCTCGGTCACCACGCTCACCGCGACCCCGACCTCGGCCGCGGGGGTCTCGATCCTGGTCGCCGTCACCACCACGGGGTCCACCCGCTTGCTCTCCTGGGCCTTCGCGAACGGTGGGAACGCCGCGAGCAGCAGTCCCGCGGCGGCCCAGCCCCTGATCCGTGCCTCCATGGCCATGACCACTCCTCTTGCCTCGAAAGGGTGTGTGGGGATCCATGCGCCCCGGACAGGTCTCCTGACTCGTGGATCATCGCCACACCTCCGGCCTTCCCGGGATCGCTCCCAGTGGCTCCCCCGAGGCCGTGGCCTCCGGGGGGTCGGACGTGGCTCCCCACTCACAGTGGCGGGACCGTGCCGGATTCAGCCCGTGCCGCTGGCCTCTACCGGCTTCCCTTCGACCGGGGCGCCGCATGTCGCCTACCGCGTCTCTCCTTGGGTCTCTCCCCGGATCACCCCCTCGACGCCGGGTCCGGCTGGGGCCACACCACGTGCACGACGGGCCGCTGGCTCGACGGGTGCTTCTCGACGCTGACGCGGCAGCCGTACACGGCCTCGAGTGTCGCCTCGTCGAGCACGGACTCGGGGGGGCCGAGTCTCACCGCCCGGCCCCGATGGAGCAGGAGCAGGCGGTGGGAGACCTCCGCCGCGAGGTTGAGATCGTGGGAGACGAGCACCACGCTGAGCCGCGCCTCCGCGTTGAGGCGGCGGAGAAGCCCCACGCACTCCGCCTGGTAGCGGAGGTCGAGATGCGCGGTGGGCTCGTCGAGCACCAGGAGCCGCGGCCGCTGGGCCAGGGCCCGCGCCAGCACGACGCGCTGGCGCTCGCCGCCGCTCAGCCGATCCAGCGGCGCGCGCGCGAGGTCGAGCACACCCGTCAGCTCCATCGCCTCCCGCGCGGCGGCCCGGTCCTCCTCGCTCTCGAAGAAGCGCCCGGGCGCATGGGGAAAGCGGCCCATGAGCACCAGCTCGCCGGCCGTGTACGGGAACCCCCGCGGCACGTCCTGCGGGACCACGGCCACGCTGCGGGCCACCGCCGCGCGCCCGAGCCGCGTCAAGGACATGCCTTCCAGGACAATGTCGCCGCGCGCCGGCGCCACGACGCGGGACAGGAGACGGATGAGGGTCGTCTTCCCCGAGGCATTGGGACCGATGACGCCCAGGATCTCCCCCTCCTCCACGGTGAGAGACAGGTCGCGGATCTCGAAGGGGGCGCGCCCGCCCCCCTCCCCGGGCGAGGGGTAGGCGAAGCTCACGCCCTTCAGCTCCAGCAGCGCGCTCACGCCTGCCGCCTCGCGCTGCTCGCCTTCGGCTGCGCCTCGCCAGGCGGTCTCACGGCTGGATCCGGGCTGCCCGCGAGCGGAGCAGCGCGATGAACACCGGCGCTCCGCAGAACGAGGTGATGACGCCCACCGACAGCTCCGCCGGCGCCACGAGGCTGCGCGCCACCGTGTCCGCCGCGAGGAGGAAGACCCCGCCCCCGAGCGCCGCAGCCGGCACCAGCACCCGGTTGTCCGGGCCCAGGAGCATCCTGAGGGCATGGGGAACGATGAGCCCCACGAAGCCGATGGGCCCGGCGAAGGCCACCACGGCGGCGGTGAGGAGGGCCGCGCCCACGAAGATCCGTCGCTTCACGGCCTCGGCATCCACCCCGAGCTGGAGCGCCGCCTCCTCGCCCAGCGCGAGGAGGTTGAGCCGGCGCGCCTGGCTGGCGACGAGCGCGACGCCGGCGGCCGTGAGACCCGCGAAGACCAGCATGGGGCCGGCCGGGATGGGCGCCACGTTGCCGAGGAGCCAGTGGATCACGCCGCCAAGACGGTTCGTGTCCACGAGGGAGATGAGCACGGTGATGGCCGAGGAGAAGAAGATCCCGACGATGACGCCCGCCAGCAGAAGCGTGTGCACCGGCAGCCCGGCGGCCGTGCTGGCGATCAGGTAGACGGCGCCTCCGGCGATGAAGGCCCCGGCGAAGGCGAACGCCGTGAGCCCGACGGCCTCGAGCACGGTGAGGCCGAGGCCGAAGAGCTGGCCGATCACGACACCGAAGGCCGCGCCGCTGGCCACCCCGAGCACGGACGGCTCGGCCAGCGGGTTGCGCGTGAGCGCCTGGAACCCCACGCCCGCCACGGCGAGAGCGCCACCGGCGAGCGCCGCCACGAGGATCCGGGGCAGCCTGAGATCGAACACGACGACACGCGCCACGGCCTCCGCCGGCTCCCTCCCCGCGAGCACGCCGAGGACGGCCGCGGGGGACACGCCCGCGCTCCCCACGAAGAGGGCGGCCGTCGCCGCGAGCCCCAGGAGCAGTCCGAGGGTGACGACGATGGCCGCGAGCCGCGCCCCGGCGGGGGTCATCTATTATC
>MGBV01000267.1:19538-19794 GCA_001788415.1 Candidatus Rokubacteria bacterium GWC2_70_16 | reverse complement strand
CCTCTTCGCGCCTCCGGCGCTCATCGGGACGCCTGAATGTGGAGGACTTCGCGTTGCGGTTGGGCCTCTTCGCCCCTGCGGGGGTCATCTATCTCGCCTGAATGTGGATGACTTCGGGTTGCGGTTGGGCCTCTTCGCCCCTGTGGGGCTCATCGGGGCGCCCGACCGACCGGGGGCCTCTTCGCGCCTCCGGCGGTCATCCATGTTGCCTGAATGTGGATGACTTCGGGTTGCGGTCGGGCCTCTTCGCCCCTGC
>MGBV01000267.1:16382-19511 GCA_001788415.1 Candidatus Rokubacteria bacterium GWC2_70_16 | reverse complement strand
GGGTCATTTGTCACGCCTGAATGTGGAAGACAGTGCGTTGCGGTCGGGCCTCTTCGCCCCTGCGGGGCTCATCGGGGGGGCGCCGCCCGGGAGAAGGCATCGGGGTGGATCAGGCGGGCCAGCGCCTCGAGAGCATCCACGATGCGTGGCCCGTAGCGGTGGAACACGTCGCCGTCCACGGCGTGGAGCCGGCCGGCCTTGATGGCGGGAAGGCTCGAGAGCCTCTCCCACTGCTCCTGGGCGACGGGCCCCGTGCCGGCGCCGTGGCGGGCGAGCAGGATCACCTGGGGCGCCTGCGCCACGGCCGCCTCGAGGCTGTAGCGCGGGTAGCCCTCGCCGGCTCCGGCCGTCACCGACGCGCCGCCGGCGAGCGCGATGAGCTCCGAGACGAAGGCTCCGCGCGCCGGGACGATCAGCGGCTCCGGCCAGAGCACGTAGAGCACGCGCGGCCGGGGCCTGGCGGCGACTCGCCGGGCGACGGCATCGATGCGACGCCGGAGCCCGGCCACCGCCTGCCCCGCCGCCTCGCGGCGCTCGGCGATCTCTCCCAGGCCCTCCATCATTCGCAGCACGTCGTTCACGCCCGCGGGGTTCACGAGGTACACGGCGATCCCGAGGCGGTCGAGCTGGGCGACGGTCTCCTCCCGATTGCCGGCTGTCGTCGCCACGACCAGATCGGGCTTGAGCGCAACCATGGCCTCCAGGCTCGGCGCCAGCATCCCCCCGACGCTCGGCTTGCGGCGGGCCCCGGGCGGGTAGTCGCAGAAGTCGGTGACGCCCACGAGGCGATCCTGGGCGCCGATGGCGAAGAGGATCTCGGTGGCCCCCGGCACCAGAGAGATGATGCGCCGCGGCGGCGCGGGCAACGTGATCGGGCGCCCCGTCTGATCGGTCACCGTGAGCGCCTGGCTCGGCGGCGCCGCCACGAGACCCAGCGCGGCGAAGAGGAAGCCGGCCAGGAGCGCCATCGGAAGCTGAGGGGAATCCCTCATGGCTCCGCATCCGGCGAGCGGTCGGACACCCCGGCGGACTTGAAGGTGGCCATGTCGCTGAGCACGCTCAGAGCGGCCCGCGCCAGGCTGATGCAGAGCGCCGCTCCCGTTCCCTCGCCAAGACGCATGCCCAGGTCCAGGTACGGCTCGAGCCCGAGCGCCTCGAGCACGTGACGGTGACCGGGTTCCACCGAGCGGTGGGAGGCCAGGAGGTACTCCCGCGCCGCTGGCTTGAGCGTGACGGCGGCGAGCGCCGCCGCGCCCGCGATGAAGCCGTCCAGGACTACCGGCACGCGATGCGCCGCCCCGGCGAGGATCACGCCGGCGAGCCCCGCGATCTCGAAGCCGCCGACCCGCGCCAGCACGTCGAGCCCGTCGCCGGGATCGGGCCGGTTCACCTCGAGGGCGCGCGCCACGGCACTGACCTTGCGCCGCCAGCCCTCACCGTCGATCCCCGTGCCGAGCCCGGTGACCTCCTCGGGTCGCCCCCCGGTGAGGGCCGCGACCACCGCGCTGGCGGCCGTCGTGTTCCCGATGCCCATCTCGCCGGTGCCGACGAGATCCGCGCCACGCGCCGCCTCGGCCTCCACGAGCGCCGCTCCTGCCTCCACAGCGGCGACGGCCTGCTCGCGGGTCATGGCCGGCCCCTTGGTGATGTTTCGCGTCCCCGCAGCGATCTTCCTTGCAGCGAGCCCGGCGTGAGCCTCGAGTGGGGCGGCCACGCCGAAATCGGCCACCACCACCCGCGCCCCGGCATGGCGGGCCAGCACATTGACGGCGGCCCCGCCCCTCAAGAAGTTCTCCACCATCTGGGACGTAACTACTTGCGGATACGCGCTGACGCCCTCCGCCACGACGCCGTGGTCCCCGGCCAGGGTGAAGATGACCGGAGCCTCGATCCTGGCAGGACAACGCCCGGTGATGAGGCAGATCAGCCGGGCCAGCTCCTCGAGCCGGCCGAGGCTCCCCGGCGGCTTCGTGAGCTGGTCGAGCCTCTGCTGGGCCAGGAGCCCCACGGCCGGATCCGGCGGGACGATGCGGTCAAGGAGCCTGCGGAGATCGCTCATGGTGACTCACGTCCTTCACGCTGAGAGGAATGCCGGCCACCATCAGGGTGACGCGGTCGGCGGCCGCGGCCACGCGCTGATTCACCAGCCCGAGGAGATCCTGGAAGCGCAGCCCGGCGGCCGTCGGTGGGTGGACGCCCGCGCCGACCTCGTTGGAGACGATGAGGAGCGAGGCCTCCCGGGCGCCCATGAAGGCGGCGAGGTCGTCGGCCCCCTGGAGGATCGCCCTGTCATCGTCGCCGCGAAGGAGGCGGTTCGAGACCCAGAGCGTGAGGCAGTCCACGAGGAGCAGATCGGCCCGGCCCGTCAGACGACGGCAGGCGGCGGCGACCTCCAGCGGCTCCTCGACGGTGAGCCAGGAGGCTGGACGCTCCGCCCGATGACGGGCGATGCGGGCGGCCATGTCGGCATCGCCGGCCTGGGCCGTGGCGACCAGGGCGATGCGGGCGCTGCATTCCCGGGCGAGGCGGAGCGAGTGACGGCTCTTACCGCTGCGGGCCCCCCCCAGGATCAGGTGAGATGAATGGCGGGCGAGCACCCGGACCCTCCCTCGAAGACCGGTATGGTTGGTCTGGGAGTCCGGGTCGGTCTCCTGGCTCTCGGATCGTCCTACTCCCCACGCCTTCCCGGCGCGCGCGGCCGCGGGCCAGTGGCCTCGTCGTGGGTTTCGTCCCCGATTACAGTGACGGGGTCGCGGCGGATTCGCACCGCCTTCCCGGGGAGCCCGCTCCGGCGGGCGTCCCGGACTCCAGGCTACGCGGGCAACCTAGCAGACCCCTCCAGCGCGGTCAAGGCCTAGCAGGCTGCTGAAAAAGGCCCATCTGCGTCGTTGGCGCCCTCGGCCGCACGCTCAACGTGGCTCGCTCACGCTCGCCCGGATCTCCGGATCCGCTCACCTCGCCTGCCGCTCGGCTCGCCCAGCGGAGTACGCCTCGCGTGCGGCCGTCGGGCGCCGCCTCGCATCTGAACCTTTTTGAGCAGCCTGCGGGGTTTTTCCGCAGCCTGCTAGGCTCGCGCGTGCAGGGCGAGCTGAGCCGTGCCTCACGGCGAGGCGAGCGGAGCGTGCAGGG
>MGBV01000267.1:4790-16371 GCA_001788415.1 Candidatus Rokubacteria bacterium GWC2_70_16 | reverse complement strand
AGCGTGCAGGGCGAGCTGAGCCGTGCCTCACGGCGAGGCGAGCGGAGCGTGCAGGGCGAGCTGAGCCGTGCCTCACGGCGAGGCGAGCGGAGACGGAGAATCGGCCGAGCGGAGCGAGGCCCCCAGCGCGGGATCGATCTCACTGAGCGCGGCGGCGTGCCGCCCGGCCTCGGCGGGGCGGCCCACGCGCAGCAGCGCGCGCGCCAGCCAGAAGCGCGCCGGGCCGTCGCGCGGGGCCAGCGCCACGGCGCGCTCCAGCGGGGCCAGCGCCTCGCGCTCCCGGCCTAGCTCCATCAGCACCCGGCCCAGATTCAGGAACATGTCCGCGTCATCCGCGGACAGCTGCACGGCCTCTGCGAAGAGCGCGAGCGCCTCGGTGAGCCGGCCGCTCCCGACCAGCGCGGCCCCGTGGTTCTTGAGGGTGTGGGCAAGGTTGACCCGCGCCCCAGGGAACTCGGGCGCGAGGGCCAGCGCGCGGCGCAGGAGCGGAATCGCCTCGACGTAGCGCCCCTGGCGGGCGTGCAGGGCCCCGAGGTTGGCCGGCGCATCCGCAAGCCGGGGTGACAGGCGCATGGCCTCCGCGAACTCACGCTCCGCCTCGGCGTAGCGGCCCTGATACGCGAGCGCGGTGCCCAGGTTGTTGTGGGCCGCCGCCCGGTCGCCCCTGAGAGAGCCGGACACGCGGAACTCCAGCTCCGCCTCGCGGTGGCGGCCCTGGGCCAGCAGCGAGTGGCCGAGGTTGTTGCGGCAGACCACGCAGCGGGGATCGGCCTCGACGGCCACCCGCCAGAGGCTCTCCGAATCCCGCCAGATCTTGCTCTGCTCCCAGGTGCCATACGCCAGGCCCGCCGTGGCGAGCACCGAGGCCGCCAGCACCCCGGTCATGACGCCCCGGCCCACACGCCCTTCCTCACGCCGCCTGAGCACCCAGACCACAGCCGCGCCGAAGAGCAGCGCCCAGCCGAGACAGGCGAGATAGGTGTAGCGGTCGGCGGCGATCTGGGGCCCGCTCTGGACCACCCCGATCACGGGCAAGAGCGTGATGGCGTAGGTTGCGGCCGCGGCGCAGAGCGCCGGCCAGCGCCGGCGCAGAGCGACGGTCCCGGCCGCCAGCAGGAGCGCCGCCGCCGCGCTCCCGAGCACGGGGGCGCCGGCCAGGTCGACGCTCTCGGACATCTCGTAGAGCGGCGAGAGCGGGTAGGGGAAGAGCGTCTTCCCGAGATAGAAGGCGTAGCCGTACAGCGAGAGCACCACGCGCTCGGCGATACCGAAGTCCTGGAGGCCTGCGGCCGCGCGCACCGGCGCGCGTGCCAGGAACGCCATCACCGTGGCGGCCAGAGCGAGCAGGACGAACGGGACCTTCTCGGCCCAGATGCGCCGCGCGGCCGGCGTCCCCCACCCGGCCTCCCCGCCGAGCCGTCTCAGCGGATAGACGTCCAGGATCACGAGAACCGCCGGGAGGCTGACGACCAGCGCCTTGGAGAGAAGCGCGGCGACGAAGAGGACGAGGGCGGCGCCGTACCAGCGCCGGCCGCGCGGGACGGCGCCCGCGGAGCGCGCCGCGACGGCCTCGAGGTAGGCCAGCACGGTCAGGAGGTAGAAGAGCCCCGAGAGCACGTCCCGGCGCTCGGAGAGCCACACGACGGACTCCACGCGCAGCGGATGCACGGCGAAGAGGAGCGCCGCGGCCGCGGCGCCCACGCCGAGCGCGGCCTCCCCCGCTCCTGCGGGCTGCGCCGCCTTGAGCAGCCGCCGCGCGACGTGGAGAAAGGCCACGGCCGCCGCGGCGTGGAGGAGCAGGCTCGTGAGATGGAAGCCGAAGGGGTTGGGGCCCCAGATCGCGTAGTCGGCGCCGAGCGTCACCCAGGTGAGCGGATGGTAGTGCCCCATGTGGAACGCCGTGAACATCCACCCGAGCTGCGCCCGGCCCAGCCCGCGGTACGCCTCGTTCTTCAGGAAGTTCTCGGGGTCGTCCCAGTTGACCCAGCCCGCCTGCAGCGCGGGGAGGAAGGCGGCCAAGGAGACGAGGCAGACGACCGCCACGAGAACGTGGTGGAGACGAGGTCGCACGTCAGCCAGCGGGGCGCCCGGCCGTCACGAGCCGGACATGCGGTCGAGGAGCCGGCGGTCCCGCTTGGTGGGACGACCCGCGCCGCGAGGGCGATAGACCGGCGGCGGGATGCGCGCCTCCCTCGTGGGCGGAGGCGGCGTGAGGTCCTCGTAGAGGAGCGCCGCCTGGGCGCCCGACCCGCGCCTGTCGGAGAGCGTCACCACCCGCGCGATCCGCTTGCCGCGCGGGAGCGTGACGTGGAGCAGGTCCCCAGGGCGCAGGGGCCGGGAGGGCTTGGCCCGCTGCTCGTTGACGTCCACCTTGCCGCCGTCGCAGGCCGTTGCCGCCAGGGTCCGGCTCTTGAAAAAGCGCGCCGCCCAGAGCCACTTGTCGAGGCGCAACTCGCCCATGCCGTCCTTACGGTAACATGGCAGGTGCGCTATACTCGGTGCCGCCGCGCGCGCCGGAGCGCCGTGGCATGTGGGCACGGCAGGGGCCCGGGGCGGCGGCTCTTTTCGGCCGGCGGAGGCTCGCGTCCTGGGGGACAATATGCTCGTGGAGGGCAGGCGCACGATCGGAAGGCTGGTGGGGCTGGCGCTGGGGCTCGGTGCCGCACTGATGGCCGTGACGGCGGCACCCGCGCCGGCGGCCGACCCCTCAGTCATCGTCGTCGAGGACTGGTCCCGCCAGCCGGTGGGCAAGACCGGCATCCCCGAGGGCTGGAAGGGGCAGAACTGGGGAAGCCCGAAGTACGACTTCACCGTCATCACCGAGAGCCCCACCAGGGCGCTCCACCTCAAGAGTCGGGACGAGGGCTCGACCGTCAGCAAGGAAGTGAAGGTGGACGTCAAGCGCTACCCGATCCTGCAGTGGCGCTGGAAGGTGGTGACGCTCCCCAAGGGGGGCGACTCGCGGAAGAAGGACGCCGACGACCAGGGGGGCCAGATCTACGTGACCTTCCCCCGCTTCCCGTCGGCTGTGCGCTCGCGCGTGATCGGCTACGTGTGGGACACGACGGCGCCCGCGGGCACCGTCGTCCGGAGCGAGAAGACCGGCACCGTGACCTACGTGATCGTGCGCTCCGGGGAGGCGGAGACGGGGCGCTGGCTCACCGAGACGCGCAACGTCCGCGAGGACTACAAGCGGATCTACGGCGAGGAGCCCGGCGAGGAGGTGGGCGCCGTCTCCGTCGCCATCGACTCCAACGACACGCACTCCGCCGCCGAGGCGTATATCGGCGAGATCGTCTTCCGCACGCCGTGAGCCCGCCCGCGGGCGAGGAGAGCCGATGACCAGGGGGGGCGGCCCGCCCCCGGGAGACGGCGGAGGCGGCATCGACAGCTACGGCGCGACGATCCTCAGGATCGTGCTCGGGATCATCTACCTCGGGCACGCCTACCTGGCCCTGTTCGGCGCCGGTCCCCGCGCCACGGTGGCCATGCAGAGGAGCCTGGGTCTCCCCCTGCCCGAGGTCGGGGCCTGGTACGTGATCCTGGCTCACGGCGTCGGCGGCGGGCTCCTCATCCTGGGGCTCTGGACGCGCTGGGCGGCCCTGGTGAACCTGCCGATCATGGCGGGCGCCTTCTTCCTCGTCCACCTGCGGGAGGGCTTCTTCATGGGGCCCAAGGGCGGCTACGAGTTCGCGCTGCTCGTGCTCGCGGCCACCCTCGCCCAGGTCTTCCTCGGCTCCGGAGCCCTCGCCCTCAGACGCTAGGCGAGGTCACTTCATCAGGGCGCGCGCGGCGGCGACGATCTGCCCCGCGTGAGCGGTGACGAAGGCCTCCATGGGCGGGCTGAAGGGGATGGGGACATCGGGTGCGGCCACACGCGCGATGGGGGCGTCCAGCTCGTCGAAGCTCTGCTCCATGACGACCCAGGCGAGCCACGCGCCCACGCTGGCGCGCCTGGGCCCTTCCTCGGCGATGACCACGCGGTGGGTCCTGGCCACCGAGGCTGCCAGCGTCGCACGGTCCAGCGGCACCAGGCTCCGCGGGTCCACCACCTCGGCGGAGATCCCCTCCTCGGCGAGCATTTCGGCCGCCACGAGCGCCTCGCCCACCATGCGGGCCGTGGCGATGACGGTCACGTCCCCGCCCGCGCGCTTCACGTCGGCCGAGCCCAGCGGCACCAGCGTCTCCTCCGCCGGCACCTCCCCCCGCACGCGGTAGAGCGCGCGGTGCTCGAAGACGAGCACGGGGTCGGGATCGCGGATGGCGGTCTTCAGCAGCCCCCGGGCATCGGCCGGCGTCGAGGGCATGCACACCTTGAGCCCCGGGGTATTCACGAACCAGGCTTCGACGGAGTTCGAGTGATGCCCGCCCGCCGACTTGCCGATGCCGTAGGGCATGCGGAGCGTGAGCGGGCAGGCGATCTGGCCGCCGAACATGTAGCGGCTCTTGGCGATCTGGTTGACCACCTCGTCCATGGCGCAGGTGACGAAGTCGGCGAAGTGCATGTCCACCACGGGCACGAGCCCGGTGAGCGCCGCGCCCATGGAGGAGCCGACGATGGCCGCCTCCGAGATGGGGGCGTTGCGGACGCGCTCGAGGCCGAACTCCTCGGCAAGCCCCGTGGTGACGCCGAAGGGCACGCCGAGCACGATGTCCTCGCCGATGCAGTAGACGCGCCGATCCCGGCGCATCTCCTCCTTGAGGGCGAGGTTGAGCGCCTCCCCGAAGTCCATCACCGGCATGCTTGACCCGCCCCGTTCGTGGCCGGATCCGGGCGCGCGGCGGTCATCAGTCCTTCCACGGCCAGTGGACGAAGAGGTCGTCGAGGGCAGCCTCGGGCGCCGGGAGGGGGCTCGACTCCGCGAAGGCGATGGCGTCTTCCACCTCGGCCTCGATGGCCTCCGCCACCCTCGCCGCGTGCGTCGCGTCGAGCAGGGCGCTCCCCTCGAGATGGGCCCGAAGGCGCGCGATGGGGTCCCGCCGCCGCCCGTCCTCGACCTCGCTCTTCGGACGGTAGGCCTGCGGGTCGCCCTCGTGGTGCCCAAGCCACCGCACCGTCTTCGCCTCGATGAGCGACGGCCCCTCCCCCGCGCGCGCGCGCCCGACGGCCTGGGCGACCGCCGCGTACACGGCCAGGGCGTCGTTGCCGTCCACGGCGACGCCCGGGATGCCGTAGCCTGCCGCCCGCGCCGCGATGCTGCCGCCCGCCGTGGAGAGACCCTGCGCGGTGGTGGAGGCCCAGGAGTTGTTCTCGCAGAGGAAGACCACGGGGGCGCGCCAGAGTGCGGACAGGTTGACGCCCTCGTGGAACGGCCCGCGGTTGGCGGCTCCGTCGCCGAAGAGCACCGCCACCACCTGGTCCGTCCCGCGCATCTGGATGGAGAGCCCCACGCCCGGCGCCAGCACGCAGCCCGAGGTGAGGACCCCGTTGGCGCCGAGGTACCCCACGGAGGCATCCGCGATGTGCATGGAGCCACCCTTGCCCTTGCAGCAGCCGGTGGCCTTGCCGTAGAGCTCGGCCAGGAGGCCGCGGAGCGACCCGCCCTTGGCGATGAGGTGGCCGTGGCCGCGGTGGGTGGAGAAGAGGTAGTCGTCGCGCCGGAGCGCCGCGCAGGCGCCCACGGCCACGCCTTCCTGGCCGACCGAGAGGTGGATGAAGCCGGGGATGCGCCCGGCGTGGTACAGCTCGCGCGCGCGCTCCTCGAAGCGGCGCACGCGGAGCATCGCCGCGTACATCTGGAGCAGCAGGTCCGGGCCGGGGGTGTCGGTCATGGGGGCGCGCAGAAGCTCCGGGTGGGAATAGTAGCCCCGGACGCCGCAGGCCCACAAGCCCCCGCGCGGGGGCTAGTTACAGGGCGGGCATTCCTGCCAGTCCTGCCAGGTGCTGGCGAAGCGCGCCCCGCCCCCGCTCGGGAGGCTGGTCGGGATCAGCGCGGAGTAGTTCAGCAGCCGGCTGTCGTAGTTGAGCGTCATCTGGTAATGACTGATCCTCCGCGTGCCCGAGGGGCAAGGGCTCTCGGTCCGTCCACACTCCCTGAACGGCGCCGTCGAGGCGTCGTAGGTGATGTTGCCGTCGGCGTCCCGGAGGATGAATCGCCAGCAGCCGCTCGCCGAGCCGCAGCTCGTGGTGCTCGGGTCGAAGCGGATGGGCTGGCAGCCCCCACTTCCGCCGGCGCACGGGGCCGAGGAGCCCGGGCCGCCCGGGTTCGCGAAGTCACGGAAGACGGCGATCTGGCGGTTGGCGAGCATCGTCCCGTTGAGGGTGAAGTCGTTCTCGGGCGTCTTCGGATCGTCGCTATTATCGAGGAAGACGAAGTTGAAGTCGCGCCCGGCGAGCATGATGCCCGAGCCTTCATAGAACGTCCCGTACCGCGGGTCGCCGAACCAGATATCCCGCTGGGCCACGAGGCCGAGCATGTCGCCGGTGGCGACCTTGTTGGCGGGGTCGGTGGGGTTGGAGGGGTCCCCGAGGCCGTCCTTGTAGATCAGGTTGTCGGAGATCAGCAGGTCATTGGTGGCGAGGAACGTGGCGCGGCCCTGGATCGCGAAGCCGTAGGTGTCCTTGGCATGGAACCGGGCGTTGCCGTCGGTGAGCAGGATCGGCGGCTGACCGGAGACGGCGGCGAAGTCGACGAGCCGCCGGGCCCCGCGCTGGCCGGTCTTGGGGCTCGAGAACTGCTCGCTTCCGTAGACCCCGTCGAGGTAATAGTCGTCGCCGGACGTATCGTCGTTCTCGGAACTTCGGTCCGAGGGGTTCTTCATGACGGCGAGCGGCAGCAGCTGGCAGTACACCGCGGCGTTGGCGGCGCCGGCGGGGCCGCTGGTGCCGCTGCCATAGGAGCCGCAGGGGGCCCCGCTGGGCCGGCGCAGGCTGCCGTCGGAGGCCGTGCCCAGGGTCGCGAAGACGGCGGCCAGGTTGTAGACGGGGCTCCCGCTATATGTCCCCGTCATGTTGCCGGTCGGGTTGCCGGCGGTGATTCCCGCCGCGGCCTTCACCGCGTTGACATAGCCGGTGACATCGGGCACGGGCATGTCGGCCCGGTAGCCGAAGGGGTTGGTGTCGGTCACGGTGGGCCAGGCCGCGCTCTGGTCGGCCATGGCCTGGGTCCAGGTCGACCCGTCGGGCAAGGACACGGTGGCCCTGGAGTCGGCGGTGCTCCGGGGGTTGACGGCCGGCCTCGAGCCACAGCCTGCGCCGAAGCAGGAGCTGGCCGGGCTGCCGATCAGGACCCGCCCCGAGACGAAGATGTCCCCGTTGATGACATCGTTTCCTCCCGGGCCGGGGGACGAAGGCTTCTCCCTCGGCGTCCCGTCCGCATTCGTCACCCCGTCTCCCCCGAGGTAGAAGTCGCCGTTATTGGCCACCGCGCTGAACTCGAAGGGGGCGGCGAGGAAGTTGAGCTGGATCCGCACGCTCCGCTGGATCCCGGTCGCGGGCGCGACGGCGGCCAGCAGGAGCCGCCGCGCGTTCACGGTGTCGTCCGTGAACGTGATTGTGGTCGTGCATGTCCCGCTGCCGGTGGTGACGGTGTCGTTCCAGCTGAGCGTGCTGCCGGGCGCCGTGCTCAGGGCGATCTGGATCTGGTCGATCCGGCCCCCCGCCGCCGTGTCGAGCATGGTGCGCCCGAGAGCGGCCTCGGCGCAGTACAGCGCCTGGCCCGAGGCCGCGTCCCCGGTGGCGAGGGCGCCCTCGATCCTGGCCAGGTCGAAGAGCGCGATGCCGAGCAGTGTCATGACCGCCACGAGCACGAGGCCCGAGAGGAAGAAAACCCCGCGCTGGTTCCCGACCGTGAGGCGCCAGAGACGCTGCATCTGTCGTCTCCTCAGTTTCGCAGCATGAGGCTCGCGGTGAACGTCATGGCGTTGAGGCCGTCGGTGATCGCGAAGGCGACGTCGCCGGTCGTGCTCCCGGCGACCTGACCGAGGGCGAGGCAGCGCGTCCCGGCGGCGATGGCCTGGCCGCCCGCCACGGGAGTGCCCGCGGCATCGGTGGTGTTCCGCGGGCACAGGGGGTCCGACGGGTTACTCTGCACGATCAGCGAGACGCCGGCCTGGCCCGTCTGGCGGACGAGCGCGCCCTGACCGGCGAGCAGGTCCCAGCAGGCGCCGGCCACGCCGGCGTTCGGGCCGCGATCCGGGGTGAACCGCTGGCAGAGCGCCCCCACCGCGGCGCCGTTCGCCCCGTTGCCCGCGTAGTAGCAGTAGTCCCCGGTCTCGTTCACCGACAGTGACGATGGATTCGTGTCTGGCACCGTGAGCAGGAGCGAGCGGCCGGTCGTGCCCGTGGGCGCACAGCCAGGCGCCGCCTGCACGGTGCTGGTCGAGGCCCGCTGCGCCTGGCGCTGGATGGCCTGGAGCGCGAGCGGGCCCTGGCGCTGGAGATAAGCCTGGGAGCTGGACTGCTCGAACGAGGTGCGGGTCGCCCGGTACATGGAGAAGACCCCCATGAGCACCACCGCGCCGAGGGCACCAACCACGATGAGTTCGACCAGCGTGAAGCCTCGCTGGCCCATCCGGGGCGGCGAGAGCATCAGATGCCCCCCGGGAGCGAGGTGATCCAGGCCTGGAGGGTCACCGGCGGGTCGACCTCGCGCTGCTGGGCGGGCTGGACGACGACGGTGATGCGCTTGACGTTGGTCGCCGCTCCTGCAACGCAGGGGCTCCCGGTGCTGCCCCCGGCATACGCCGGCGAGGCGACGTCGGTGTCGGTCACGTACTCCACGCAGGTCAGCCGGGTGAAGCCCCGGCTCGAGGGCGAGGGAGCGGTGGTACCGTCCGCGCCGACCCAGGTCGCCCCGCCCTCGTTGTAGTTCTGGGTCGCCGTGCAGCCGGGGAGGGGCAGGGTGTAGGCGGCGGGCCCCCCGAGGAAGATGCAGTTGAAGGTCAGGCCCCTCAGCTGCTCGATCTTCTGCTGCGCGAGGCTCAGCGCGACCCGGTCGTCGCCCTTTGCGACAACCCAGGTGTTGCCGAGGCTGAACATGAGGGCGATGCCCGTCACCGCGATCCCGACGACTACCGCTGTGACCAGGACCTCGACGAGGGCCACCCCCGCCTGCCCGCAGTCGCGGGCGCCGCCTCTCAACCCGTTCACCGCCATCGGTTCTCTCCCGAGATGACTGGTCGCCCACCAGGCGGAGAGCCTCTCCCGCGGGCATTCGCAGGGCTCGGTCAGGACTCCCCCGCTCTGCCCGATGTGCCCCTCACTCCCTGGTTTCCGGCTCGCCGCCTCCATCACGTGAGGTGGAGCAATTCCCGTGCCCATCCCGGCGATCCGTAAGTGCTGGAAAATCAGAGCCCCCTCAGGTCGGATCGAGCCGGTTCCCATCCCCCGGTGACAAATTGCGCGAAGGGACCGGACCCGCGCCGGATCCGTCGATCGGGCCGGAAAGGAACGACACGGACACCGGCAGAACGAGAGGCGCGGCGGCACGGTGGCGAGCGGGCGATCCGAACCGCGTCAGGCCGGCACCGCGTGACGTGACAGCGGCGGCCGCCCGTCACTTCGACGGCGGCCCGACGTCATGCGGAGAGGGGCACCCTCACGCTCGCCCTACCTGCCGCCCCGCAGGCGCGGGTCCAGCACGTCGCGTAGGGCGTCGCCCAGCATGTTGGCGCCGAAGACGGCCAGCGACAGCGCCAGCCCGGGCCAGAGCGCCAGCCACGGGGCCCGCAGCATGTGCACGAGCCCGGCGCCCGAGAGCATGCCGCCCCAGGACGGGTACGGCGGCGGCACGCCGAAACCGAGGAAGGACAGCGCCGCCTCGATGAGGATCACCGCGCCGAGGTTCACCGTGGCGAGGATGATGATGGGCGCGAAGATGTTGGGGAGGATGTGACGCGCGATCACCTCCCGGTGCGCGGCGCCGAGGCCCCGCGCGGCCTCCACGTACAGGTTCTCCTTGACGCTGAGCACCGCGCTCCGGATCACCCGCGAGTCGCGCACGCCCAGCACGAGGCCGAGCGTCAGGATCACGTTGGCAAGGCCCGGCCCCAGCAGCGCCATGATGGTCAGCGCCACCAGGAGGAGCGGGAAGCACATGAAGGCGTCCACCACGCGCTGGACCGCCATGTCCAGCCGCCCGCCGAAGTATCCCGAGACGAGGCCGACGCCGGCGGCGCCCAGGAGCCCCAGCGCCACGCCGCCGAAGCCCACCGCCATGGAGACGCGCGCGCCGTGGATCACGCGCGACAGAAGGTCGCGGCCCAGGTTGTCGGTGCCCAGCCAGTGGGCCTGGCTCGACGGCTTGAGCCGCGTGAAGATGTCGGCCTCGTCGAAGTCGTAGGGAGCGACGCGGTCGGCCAGGAGCGCCAGCGCGATCATCCCCACGAGGAGCACCGCCCCGAGCACCCCCAGCGGCTTCCGCCGCAGGCCCGCCCACGCGCTCCAGTCAGTCATGCTGGCGCACCCGCGGGTCGAGGGCCCCGTAGGAGAGGTCCACCAGGAGGTTGGTGAGGATGACGAGGAACGCGACGAAGAGGTTCACCGCCTGGATCACCGGGTAGTCGCGCCGGCTGATGGCTTCCAGCACGAAGCTGCCCAGCCCGGGCAGCCCGAAGATGTGCTCCATGACGATGGAGCCGCCGAAGTAGAAGGGCATCTGCCCGCCGATGACGGTCACGATGGGGATCATGGCGTTGCGGAGGGCGTGCCGCAGCACCACGACCCGCGAGCCGAGCCCCTTGGCCCAGGCCGTCCGCACGTAGTCCTGCCGCAGCACCTCGAGCATCATGCCCCGGGTCATGCGCAGGATCACCCCCGCCTGGGTGATCCCCAGGCAGATGGCGGGCAGCACGAACTGCGTGAGCCAGCCGAGCGGGTCCTGGCGGAGCGGGACGAAGTCCCCGATGCGGGGCGCCCAGTTGAAGTAGAAGGACGGGATGACGACGATGAGCGTGCCGAGCCAGAAGTTCGGGATGGACAGGGCCCCGATGGCGAAGGAGCGCGCCGTGTAGTCGCCCGCCGTATCCTGGCGCACGGCGGCCAGGATCCCCACCGGCACGGCCACGAGCAGCGAGATCAGGATCGAGATGAGCGACAGGGTGATCGTGACCGGGAAGCGGGCGGTGATGTCCTGCGCTGCGGGACGATTGGTCCAGAGGCTCTGGCCGAGATCGCCGCGGAGGAGACCACCGACCCAGAGGAGGTACTGCTCGGGGAGCGGCCGGTCCAGCCCCAGCTTGGCGCGCAGCTCGGCGGCGTTCTTGCCGTACTGGAACTGCTCGAGCATCATGTCCACCACGTCGCCCGGGATCGCCCGGATGATGCCGAAGACGAAGAGCGACACCAGGACAAGGGTGGGGACGACGAGCAGCAACCGCTTCAGGACGTAGCGAGCCACCTCAGTGGCCGAAGGCCGGAGGCGCTACTTCTCGACCCAGACCACCTCCAGCTGCGCCCCGCGGTCGAAGGAGTTCTTCGGCTGGTAGTTCTTGACCCAGGGCGTCCATGAGGACACGTTCTTCGGGTACGGCGTGAACACGTAGTAGACCTGGTCCGCCACGTAGCGCTGGATGTCGTCGACGGCCTTCTTGCGGGAGGACCTGGCGACGTAGCGCCGCTGCGCGTCCAGCATCACGTCGA
>MGBV01000267.1:0-4778 GCA_001788415.1 Candidatus Rokubacteria bacterium GWC2_70_16 | reverse complement strand
AGAGGTAGCCGTCGACCTCGGTGAAGATGGACGAGGGGCCCCAGGTGGTCTCGTCGAACTTGCCGAGGAAGGTGCCCGAGATGTACTTGCCGTACTCCTCGTTGACGATCGAGAGCTCCACCCCGATCTGCTTGAGGTAGAAGGTCAGGAGCTCGAGGTCCTCCACGTACTCGGGGCCGTAGCCCGGCCAGTGGGCGCACTTGGCCTTGAAGCCATTGGGGTAGCCCGCCTCCGCCAGGAGCTTCTTGGCCAGCGCGGGGTTGTACTCGAGCCACTTGGCGCCGTCGCCCAGCTCCTTGGGGGGAAGCTTCCATTCGCGCATGGGAGTCGGGATGGGCCCGTGGTCCTCGTACCCGTGGCCGTCCAGATACTCCTTCACCCACTTCTTCCGGTCGATGGCCAGCGACAGCGCCCGGCGCACCCGCACGTCGTTGTAGGGCGGCTTGTCGGTGCGCATGGCGAGGCTCCGCACCGCCAGCCAGTCCCAGTGGACCACGGGGTACGTCGGGTTGGACTTCTTGAAGGACGCCACATCCGCGCGCGGGATGCGCGCGTCGTAGAACGGGATGTCCACCTGCCCGGCTCGGAAGAGCGAGAGCTGGGTGGAGCGGTCCTTGACGAACAGCCACTCCAGCTTGTCGAGGTACGGCAGCCCCTTCTGGAAGTAGTCCGGGTTGCGCGCGAAGACCGCCTTGACGCCGGGCTCGTAGCGCTCCAGCACGAACGGCCCGCAGCCGATCAGCGTCTCCGCGGCCTTGAAGTCCCCGTACTTGTCCTCGATCTCCTTGGGCAGGATCCCGTTCCAGGGCTCGGCCAGGTTGTGCACGAAGGGCGCGAAGGCGTCCTGCAGGTGCACGCGCACGGTGTGCTTGTCCACCACCTCCACGGCCTCGAGCTGTCCCAGGAGGCTCGCGTAGCCCGACTTCTTCTTGGCGCGCTCGAGGGAGTACTTCACGTCCGCCGCCACCAGCTCCCGCCCGTTCACCGGGGGCTTGTTCTCCCAACGCACGCCCGGACGCAGGGCGATCGTGTACATCCGGCCGTCCTTGGAGACCTCCGCCTTGAGGGCGAGGTCCGGGACGAGCGTGAAGTCGGAGGGGCTGTGCTTCGGCCCGTTGACGAACTTGAAGAGCGTCCGGTGGACGAAGGACGAGATGAGCTGCGTCTGGTAGGAGATGTTGCCGTGGATGTCGAAGGAGGGGGGCTCGAGGCCCATGTGCTTGAGGACGCCGCCCCGCTTGGGTTGCTGGGCTCTGGCCACCGTGGGCGCCAGCGTGGCCGCCGCGGCTGCACCCGCGGCCGCCGTCTTCAGGAAGTCGCGCCGTCGGATCAGGCTCTTGCTCACGTCGCTCATGGCGTCCTCCGGGGTGAGAGTGGCGCGATTATAGCAGAGCCTCCCGGGCTTCGCAGTCGCCCCTGGGGGCCGGGAGAGGGTCAGGGTGATGGGGCGAGCACAGGTTCGCAGTGGTTCAGCAGCCGCAACCGCCAGCCCCCGTCCACCGCCTCGACCACCGACAGCGCGGCATAGTCCTGGCCGAGGGTGAGGATCCTGTCCAGGGGGATTCCCAGCGCCCGGCAGAGGATGGCGCGGTTGGTTCCGCCGTGGGCCACCACGGCCACGCGCTGCCCCGGACGAGCGGCCACGATCTTCTCGAAGGCGCGCCAGGCGCGGTGGGCGACCTGAGCGAGGTTCTCGCCGCCGGGGAACTGGAAGCCGCCGATATCCGCCATCCACTCCTCGAAGGCCGTGGGATCCAGGGCGCGGATCTCCTCGGCGGTGAGCCCCTCCCAGCGGCCCATGGCGAACTCGCGGAGGTCCGCCAGGGGCTCCGCGCGGAGCCCGTGGGGCGCGGCGAGGATCTCGGCGCTGCGGCGGGTGCGGACCAGGTCGCTCGAGTAGACCGCGTCGAGGCGCGTCCTGCCGAGGTGCCTCGCCAGCGCCTCGATCTGCGCCTCCCCGACGGGGGACAGGGGCACGTCAAGGTGACCGATGAACCGCCGTCGCTCGGCGCCCGCCACGGCCCCGTGGCGCACGAGATACACCCTCGTGGGGGTCAGGTCTTGCATTCCAACATCGGGGGCGGCGTGTTGGTTTTCAAGACCTGACCCCGGATGCGGCGGCCAGGGCGAGGAGGATCGCCAGCTCGGCCAGCTCGACGCCGGAGCCGAGCACGTCGCCCGTGAGCCCGCCGAGGCGCCGGGCCAGGAAGCCGGACCAGAGCACCACGGCCGCCAGCGCCAGCCCGAGCGCCGCCACACCCGTCAGCCCGAGCAGCAACGCCGCCAGGGCGGCCGTTCCCGCGAGGCCCGTGGCCGCGGGCCAGCGCCCGAGCGAGGCGACGAAGGTGGCGCCGAGGCCGGCGGGCGGGGCCGCCGCGCGACAGAGCGCGGCCGTCACCAGCGGGGCGAGTCGCCCGGCGGCAGGCGCCAGCAGCAGCGTGCGCCACCGGAGGTCGGGGGGGAGCTCGGCGAGCGCCACGAACCCGACCAGGAAGGTCAGGATGAGGCCCAGCGCGCCGAAGACGCCGATGCGGCTGTCACGCATTATGGCCAGACGCTGGTCCGCGTCGCGGCCGCCGAGCCCGTCGAGGCAGTCGGCCAGGCCGTCGAGATGGATCCCCCCCGTCGCCACCTTCCAGAGCGAGACGACGAGGAGCGCGGCCAGGAGCGGCGGGAAGCCGCGCGCGAGCACGCGGTCCGCGAGGACGAGCCCGGCGCCCAGGCCGAGCCCCACCACCGGAAACCACCACGCCGCCCGTCCCAGCGCGCCGGGCCCCGCGGCCTCCCGCCCGGGCACCGGCACGATGGTGAGGAACCGGAGGACGAGGATCAGCGACGCCACGGCGTCACGCAGGCGCCCGCTCCCCCCCCGGGGGAGAGGCAGCGAAGGGCCCCTCACGCGGAGGCGCCCTCAGACCGGCGCGACGGGGTTGCGGCGGGGCGGGAACTCGTGCTGCTTGCCCTCGGCGTAGGCGAAGCGCTTGACCAGCTCCTCGCGCAGCTCGGAGCCGGCGACGATGCCGTCCACGAGCATCTCGGAGGCGAGCTTGTAGATGTCCACGTCCTCGGAGAACTCGTCGCGCTTCTGCTTGACGTACGCGGCGCGCGCGCTCTCCGGCAGCTCCATGATCTTGTTGTAGTACACGGCGTTCACCGCGGGCTCGGGCCCCATGATGGCCACTTGCCCCTGCGGCAAGGCCAGTGCGGCGTCGGGCTCGAAGGCGGGCCCGCACATGGCATAGAGCCCCGCGCCGTAGCACTTGCGGACCACCACGCAGATCTTGGGGACGGTGGCCTGGGAGGTGGCAAAGATCATCTTGGCCCCGTGGCGGATGATGCCCGCCCGCTCCGCCTTGCTGCCCACCATGAAGCCCGACACATCCGCGAGGTAGAGGAGCGGGACATTGAAGGCGTTGCAGAGCCAGATGAAGCGCGCCGCCTTGTCGGAGGAGTCCACCATGAGGACGCCGCCCTTGACCTTGGGCTGGTTGGCCACGATCCCCACGGCCCGCCCCCCGAGCCGCGCGAGGCCCACGATCACCTCCCGGGCGAAGAGCCGCTTGATCTCGAAGAAGGAGCCCGCGTCGACCACCCGGTCGATCACCTCGTACATGTCGAACCACTTGCGCTGGTCGTAGGGGACGATCTGGTCGATGGGCCGCCCGGGGCTGGGCGCGGCCGCCTCCACCGCCGCCGGCCGCTCCCGGCAGGACCCCGGCAGGTAGGAGAGGTACCGCTTGCAGGCCTCGATGGCCTCCGTGTCGGTGCCCACCAGCATGTCCCCGCACCCCGAGACCTCGCAGTGCATGCGCGCCCCGCCCAGCTCCTCGAGCGAGGTCTTCTCGCCGATGGCCATCTCCACCATGCGCGGCGACCCCACGTAGAGGCTCGCCTTGCCGTCCACCATGATGACGATGTCGGTGAGGGCCGGCAGATACGCCGAGCCCGCGGGCGAGGGGCCGAAGAGGATGCAGACCTGCGGCACCACGCCCGAGAGCTGGACCAGGTTGTAGAAGATGCGGCCGGCATGCGAGCGCCCGGGGAAGATCTTGATCTGCTCCGAGATGCGCCCGCCCGCGGCATCGACCAGGTAGAGCATCGGGACCTGCAGCCGCTGGGCGCGCTCCTGGATGCGGATAATCTTCTGGACCGTCTTCTCCCCCCAGGAGCCGGCCTTGACCGTGTAGTCGTTGGCCATGAGGCAGACGGGGCGCCCGCCCACCCTGCCGACGCCCGTGACCACGCCGTCCGCCGGGGTGTCCGCCTCCTGGTTGCGCGCGAAGAGGAAGTCCTCCTGGAACTCCGATCCCGGATCGAGCAGCAGCTTCAGCCGGTCGCGGACGAAGAGCTTGCCCTCGTCCTTGAGCTTCTCGCGGTACTTGACATGCCCCTGCTCGATGCGTGCGCGCTCCCGGAAGTATCGCTCCTCGCTCACGGCGCCCTCATGCCTTGCGAATGCGAATGCTGCGTGGTGAGGCAACCGCCACGGTTGCCCGGAGTCGGTCAAGCGGCTCGTCGGCCAGAACTCGGCGGACGAGATGAACTAGCGGCCCAATCCCGTCTTCGTTCGGCCGCAGAAGCAAGATCCCAGCATGCGTGCCTGGGGGATAGACCCGGATGTCACCGAAGCCCTTGTCCGCGGTGATCAGGAACCGCTGCTCCGACTGGGCGGCCTGCCACAGGACTGCGTCCTTGGCGCCGCCCATGCCCTCCCCCACGACTGTGTCGACGTCATGGCCTGCCCTTCGGACAAGCTCAGCAACCTCGAACGGCAGGTC
>MGBV01000266.1:14449-31281 GCA_001788415.1 Candidatus Rokubacteria bacterium GWC2_70_16 | reverse complement strand
GAGCCGCTACGGCACGGGTCCAGGCAGCGCCCCTGCCTGCCGGCCCCCGGCTCATTCGCGTAACCGTATTCGGCGAGAGTGCATAGCATGACGCGGGCCACGGCGAGCGTGCTGGGCGTGTTCGCGCATGTGGACACCACGCTGCAGGCCATCCGCGACCTCCGGCAGCACGGCTTCTCGGAGCTGACGGTCTACTCGCCGGTGCCGGTGGAGGAGATCGAGGAGGAGGTGGAGCGCGTCCGGCCGCTGAGCCGGGTGCGCCTCTTCACCCTGATCGGCGGGCTCACGGGTACCGCCACCGGCTTCTTCCTCACCATCTGGTCGGCACTCAAGTGGGAGCTGGTCACCGGCGGCAAGCACCCGGTCTCCATCCCGCCCTTCGTCATCATCGGCTTCGAGCTGACGATCCTGTTCGGGGGGCTCTCGACGCTTCTGGCCCTGCTGGTCCTGGGCCGCCTGCCGAAGCTGCGTCCCTCGCCCACCTACGACCCGCGCTTCACGCTGGACCGCTTCGGCGTCGCGGTGGCCTGCCCGCCCGACAGGGCCGAGGCCGTCAGCTCCCTCCTGGCGGCCTCCGGCGCGGAGGAGGTCAGGCGATGATGAAGTACGTCTTCGCCCTGACGTTGCTCGTGGTGGGCGCCGTCGCGGCGGTGCAGGGCGGCGTCCTCGTGATGCGCTGGAACGACAACATGACGCAGACGCCGCGGGTGATGCCCGGCGAGCGGGCCTTCGCCATGCCGGTGGGGAGCGTGCCGCGCGCCGGTGGCGAGCTCTACTACCCCAAGGAGGAGCGGGAGGCGGCGGCATTGCGGAAGAACCCGGTGCCGGCCACCCCCGAGTCCGTCAAGACGGGCGGGGCGCTGTTCACCATCTACTGCGTGCCCTGCCACGGCGCCGCCGGCAAGGGCGACGGGCCCGTGACGCCCAAGTTCGTGCCGCCGCCGGATCTCACCAACGCGGACCTGCAGAAGGGTCGCACCGACGGCTACTGGCAGAGCTATCTCGGCGTGGGCGGGGCCATCATGCCCGCCTATGGCGAGGCCCTCTCGCCCGAGGAGCGGTGGCACGTGGTGAACTACGTGAGGAGCCTGGCCCAGAGATGACCCCGACAGCCTCGAACGCCCAGGCCTCGCAGGGGTCCCAGACCGTGCTGGCGGCGGTGGCCGCCGCCGGCGCCGCCGCCTTCGTGTACGGCATCACGCAGCCCCAGCCGGCCCGCGCCTGGGGGATGTACCTGGTCAACCTGCTCTTCTGGTCGAGCCTCGCCATCGCGGGGCCGGCGCTGGCGGGGATGATGCAGCTCACCGAGGCGCGGTGGTCGCCCAGCGTGAAGCGGATCGCGCTGACCACGGCCGGCTTCCTGCCGATCTCCTTCGTCCTCTTCCTGATCCTCTTCGCCGGCCTCAAGACCCTGTACCCCTGGGTGACGACCCCCGACCCGAAGAAGGCGGCGTGGCTCAACGTGCCGTTCCTGATGCTCCGCACGGGGCTCGGCGTGGCGCTGCTCTACTGGGTCGCGCTCCGCTTCGCCCGGGCGGTGTTCGAGGAGCAGCCGGGCGCTGCCGAGAGCGCCGGGGCGCGCAGCCGCCGGACCCGGCTCGCCGCCACGCTCCTCTTCCTCTTCGTGGTGGTGCTGTCACTCTGGGGGTTCGACCTGGTGATGTCGCTGGATCCCAAGTGGTACAGCGGGCTCCTGGGCGGCTACTACGTGGTGAGCACGCTCTACACCGGCTTCGGGCTCGTGGCCTTCCTCACCATCCGCGCCAACGCCCGCGGGCTCACCGCCGTGTCGCCCTCGGCCATCCAGGACGTGGCGAAGCTGACCTTCGCCATGTGCGTCATGTGGATGTACTTCTTCTTCTCGCAGTACCTGGTGATCTGGTACGGCAACGTCCCCGTGGAGACCAAGTTCTTCCTGCGGCGCTTCTTCAACGACCCGTGGCGGATCATGGCCTTCGTCATCTTCATCATGGGCTGGCTCGTCCCCTTCGGCTACCTGCTGAAGCGCCTGACGGGACGCCCGCCCGCGGCGCACAAGCCGCTCGTGGTGATCCTCTTCATGGGGTGGACGGCCATCTTCCTCGAGCGGATCTTGCTGGTCTTCCCGGCGCTGTCGCCGGAGGACGTCTTCCCGTTCGGGCTCATGGAGATCCTGATCACCGCGGGCTTCTTCGCGCTCTTCGCGCTCGGCCGCCAGCGCTTCCTGTCCCGCTACGGAGCCCTGCTGCAGCAGCCCCGCTGACGGCTCTCGCGGCTTACCGTGACCGCGAGGTGCCGGGGCCCCCGGCGCTCGGAGCGCAGTGCTACACTAGCCGCGTGATCTCCGTCGAAGAGGCGCTCGGCCGCATCCTCTCGCGCATCTCCGTCCTCGGGGACGAGCGTGTCCCACTCCTGCAGGCGCTGCACCGGGTCCTCGGCGAGAGCGTGAGCGCGCGCCTGGACATCCCGCCGTGGCCCAGCTCCTCCATGGACGGCTACGCCGTGCGCAGCGCCGACACCGCGGGGGCCACCTCGGAGGATCCCGCGAGGCTCCGGGTCTCCGGGCGCGTGCCCGCGGGCGGGGTGACGGAGCGGCCGCTCCGGGCCGCCGAGGCCGTCCGCATCTTCACCGGCGCCCCGCTGCCCGACGATGCCGACGCCGTGATTCCGCAGGAGGACGTGACGGTCGAGCGAGACACGGTGGTGATCGGCCGCCCCGTGGCGCGCGGCGCGTGCGTGAGGCCCCGCGGGGAAGACATGCGAACGGGTGACACCGTGCTCGAGCGGGGCCGCGCGCTGGGGCCCGCCGAGATCGGGCTCCTCGCGACGCTGGGCCATCAGCCGGTGCGCGTGGTGCGGCGGCCGGTGGTCGGCATCCTCTCCACGGGCGACGAGCTGGTGGACCTCCCCGGCGCATTGGGGCCGGGGCAGATCCCCAACTCGAACACCTACTCGCTGATGGCGCAGGTGATCGAGGCTGGCGCGGAGCCCGTGAGTCTCGGGATCGCCCGGGACACACTGGAGGAGATCGTCGAGCGGCTGTCGTGGGGGCTCGGCTGCGATCTGCTGATCTCCTCCGCCGGGGTGTCCGTGGGCGAGCACGATCTCGTCAAGGCGGCGCTCGGGCGGCTCGGGGCCGAGCAGCACCTGTGGCTGGTCAACATGCGGCCCGGCAAGCCCATCACCTTCGCGACACTGCCGGGCGGGCGCCAGGCGGCGCTTCCGGCCTTCGGCCTGCCAGGCAATCCGGTGTCCGCCATGGTGACCTTCGAGCTCTTCGTGCGCCCGGCTCTCCTGCGGATGGGCGGGCATGCGCGGCTGGCCCGCCCGGTGGTGCAGGCCCGCGCGCTCGGGGCCATCGTCAATCACGGTGGGCGCCGGGGATATCTGCGCGTGAGGCTCGAGCCCACGGACGGGGGCGTCGGCGCGCGGCTCACCGGCGAGCAGGGCTCGGGGATCCTGCGCTCGATGGTGGCCGCCGACGGCCTCGCCATCGTCCCCGGCGACACGACGATCGCGCCCGGGGAGCCCGTCGAGGTGATGCTGCTCAGAGACGGGTAGCGCGCGGCGCCGGGGCGCGGGCCAGCGGGGGAGGTCAGCCGCGGCGGAGGTAGAGGGCCCAGAGCGCGAGCCAGGCGCCCAGGGCCATCGAGGCGAAGGTGACGAGGCTGCCGATGCTGAGCGTGGCGGAGTTGGTCAGGCCCTGATTGATGTTGCATCCCTCGGCGAGAAGCGCCGCGCCGCCCATCAGGAGCCCTCCGCCGAAGATCTTCACGAGGCTCCACCCCGGCGGCAGCTTCCAGCGGAACTCCCCCGCGCGGCAGGCGGCGGCCCAGGCGCCCACGGGCACGCCGCAGAGCATCACCATGCTCCACGTCACCTGCGTCGGATATCCCACGAGCGGATAGGTGAGCAGGTGGCCCGTGTTGGACGCGAAGGTGATGCCGGCGGGCCGGTCGCCGAAGCCGGAAGTCCACCAGCCCGCCGCGATCATCACGCCCACGGCCAGGCCTGTGGCGGGCCACGGCCACTTGCCGTGGTCGGGCTCGGCCTGTCCGCGGAAGAGGAAGAGGGCCCCGGCGACGGCGAGCACCGCGATGACCATCCACGGCGAGAGGCCCACGAGAGCGTACAGCGTCGGCGCGGCGCCGCCGACGGTGACGGTGGGCGCCTGCAGCCATGTCCGCAGCGGCACCAGCGCGCCCACGCTGACGGTGGTGGCGCCCATGGCGAAGCCCAGCAGCACGACCCAGGCGCCCACGGCCCCCTCGCCGACCCGGTACCAGGTGCTCCCCGAGCAGCCGCCGGAGAGGATCATGCCCACGCCGAAGAAGAGTCCGCCCAGGATGTTGGCGACCCAGCGGAACGGCCGGACGGGCACCTCGAGGAGCCCGAGCGCCCCCAGGGTGTGCACGCCGATGATGGCGACGAGGAGCGCCAGCAGGTAGGCGCGGAGGATGGTGCCATCTCGCATGAGGACCGCGTTGGACAGCGCGCGCGTGAGGCAGAAGCCGCCGCGCTGAAGGACGTAGCCGAAGACGAGGCCGGTGACGAGAGCGGAGGCGTGCAGGGTCCAATTGAAGTCGTCCACGGGCGCATGCTAGCCCCCGGGGCGCCCGCGTGTAAAGGGCTCCGGCGTTTGACTTCTCTTCCGGGCGGGTGCTACCGTCCGAGCATCGTGCTGCACGCCTTCTTCCCTTCCATGCTGCGCCGGTTCGCCGGTTGCGCGCTCTCCGCCGCGGCGGTGGCCGGCTGCGCCGGGGACGACAGCGGGCGCCGCGCCATCGTCGAGATCGCGTCGGCGCAGCGGGAGCTCGGGGACATGCGGCGGCTCCAGGACGGGAGCGCGCGGCAGCTGGCCGAGCTCCAGTCGCGGATGCGGGGGCTCGAGGCGGAGACGGCGGGACTCGCGCGGGAGATGAGGAGCACGGCCGCCGGGCTCGCAGAGATCCAGGCCGCGTTGCGCGCGCGCGGCGGCCCCCCCGCCGAAAGCCCGGCGGCGGCGCCCGAGGCGGCGCGTGCCCCTGGCGCAGAGCCTGCGGCGCTTCCCCCCGTCGCGCAGCCGCCTGAGCCGGAGCGGCTCTTCGCCAGCGCCCAGGCCAATCTCAGGGCGCGCGAGCCCGGGCAGGCGGTGCTCGAGCTCACCGACCTCATGGCGCGTTTCCCGCGGCATCCGCTGGCGCCGGCGGCGCAGCTCTGGATCGGCGAGGCGTACTCCCAGCAGCGCGACTTCCGCCAGGCGCTGATCGAGCTGCGCAAGGTGGTGGAGGAGTACCCGCAGAGCCCGCAGGTTCCGGAGGCCCTCCTCAAGATCGGGCTGTGCCACCGCGCCCTCGGAGAGCCCGGTGGCGCCAGCGCCGCGTGGCGCCGCCTCGCGAGCGAGCATCCCCGGAGTGAGGCCGCCGCCCGCGCCCGCGCCCTCCTCGCGGCGCTGCGCGGCGCCGCGCGCCGGTCGCACTGATCCCGCGAGGGCGGGAGCCGCTCCATTTCTTGACGCCCCAGAGGGTGAAGGTATACTGAGGCGCGTTCTTCGATGAGCAACGTATGATGAGTGTGACGCGTATCTACAGGGAGACACCGAGCGCTGCGCGGGCGCGCGCGTCGGCGTGGCGCGAGGGCGTGCCGTCATCCGGCGCCGGCGCGAACGGCGGCGCGGCGGCGCGCGAGGTCCGGCTCGTGCAGCGCGAGGACGCGGACTTCCCGCGACTCCTGCAGGAAATCCCGGCGCCGCCCGAGCGCCTGCATGTGCGGGGGCGTCTCCTCGACGAGGACGCGCTGGCGGTGGCGGTGGTGGGATCGCGGCAGGCCACGCCCTATGGGATCGAGGTGGCGGAGCGGCTGGCCTTCGATCTCGCGGCGCGCGGCGTGACGGTGGTGAGCGGGCTCGCGCGCGGCATCGACAGCGCCGCCCACCGCGGCGCGCTCGAGGCCGGCGGGCGCACGATCGCCGTCCTCGGCTCGGGGCTGGAGGCGATCTATCCGCCCGAGAACCGGCGGCTGGCGGCGCGCATCGCGGCGCAGGGGGCCGTGGTCTCGCAGTTCGCGCCGGGCGCGCGGGCGCTGCCGCAGCACTTCCCGGAGCGCAACCGCGTGATCGCGGGGCTCTCGCTGGGCGTGGTCGTGGTGGAAGCGGCCGAGAAGAGCGGCTCGCTCATCACCGCCCGGCACGCGCTGGATCTGGGGCGCGAGGTGATGGCGGTGCCCGGACGGGTCACCTCGCCCACGAGCCGGGGCGCGCATCGGCTGCTCAAGGACGGTGCCGCGCCGGTGGAGGGCTGGGAGGACGTCGTGGCGCAGCTCCCGCGGCGCTTCCGGGACTGCGTCAGCGCGGCGCCCCCGCGCGGGCCCCGGGCGGGCGCCGGTGAGGGGATCGGGGAGGCCGAGCGGCGGCTCCTGGCGCTCCTGGGGGAGGAGCCGGCGTACATTGATGACGTTGTCGCGCGGAGCGGGCTTGGGGCGGGCCGGACGGCGGCCCTGCTGCAGGCCCTCGCGCTCGATGGGCTGGTGAGGCAGCTGCCCGGCGCACGGTTCGTCCGGGCGGGACGCGCCTGAAAGGACACAGAGTGGCGAAGCGCTCGCTGGTGGTGGTGGAGTCGCCGACCAAGGTCAAGACGATCCAGAAATATCTGGACGCGACGTACGTCGTCAAGGCCTCCATGGGGCATGTCCGCGATCTGCCCAAGTCGCGGCTCGGGGTGGACGAGCGGAAGGGCTTCAAGCCCGAGTACAGGGTCCTGCCGGCGAAGAAGAAGGTCCTGGACGAGCTGAAGCGCGCCGCGGAGAAGGCCGACACGCTCTACATCGCGACGGACCCGGATCGCGAGGGCGAGGCCATCGGCTGGCACCTCGCGCAGGAGCTGGGGATCAGCAAGAGCAAGACCTACCGGATCCTGTTCAACGAGATCACGGAGCGCGCCGTCAAGGCCGCCTTCCAGCACCCGGGCAAGATCGACACGAACAAGGTGAATGCCCAGCAGGCCCGCCGGATCCTCGACCGGCTCGTGGGGTACAAGCTCTCGCCGCTCCTCTGGGAGAAGATCCGCCGCGGGCTGTCGGCCGGCCGGGTGCAGTCCGTCGCGGTGCGCCTCCTCACCGAGCGCGAGCGCGAGATCCAGGCCTTCGTGCCGGTGGAGTACTGGTCCCTCCACGCGCGCCTCCTGGGCAAGCAGCCGCCGGAGTTCACGGCCACGCTCCGGGAGGTGCGCGGGGAGAGGGCCAGCCTGCCCACGGAGCGGGAGACGCTGGCCGTGATGACCGCGCTCCACGGCTGCCCGTGGCGGGTCCGGGCGGTGACCCGGGGCGAGCGGAAGCGGACCCCGGCGGCGCCCTTCACGACCTCCACCCTCCAGCAGGACGCCGGCCGCAAGCTCCACTTCACCGCCAAGAAGACCATGATGCTGGCCCAGCAGCTCTACGAGGGCATCGAACTGGGGGCCGAGGGCAGCGTGGGGCTCATCACCTACATGCGCACGGACGCCGTGCGCGTGGCGCCCGAGGCGCAGGAGGAGGCGCGCCAGTGGGTGGGGCGCCGGCTCGGGCGCGAGTATCTTCCGGAGGCGCCGCCGGCCTACCGGTCGAAGAAGAGCGCCCAGGACGCCCACGAGGCCATCCGCCCGAGCGCCATCGAGCGCGAGCCCCGGGCGGTGGCGTCCTTCCTCAGCCGAGATCAGCTGGCGCTGTACCGGCTGATCTGGGAGCGCTTCCTCGCCAGCCAGATGCTGCCGGCCGTGTACGACACCGTGGCCGCCGACATGCAGGCCGGCGAGTGCCTCTTCCGGGCCCAGGGCTCGACGCTGAGGTTCCCCGGCTTCACGGCCGTCTACGTCGAGTCGCGGGAGGAGGCGCCTGAGGCGCCCGAGGAGGGGCCGGAGGCCGAGGCCGTGATGCCCCCGCTCGTCGAGGGCGAGGCGCTCAAGCTCCGCGCGCTGGACCCCAAGCAGCACTTCACCCAGCCGCCGCCGCGCTACACCGAGGCCTCGCTGGTGAAGATCCTCGAGGAGCGCGGCATCGGCCGCCCCTCGACGTATGCCCAGATCCTCTCCACCATCCAGGAGCGGGAGTACGCGAGGCGGGAGAAGGGGACGCTCTTCCCCACCGAGCTCGGCATGCTGGTCACGGACTCGCTGGTGCCGCACTTCCCCGAGGTGATGGACGTGGAGTTCACGGCCCAGCTCGAGGAGTCCCTGGACAGGATCGAGGAGGGGACCGCCGACTGGGTGGAGACCGTCTCCGCCTTCTACAAGGAGTTCTCGAAGGACCTGGCGCGGGCCGGGAAGAAGATCGACAACGTGAAGGAGGGGGTGGAGATCGGCGAGGCCTGCCCGGACTGCGGCAAGCCCGTCGTGGAGAAGTGGGGGCGCTTCGGCAAGTTCCTCGCCTGCTCCGCCTACCCGGAGTGCAAGTACACCAAGGACCTGGGCGGCGGGCGGACGAAGGTGGCCGACGAGCCCACGGAGGAGATCTGCCCGACCTGCGGCAAGCCCATGGTCATCAAGCACGGGCGCTTCGGCAAGTTCATCGCCTGCTCCGGCTACCCCGCGTGCAAGACCACCAAGCCCGTGCCGCTGGGGATCATCTGCCCGCAGCCCGGCTGCGGGGGCCAGCTCGTGGAGCGGCGCACGCGGAAGGGCCGGACCTTCTTCGCCTGCGCGAAGTACCCGCAGTGCACGTTCTCGGTGTGGGCGCGGCCCATCCCGGAGCCCTGTCCCAAGTGCGGCGCGACCTTCCTCACCGAGCGCCTCGCCCGGGGGGGCAAGACGACGCGCGCCTGCGTCCGCGAGGAGTGCGGGTACAAGCAGGAGGCGGCCCCCACGGTCGCCTGAGGGGCCGCGAGCCAGTGACGGCGACTCAGCGGATGTCCGACCCCATCGCGGCGTTCCTCGCCCATCTCGACGCCGAGCGGCGCGCCTCCCCCCACACGCTCAGGAGCTACGCCGCCGACCTGGCCGAGTTCCAGGGCTTCGTGAAAACGCAGGGCGCCTCGGGACTGGATGATGTGGACGCCCGTCTCCTGCGGGCCTACCTCGTGCGGCTCCATCAGCGGCGGCTGGCGAAGAGCAGCATCGCGCGCAAGCTGGCCGCGGTGCGCTCCTGCTTCCGCTTCCTCACGCGCCGCGGGCTCGTGGCTGGCAATCCGGCGCGGCAGGTGCGCACTCCCAGCGTCCCCCGGCGGCTCCCGTCCTTTCTGCCCCAGGACGAGTCGAAGGAGCTGCTGGACCGGCCCGTGGGCCCATCCGCCGCGGGCCGGCGGGACCACGCGATCCTCGAGCTGCTCTACGCCAGCGGGCTCCGGGTGGCCGAGTGCTGCGGGCTGGACCTGGACGACCTGGACCGCCGCCGGGCCACGGTCCGGGTCCTCGGGAAGGGGGACAAGGAGCGGGTGGTGCCGGTGGGCGAGGCCGCCCTCGCCGCGCTCGACGCCTACCTGGGCCGGCGGGGCGAGGGGAGCGGCCCCCTCTTCTGCAACCAGCGGGGCGGCCGGCTCACGCCGAGGAGCGTCCACCGGATCGTGAGGCGGCTGGCGCGCGCCGCGGGGCTCACCCGGCGCGTCTCGCCCCACACCTTGCGCCACACCTTCGCCACCCACATGCTGGCAGAGGGCGCGGATCTCCGCCTCATCCAGGAGCTCCTGGGCCACAGCCGGCTCTCCACGACCCAGCGCTACACCCACGTGAGCCCCGAGCACCTCATGAAGGTGTACGACCGGGCCCACCCGAGGGCGACATGAAGGATCTCGAGGGCCGGGCACGCGTCCGCGCCACGACCGTGCTCTGCGTCCGCCACCGGGGGCGCGTGGCGCTCGGGGGGGACGGGCAGGTGTCCATCGGGCAAACCGTCGTCAAGGCCTCGGCGCGGAAGGTCCGCAAGATCCACCACGGCCGGGTGCTGGCGGGCTTCGCCGGCGCGGCGGCGGACGCCTTCACGCTCTTCGGCAAGTTCGAGGCCAAGCTCGACGAGCATCGCGGCAATCTGCCGCGCGCGGCGGTGGAGCTGGCCAAGGACTGGCGGCTGGACCGGGTGCTGCGCCGCCTCGAGGCGTTGCTGGCGGTGGCGGACGGGGAGTCGTCCTTCATCATCTCGGGCACAGGGGATGTGATCGAACCGGACGACGGGCTGATCGGCATCGGCTCGGGCGGGCCCTACGCCCTGGCCGCCGCGCGCGCCCTCTGCGAGCACTCGACCCTGGACGCCCGGGGGATCGCCGAGCAGGCGCTCCGCATCGCGGCGGGCATCTGCGTCTACACCAACGACCACATCACGGTCGAGGTGCTGGAGTGAACGCGCTGACGCCCGCCCAGATCGTCGCCGAGCTGGACCGGTACATCGTGGGGCAGGAGCGGGCCAAGCGCGCCGTCGCCATCGCGCTCCGGAACCGCTGGCGGCGCCAGATGCTGCCGCCGGGGCTCCGCGACGAGGTGGCCCCGAAGAACATCATCATGATCGGGCCCACGGGCGTCGGGAAGACCGAGATCGCCCGCCGGCTCGCGAAGCTCTCGCAGGCCCCCTTCCTCAAGGTGGAGGCCTCCAAGTACACGGAGGTGGGCTACGTGGGCCGGGACGTGGAGTCCATGGTGCGCGACCTCACCGAGCTGTCGGTGACCATGGTCAAGGCCGAGATGGCGGCCGCGGTCCGGGAGAAGGCCGAGGCCCAGGCGGAGGAGCGGCTGCTGGACCTCCTGCTGCCGCGCCGGGCCGGCGAGGCCTTCAGCAGCAGCACGCTCGAGGAGGTCTCGCACGAGGCCTCCCGGGATGCCACGCGGGAAAAGCTCCGGGCGCAGCTGCGGGCCGGCAAGCTCGACGAGCGCGTCATCGAGATCGACGTGTCCGACCAGTCGAACCCCATGCTTCAGGTCTTCTCGGGGCAGGGCATGGAGGAGGTCGGCATCAACCTGAAGGACATGCTGTCGCAGATCCTCCCCGGGCGGACGCGCCGGCGCCGGCTCAGGATCGGGGAGGCCCGCCGCCTCCTCGAGCAGGAGGAGGCGCAGAAGCTCGTGGACGCGGAGGAGGCCGTGGCCCAGGCCATCGTGCGCGTGGAGAACGCCGGGATCATCTTCCTGGACGAGCTGGACAAGATCGCGGGGCGCGAGGGGGGGCATGGGCCCGACGTCTCCCGGGAGGGCGTGCAGCGGGACCTCCTGCCCATCGTGGAGGGCTCCACGGTCACGACCAAGTACGGGATGGTGCGCACCGACCACATCCTGTTCATCGCGGCCGGGGCCTTCCACGTGGCGAAGCCCTCCGACCTGATCCCGGAGCTGCAGGGCCGCTTCCCCATTCGCGTCGAGCTGGAGCCCTTGACGCGGGGGGACTTTGTCCGCATTCTGAGCGAGCCGGAGAACGCGCTCACCCGCCAGTACGTGGAGCTGCTGAAGACGGAGGGCGTGTCGCTCCGGTTCACCGCCGACGCGGTGGAGGCGGTGGCCGAGATCGCCTCCCTGGTGAACCAGCGGACGGAGAACATCGGGGCGCGGCGGCTCTATACGATCATGGAGAGGCTCCTGGACGAGATCTCGTTCTCCGCCCCGGACATGGCCGGCAAGGAGGTCGTGCTCGACGGGGCCCACGTCCACGCCCGCCTGGCCGAGGTTCTCGAGGACGAGGACCTCTCGCGGTACATCCTGTAGGCGAGAGCCCCGAGCGCCATGCCCGCATCCGAGATGGCCGGCATCATCCAGAAGGCCGAGATCCTCCTCGAGGCCCTGCCGTACATCCGCGCGTTCCAGGGCAAGAGCGTCGTCATCAAGTACGGCGGCGCGGCCATGGAGCAAGGGCCGCTGAAGGAGCACTTCGCCCGGGACGTGCTGCTGCTGCGGCTGGTCGGGATCCGCCCGGTCATCGTGCACGGCGGCGGGCCCCAGATCGGCGCGCTCATGAAGCGGCTGGGCAAGGAGCCCGAGTTCGTGGGGGGCATGCGCGTCACGGACGCCGAGACCGTCGAGATCGTGGAGATGGTGCTCGTGGGCAAGATCAACAAGGAGATCGTCGCGCTGATCAACCTGCACGGCGGCCGGGCGGTGGGGCTCTCGGGCAAGGACGGCAACCTGATCCGGGCGCGGAAGCGGATGCACCGGGGCCCCGACGGGACGCTCGTGGACATCGGCCTGGTGGGCGAGGTCGAGGCCATCGAACCCGAGGTGCTCGCCTTGCTCGAGGACAACGGCCTCATCCCCGTGCTGGCGCCGGTGGGCGTCGGGGCCGGGGGCGAGACCTACAACATCAACGCCGATCTCGTGGCCGGCGAGGTGGCGGCGGCCCTGCGCGCCGAGAAGCTGGTCCACCTGACGGACGTCAAGGGCATCGCGGGGGAGGACGGCGCGCTGATCTCGACGCTCACGCGGCAGGAGGCCGAGCGGCTCATCGAGGCCGGCGTGATCGAGGGCGGCATGCTCCCCAAGGTGGAGTCGGCGCTCCGGGCGCTCCGGGGCGGGGCAGCCAAGGCCCACATCATCGACGGCCGCGTCCCGCATGCGCTGCTGCTGGAGATCTTCACCCGGGAAGGGATCGGCACCGAGATCGTGCTCTGAGGCGCGCCGCGCGGCGCGGCGCGGGGAAGGGAGCCGGAGGGAGCCCCGTGGACACCAAACAGCTGCTGGAGTGGTCCGACAAGCACCTCATGACGTTCGCCAAGCGGTACCCCGTGGCGCTGGTGCGTGGCGAGGGGGTGCGCGTCTGGGACACCGACGGCAAGGAGTACCTCGACTTCACCGGCGGCATCGCGGTGACGGCGCTGGGGCATTCCCACCCGCGGGTCGTGGGGACCATGCGCGAGCAGGCCACGGCGCTGCTGCATGTCTCGAACTACTTCCACATCCCGCAGCAGATCCATCTCGCCAAGCTCCTGTGCGACCACTCCTTCGCCGACCGCGTCTTCTTCTCCAACTCGGGGGCCGAGGCCAACGAGACCGCGATCAAGCTCTGCCGCAAGTGGGCCAAGGAGCATGGCGGCAGCGACCGCGGCGACATCATCAGCATGCGGGGGGGCTTTCACGGCCGCACCCTCGCCACCGTGACGGCCACGGCGCAGGAGAAGTACCACCACGGCTACGAGCCGCTCCCGGGCGGCTTCAAGTACGTCCCGTTCAACGACCTCAAGGCCCTCGAGCGGGCCATCGACAGCCGGACGGCCGGGGTGCTGGTGGAGCCTATCCAGGGCGAGGGGGGCGTGAACATCCCCGACGACGGCTACCTGCCGGGCTTGCGGAAGCTCTGCGACGAGGCCGGCATCGCGCTGATCCTCGACGAGATCCAGACCGGCATGGGCCGCACGGGGCGGCTCTGGTGCCACGAGCATGCCGGCATCGCGCCCGACATCATGACCCTGGCCAAGGCGCTTGCCAACGGCGTGCCCATCGGCGCCACGCTGGCGACGGAGGAGGTGGCGCGGGTCTTCACCCCGGGCAGCCACGGCACCACCTTCGGCGGCAACCCGCTGGCCACGGCGGTGGGGCTGACGGTGCTCGGCACGCTGCTCGAGGAGCGCCTCCCCGAGCGGGCCGCGCGCCTGGGGCGCTTCCTGCTGGAGCGGCTCGAGGCGCTGCGCGCGGGCCAGCCCGAGATGATCAAGGCCGTGCGGGGCCGCGGGCTCCTGGTGGGCGTGGACCTGACGCCGCCCGTGGGGGATGTCGTGGCCGCCTGCCGCGAGCGGGGGCTCCTGGTCCTCACCGCCGGGGAGAACACCCTCCGCATGGCCCCGCCGCTCATCGTGACGGAGGCGGACGCGGCGCGGGCCGTGGACATCGTCGGCGAGGCGCTGGGCGCGCTCCGGCGGTGAAGCACTTCCTGTCCATCCGCGATCTCGAGCGGGACGAGGTGCAACGCCTCTTCCGCCTCACCGCCGAGCTCAAGGCCCGGCAGAAGGCCCGCGAGGGCGGGGTGCCGCTCGCCGGGCGCAGCATGGCGCTCATCTTCGAGAAGCCCTCGCTCAGGACGCGGGTCACCTTCGAGGTCGGCATGTTCCAGCTCGGCGGGTCGGCCGTGTACCTGGCCGCGCAGGAGATCGGCTTCGGGACGCGCGAGACGGTGCCGGACGTCGCCCGGAACCTCTCGCGCTGGGTGGACATCGTCACCGCGCGGGTCTTCGCTCACGGGACGGTCGAGGCGCTGGCCCGCCATGCCTCCGTGCCGGTGATCAACGGGCTGTCGGACCTCGAGCACCCCTGCCAGGCGCTGGCCGACTTCTTCACGCTGTGGGAGCGGGGGCTCGATCTCTCCCGCACGCGGCTGGCCTGGGTGGGCGACGGCAACAATGTCTGCCACTCGGTGCTCCTGCTGGCGGCGCTCACCGGCACCGCCGTCACGGTCTGCACGCCGCCGGGCTACGAGCCGCATCCGGCCGTGGTGGACGCCTGCCGGGCGCTCGGCGGGCGGGTCACCCTCACGGTGGAGGCCCGCGAGGCCGTCGAGGGGGCGGATGTGATCTACACGGATGTGTGGATCAGCATGGGGCAGGAGCAGGAGCGCGAGCGGCGGCAGGAGGCCTTCCAGCGCTACCAGGTCAACGAGACGCTGCTCCGGTTCGCGGGCGGGCAGGCCCTCGTCATGCACTGTCTGCCGGCGCATCGCGGGGAGGAGATCACGGACGCGGTCCTGGACGGGCCCCGGAGCGTCGTCCTGGACCAGGCGGAGAACCGGCTGCACGCCCAGAAGGGCATCATCCTGCGCCTCTTGGGAGACGGATAGAGGAGCCATGAACACACCCGTGAAGAGAGTCGTGCTCGCGTACTCCGGAGGGCTCGACACCTCCGTCATCCTCCGCTGGCTCATCGAGACCTACCGCTGCGAGGTCGTGGCCTACTGCGCCGACCTGGGGCAGGGGGAGGAGCTGATCCCCGTCCGCGAGAAGGCGCTCCGCACCGGCGCCTCGTCGGTCCACATCCTGGACCTGCGCGAGGAGTTCGTCCGGGACTTCATCTTCCCCATGCTGCGCGCCAACGCCATGTACGAGGGGGCCTACCTCATGGGCACCTCCGTCGCGCGCCCCCTCATCGCGAAAGCGCAGGTGGAGGTGGCGCGCGAGACGGGCGCGGACGCCGTGAGCCACGGCGCCACCGGCAAGGGCAATGACCAGGTGCGCTTCGAGCTGACCTACGCGGCGCTGGCCCCCGAGCTGACCGTGATCGCGCCGTGGCGGGAGTGGAACCTGGACTCGCGCACGGCGCTCATGGAGTTCGCCCGGCGTCACGACATCCCCGTGCCGGTGACGGCCGAGCGCCCGTACTCCACGGACCGCAACCTCTTCCACATCTCCTACGAGGGCGGGATCCTCGAGGACCCCTGGGCCGAGCCGCCGCCGAAGATGTTCCTGCTGACGAGCTCGCCGGAGTCGGCGCCCGACGTGCCGGTCTACGTGGAGCTCGAGTACGAGGGCGGCAACCCGGTGGCCGTGGACGGCGCCCGCCTGCCGCCCGTGGCGCTGCTCGAGCGGCTGAACCGGCTGGGGGGCGAGCACGGCATCGGGCGCGTGGACCTGGTGGAGAACCGCTACGTGGGGATGAAGTCCCGCGGCGTCTACGAGACCCCCGGCGGCACCATCCTCCAGGCCGCGCACCGCGCGCTGGAGTCGCTCACGCTGGACCGCGAGGCCCTGCATCTCCGCGACTCGCTCATCCCGCGCTACGCCGAGATGATCTACTACGGCTTCTGGTTCGCGCCGGAGCGGGAGGCGCTGCAGACCCTGATGGACGCCATCCAGACGGACGTGACCGGCACGGTGCGGCTCAAGCTCTACAAGGGGACCATCACGGTGGCGGGCCGCCGCTCGCCGCGCTCGCTCTACCGGACGGACTTCGTGACCTTCGAGGCCGACCGGGTCTACCGGCAGAAGGACGCCGAAGGCTTCATCAACCTCAACGCCCTGCGCCTGAAGATCCGCGCCCTCCGCGACCGTGCCCGCTGAGGCGGGGACCGGCGCCGCCATGCATCTCCATGTCGCGCTGAGCCCGGCCGAGTTCGCGGGCCTGGACCTGTCCGGACGCGCGGCCGTCGTCGTGGACGTGATGCGGGCGACGACGACGGTGGTCGCGGCCTGCGCGGCGGGCTGCCGGCGCGTGATCCCCGTCCCCGATGCGGCAGCCGCGCGGGCCGAACTGCGGGCGGGCGGCCGCGGGCCGGGGGAGATGCTGCTGGCGGGTGAGCGGGGAGGGGATCCCATCGCGGGCTTCGATCTCGGGAACTCCCCGCTGGAGTACACGCCCGAGCGCGTGCGGGGCCGCACCCTCGTGCTGACCACCACCAACGGCACCGCCGCCATGCTGGCCGCGCGCGGCGCCGCCGCTGCCGCGGTGGCCGCGCTGACCAACGTGGGCGCCGTGGCGCGCTGGGTGCTCGCGCAGGGGCGGGACGCCACCGTCCTCTGCGCCGGCGAGCAGGGGGCCTTCTCCCTGGAGGACGCGGTGTGCGCGGGCATTCTCGTGGAGCGGATCACGGCCGGGGCCGGGCGCGCCGGCCGCTCGGTGGAGGCCTCCGATGCGGCGGCGGCGGCCCGGTGTCTCGGCGCGCATTACGCGGGCCGGCTCGGCGCCCTCCTGGAGGACGCGACGTGGGCGCGGACGCTGGCGCGCGCCGGCCGCGCAGCGGACCTCGCCGCCTGCCTGGCGCTGTCCACGGTGGACGAGGTGCCCGTGTTCGACGACGGCGCCATCGTGCCGGGGCCGGTGACGAGCCGCGGGGGCGGCCGGCCATGAACATTCCCATCGCGCTCACCCTGGTCCGCATCGTCCTCGTCCCGCTGCTCATCGTCTTCCTCATCTCCTCCGAGCGGGTCAACGTGCTGATCGCCGCCGTCATCTTCGTGCTGGCCGCGCTCACCGACTGGCTGGACGGGACGATGGCCCGCCGCTGGAATCAGGTGA
>MGBV01000266.1:0-14423 GCA_001788415.1 Candidatus Rokubacteria bacterium GWC2_70_16 | reverse complement strand
GTGGCCGACAAGCTCCTGGTGGCCTCCGCCCTGGTGTCGCTCGTCCAGGTGGAGATGGTGGCGGCCTGGGTGGCCGCGGTGATCATCGTGCGCGAGCTGGCGGTGACCGGGCTGCGCGGGGTCGCGCTCTCCATGGGCGTCGTCGTGGCGGCCTCCAGGCTCGGGAAGTGGAAGACCGTCACCCAGTACGTGGCCGTCACCATCCTCATCCTCGAGAAGGGCGTGCCGGCCGAGCTGGTCCCCTTCCACCTGCTCTCGACGGCCGCGCTGTGGCTGGCGCTGGCTGTGACGGTCGCCTCCGGCGGCCACTACTTCTACGGCTTCTTCCTCAAGACGGGCCCGGGGGCGCTGGTCAAGGACAGGGAGCGCTGGCCGTGAGGGGGCTCGGCGCCCTCCTCGCCTACCTCATCGGCGCTATTCCCGTGGGTCTGCTCGTTGCGCGCGCGGCCGGGGGCGTGGACATCCGCCGCCAGGGCAGCGGCAATATCGGCGCCACCAATGTCCTGCGCACGCTGGGGCCCGCGGCCGGCATCGTCACCCTCCTCGGAGATGTCGCGAAGGGGTACGTGGCGGTGGCCGTGGCCGGCTGGCTCGGCGCGCGCCCGGACTGGCAGGGGGCCGGCGCCGTCCTCGCGGTGGCCGGCAACTGCTGGTCCCCGTTCCTCCGCTTCCGCGGCGGCAAGGGCGTGGCCACGGGGCTCGGGGCCTTCCTGGCGCTGGCGCCCTGGGCCATCGTGCCCTCGGCGGCGGTCTGGGTGGCGCTCCTCGCCTCCTTCCGCTACGTCTCGCTGGCCTCCATGCTGGCCTGCCTCGGGCTGCCGCTGGGCGTGGCGCTCCTCGGCTATCCGTGGCAGTCCGCCTCCGCGGCCGGCGCCGCCGCGGCCATCATCCTCGTGCGCCACCGCGAGAACCTCCGCCGGCTGATGCAGGGCACGGAGTCGCGGCTGGGCCAGCAGGCGCCCGCCGACTGAGCGGCAGGAGGGCATGAGCGCAGTCGCCATCATCGGCGCGGGGAGTTGGGGGACGGCGCTGGCCATCCACCTCGCCCGCCGGGGCCTGGCCCCGCGGCTCTGGGCTCGCGATCCCGCTCTCGCTCGCGAGCTCAGAGAGCGAGCGCGGAATCCCCGGTACCTGCCGGAGGTCGCGATTCCCGCGGGCGTTGTGGCGACCGCCGAGGGCGGCGAGGCGCTGGCCGGCGCCGGCATCGTCATCGTCGCGGTGCCCTCTCAGTTCGTCCGAGCGGTGATGGCGAGGCTGGCGCCGGCCGTGCCCCGGGGCGCCATCCTCGTCTCGGCCACCAAGGGGCTCGAGCCCGAGCGGGGCTTGCGCATCTCCCAGCTCCTGGCGGGGCTCCTGCCCGGCTCACCCGTCGCCGTCCTCTCGGGCCCGTCCTTCGCTCGCGAGGTGGCGCTGGGGCTGCCGACAGCCCTGGTGGTGGCCTCGGCCGACGGGCAGGTGGCGCGCCTTGTCCAGCAGGCGCTTGCCTCCCCGGAGTTCAGGCTCTACACGAATCGCGATGTCATCGGTGTCGAGCTGGCCGGCGCCCTCAAGAACGTGGTGGCCATCGCCGCGGGGCTGTCGGACAGCCTCCACCTGGGCGAGAACGCGCGGGCGGCCCTCATCACCCGCGGCCTGGCCGAGATCGTGCGCCTCGGGGTGGCAGCCGGAGCCTCCGCCCGTACCTTCCTGGGCCTGGCCGGGCTCGGCGACCTCGTGCTCACCGCCACGGGCACGCTCAGCCGGAACCGGGCGCTGGGCCTGGCGGTGGGGCAGGGGAAGAGCCTGGCGGAGGCCGAGGGCAACACCCGCAGCGTGGCCGAAGGGGTGCGGACGGTGTCCTCGGCCCTCCGCCTCGCCGCGGCAGCCGGAGTGAGCATGCCGATCTGCGAGGCCGTGGCCTCGGTGCTCCATGGCGACACGCCCGCTGCCAGCGCCCTGGCCGCGCTCCTGGCGCGCTCGCTCCAGCCGGAGGACGAGGGGAGCGATGGCTGAGCTGCGCAAGGACCCGGTGGTGGGCCGCTGGGTCATCATCTCCACCGAGCGCGCGCGGCGCCCCTCGGACTTCGCCCCCCAGCCTGTCCAGCGTGTCGGGGGCCTCTGCGTGTTCTGTCCGGGGCAGGAGGCGCATACCCCGGATGAGATCCTCGCGGTCCGCAGCCCCGACAGCCAACCCAACCAGCCCGGGTGGACCGTCCGGGTCGTCCCCAACAAGTTCCCGGCGCTTCGCATCGAGGGGGAGCTCGAGCCCTCGGGGGAAGGGCTCTACGATCGGATGAGCGGCGTCGGCGCCCACGAGGTGATCGTCGAGACGCCGGCCCATGGGGCCGCGCTCGCCACCCTCCCCGAGGCCGCGGTGGCGGATGTGCTGTGGGCCTATCGCGAGCGCATGCGGGACCTCGGCCAGGACAGCCGCTTCCGGTACGTGATGGTCTTCAAGAACCACGGCGAGGCCGCCGGGGCCTCCCTCGAGCATCCCCACTCCCAGCTCATCGCCACCCCCATCGTGCCCATCATGGTGACGGAGGAGATCGAGGGGGCGGAGCGGCATTTCCGCCTCAAGAAGCGCTGCATCTGGTGCGACATCATCAGGCAGGAGCGCCGCGCCGGCGGGCGCATCATCCTCGAGGGCGAGGGCTTCGTGGCACTCGCGCCGTTCGCCCCCCGCTTGCCCTTCGAGACCTGGATCCTGCCTGCCGGGCACCGCTCCGCCTACGAGGAGACGGACGTCCGCGAGCTGGCCCCGCTGGCGCGGCTGCTGGGAGAGATCCTGCGGCGCATGGGGCGGGTCCTCGGGGATCCGCCCTTCAACTACATGCTCCACAGCGCGCCGCTGCGGGCGGGGCTGCTCGACCACTTCCACTGGCATCTGGAGATCATCCCCAAGCTCACCCGGGTGGCGGGGTTCGAGTGGGGGACGGGGTTCTTCATCAACCCGGTTCCCCCCGAGGAGGCCGTCCAGTACCTGCGCGGGGAGGTGCCCGGATCGCCCGTAAGTTGACACCATTCCAGGCGCTTGTTACAGTGTGTCGCGTTGTCGAAGGCCGGCATGCGGGAATAGCTCAGTGGTAGAGCACAACCTTGCCAAGGTTGGGGTCGCGGGTTCGAATCCCGTTTCCCGCTCCATTCGTCAGGACAGGGGCTCGGATCGCGGGCGCCTTCTCATCGTACGGCGGCGTAGCCAAGTGGTTAAGGCGGAGGTCTGCAAAACCTCTATTCAGCGGTTCGAATCCGCTCGCCGCCTCCACACATCGCGGGTGATGGCAGCCAGTCTCGGGCCGGGGTGGCGGAACTGGGAGACGCGGCGGGCTTAAAACCCGCTGGCCCTGCCGGGGCCGTGGGGGTTCGATTCCCCCCCTCGGCACCAGCGTGGGCAGGAGCTGAACCCAGCGGTCAGGGAGGGATGTGACTGTGCAGACGCTCAAGGTGGTGCGGAAGACCTTCACGATGCTGAGCGAGAAGCGCACCCAGGTCCTGGACATCACCAAGCAGATCCGTGACCTCATGCTCGCCGCCGACATCAAGGAAGGCATCCTGCTCGCCAACTCGCTGCACACCACCTGCGCGCTGTTCGTCAACGAGTTCCAGGGCGCCCTCGTGGAAGACCTCAAGGCCATGGTGGACCGGCTCGTCCCCGACCACGCCGGCTACCGCCACGACGATCCGCGCTATTCCGACTGCGAGCGCGGCAACGCCTCCTCGCACCTCCGGGCGGCGCTCCTGGGCCGCAGCGTGGCCGTCGGGATCAGCGGCGGAGAGCTGGCGCTGGGGCGCTTCCAGTCCATCCTCTTCGCCGAGCTGGACGGCCCCCGCCCGCGGACCATCGACATCCAGATCATGGGGGTGTAGCCCCCCCCGCCCCTCAGCGCGCGTCGAGGTACTTCTGGAGCTCCCGGTAGAAGTTCTCATGGGGGCCCACGTCGAGGACCTCGACGAGGTTCCGCCTGGCGTCGAACTGATACGCGAGCAGGAGCTGCAGGGGGCCGACCTTGAACTTGACCACGCGGACCCCCTTCAGGGCGCCCACCTTCGGCTCGCCCGAGAGGGGATCGGCGAGGGCGCTCTTGACGGCCTCGTCGACGGCGAGCTGGGCCGCGGCAGGCAAGCGCCGCTTCGCCCTCCCGAAGCGCGGCGCCTGGACCGCGGTCCGCTCCGCCGGGCCCGGCGGACGGTCACGCCGGCTCAATCACGCCCCAGCGGTAGGGCTGGCCGAGGCCGGCCTTGAGCTCTCCCCGTGCCTCGAGGATGCCCTGGATCATGGACAGCGGCAGGTCCGGGTTGTCCTCGGCGATGAGGGCCAGCCGCGCGTAGTGCTTGAGCTGACCGGAGACCGAGCGGCTCTGAGCGGCGGCGCGGGCCTGGAGTAGCCGGAGGAGCGGCCGCTCATCGGCGCCGAAGCGCACCGGGACCGGTGTCGGCGTCGTCCTGGACCCCCTCGTGGCGGCTTTGCGCTTCATGGCAAGGGACCTCCCGTGTGAGCTGTCTACAATGTAGTCTCGCGGGGCGGGGCTGTCAACGCTCGGACACCGAGCGGCGGCCACGCCGGGCTCGGGGAGTCGCCCGTGGTAGACTGAGTGCCCATGTCCTGGACACTCAAGCGAAGAGCGCAGGCGCGCGTGGCTGGCGAGGAGGGCGCCTCCCGGAAGGAATGGGGGGGGCGTGTCTCCGTCGCGCTGGTGTACCCCAACACCTACGCCGTCGGGATGTCGAACCTGGGCTTCCAGACCATCTACGCCCACCTCAACGCGCTCCCCGACGCGGTCTGCGAGCGGGTCTTCTTCCCCGATCCGGAGGATCTCGACGAGCACCTGCGCACGGGCACGGCGCCCTTCTCGCTGGAATCGCTCCGCCCGCTGTCGGACTTCGACCTCGTGGGCTTCTCCGTCACCTACGAGGGGGACTACATCAACGTGGTGCGGCTGCTCCAGCTGGCGGGCATCCCCGCGCGCGCGGCGGATCGCGACGCCTCGCATCCCGTCGTCATGATGGGCGGGGTCTGCGCCTTCTCGAACCCCGAGCCGCTGGCGCCCTTCATGGACTTCGTGGCGGTGGGCGAGGGCGAGGAGCTGGTGGGCGAGATCGTCTCCGCGTACCGCGAGAGCGGCGCGGCGCGGGAGCCCGGCTCGCGCCGGGCCTTCCTGGAGACGCTGGCGCGGCTCGGGGGGATCTACATCCCGGGCGCCTATGAAGTCCGCCATGCCGCCGACGGGACCATCGCGGCGGTCGTCCCGCGCGCGCCCGGGGTGCCGCCGGTCGTCGCCAAGCGCCGGCTCGCCGATGTCAACCGCTTCGAGACCCTGTCGCTGCTCAAGACACCGCGCGCGGAGTACGGGCACATGGCGCTCCTCGAGGTGGGCAAGGGCTGCGGCCGCGGCTGCCGTTTCTGCCTGGAGGGGCAGATCTACCGCCCCGTGCGGCACCGGAGCGTGGCCGCGCTGCGCGAGTCGGTGGCGCAGATCGCGAAAGGCTCCCGGCGCGTGGGGCTCGTGGGCGCCTGCGTGTCGGATTACCCGTGGATCGGCGACCTCCTCAAGGTGCTGGAGGAGCAGGGGGTGGAGCTGTCCATCTCCTCGCTGCGGGCCGACAGCCTCACCGAGCCCCTGGTGGCCTCGCTGGCGCGGGGCGGGCACCGCACGCTGACCATGGCGCCGGAGGCCGGCACCGAGCGCCTCCGCCTGGCCATCCGCAAGCCCATCACCGACGAGCATCTCGTCGCGGCCTGCGACCTGGTGCGGCGCCACGGCATCCCGAACCTCAAGTGCTACTTCATGATCGGCCTGCCGACGGAGACGCGCGAGGATGTGGAGGCCATCGGCGACCTCGCCGCGCGGCTCCTGCGGCGCCTGCAGGTCCCCGGGCCCGACGGCCACCCCTTCGGCCGGCTCACGCTGTCCATCTCCTCCTTCGTGCCGAAGCCGTGGACGCCCTTCCAGTGGGCCCCCTTCGAGGACCACCGGGCGCTGGAGGCGAAGCTCGACCTCATCAAGCGCGCGGTGCGGCGGCTGTCCACCGTCCGCGTGCTGCACGAGAACCCGCGCGAGGCGGGACTGCAGGCGCTGCTGGCCCGCGGCGACCGGCGCGTGGCCGATTTCGTGGAGCTGGCGGCCACGCTGGGCGGCGACTGGCGGCGCGCGCTGCGCGAATGGGACGGCGATGCGGCCTTCTACACGCGGCGGCCACGGCCGCTCGACGAGGTCCTGCCGTGGGACCACTTCCAGGTCGGCGTGAAGAAGGCCAACCTCATCAAGGAGTGGGAGCGGGCCGGGCTCGCGGTCGAGGGGGCGATGGCATGGCACGCGTGAGACTGGCCCGGGCGGGGGAGGTGCCGGCGGGCGAGGGCCGGGTCGTCGAGGCGGCGGGCCACGCCATCGCGCTCTTCAACGTGGGCGGCGCCTACTGCGCCATCGCCAACGAGTGCCCCCACCGCGGCGGGCCGCTCGGCGAGGGCGATCTCGACGGCACCGTCGTCACGTGCCCCTGGCACGGCTGGCGCTGGGACGTGACCACGGGAGCCAACGCCAACACCCCGGCGCTCGGCGTGGCGTGCTTCGCGGTGTCCGTCCGGGACGGCGAGGTCTTCGCCGAGCTGCCATGATCCTCGACGCCCTCGCCCGCCCGCTCCGCAACCTGCGGCTGTCCGTCACCGATCGCTGCAACCTGCGCTGCCAGTACTGCATGCCGGAGGAGGAGTACGTCTGGCTCCCGCGCGAGGACATCCTCTCCTTCGAGGAGTGCGCCCTCCTGGTGGACGTCTTCTGCGACCTCGGCGTGGACAAGGTGCGCCTCACCGGCGGCGAGCCGCTCCTGCGCAAGGGCGTCGAGGCGCTGATCCGGATGCTCGCTGCGAACCCGCGCATCACGGATCTGGCCATGACCACCAACGGCGTGCTGCTGTCCGAGCACGCGCAGACGCTTCGCGCCGCCGGCCTGCACCGGGTGACGGTGAGTCTGGACACCCTCCGCGCCGAGCGCTTCAAGGCCCTCGCCAAGCGGGAGCTGCACCCGCGCGTGCTCGAGGGGATCGAGGCCGTGGGGCAAGCCGGCTTCCCGAGGCTCAAGCTCGACGCCGTCGTCATCCGGGGCACCAACGACGACGAGCTGGGGGAGCTGCTCGAGTACGGCCGCCGCGTCGGCGCCGAGGTGCGCTTCATCGAGTACATGGACGTGGGCGGGGCCATCCACTGGTCCATGGACCGCGTCGTGTCGCGCGCCGAGATGCTGGAGGTGATCGGGCGGCGCTACGGGGCCGTGGTGCCCGTCGCCGAGGAGAGCACCGCGCCAGCCGACCGCTTCGTCCTCCCCGACGGCTACGTGTTCGGGATCATCTCCTCCACGACCCAGCCCTTCTGCCGGGCCTGCGACCGGAGCCGGCTCACGGCCGACGGCCTCTGGTACCTCTGCCTCTACGCCACGCAGGGGACGGACCTGCGCCGGGCGGTGCGCTCGGGAGCCACGCGGGAGGAGATGAAGCACCTCATCGTCGCCACCTGGCGGCAGCGCGCCGCGCGCGGCGCCGAGGAGCGGCTGGCCATGGCCGACCGCCGCGCCCCGCTGGTGCAGGTCGGCGAGCTCAAGCGCGATCCCCACCTGGAGATGCACACCCGCGGCGGCTAACTTCGGGGTCAGGTCTTGCATTCCAACATCGCGCTGCCGGAGGAGGAGTGCCTACCGAACCCGGCCGAGTTGCTCGAGATCGCCGCCGATCACTCGCGGCGGGCTGCCGCGCTGCTTCCGGGCCCCGAGGCTGCCCGAGCGGGACTGCCAGGAATGGCTCGACGGCTGGCCAAGCCTGGTTGACAAGGATGGTGTCCTTGCTAGAGTAAGGACATGTCCAGGGTGACGAGCAAGCTCCAGGTGACGGTGCCGAAGGCGATCGCCGACCGGTACGGGATCCGCCCCGGCGACGAGATCCAGTGGGTGGCCGCCGGCGAGACGATCCGAGTGGTGCCTCCGGGCCGCCAGGTGTCGGGCGTGGACCGCGAGATGCGGCTCAAGCTCTTCGACGCGGCGACGGAGCGCCAGCGCCTCCGGCAGTCCGGGCGCCCCCGGGTCCGGGGAGCGCGGGAGCGGGGGTGGAAGCGAGAGGATCTCTACGAGCGTGCCCGCCCTCGTTGACACCAACGTCCTGGTGTATCGGTTCGACCCGCGCTTTCCCCGGAAGCAGGAGGTCGCCACCGAGCTGCTCCGCCGGGGGCTGGTGGAGGACCAGGTCCGCATTCCCCATCAGGCCGTTGTCGAGTTCGTCGCGGCCGTGACCCGCCCGCTGGACGGGGGCCGCTCGCTGCTCACCCCCGACGAGGCGCGGCGCGAGGCGGAGGAGCTTCTCCGGCAGTTCGTCATCCTGTATCCGACGGAGACCCTGCTGCGGACGGCCATTCGAGGATGGGCGACGTACCAGCTCGGCTGGTTCGACGCCCACCTCTGGGCTTACGCGGAGGAGTACGGGCTCGGCGAGCTCGTGTCCGAGGATTTCCAGCACGACCGCCTGTACGGGGCCGTCCGCGCCGTCAATCCCTTCCTTTGACCCATCCGGCCGCCCGTCGCCGGCCTGAAGGCTGCCGCGCCGCTCGAGGCCAGCCGGGGTGCCGGCCGCGCCGCCCCTGCGCCCTCTCCCCGACGACGATCCGCAGATCCCGGATGATGGCCGCCTCACCCTTCGGCTCGCGCGCCGCGAGGGTGCGCGGCGTCGCCCTGCCCGTTGCGGGCCCCTGCGCTGCGAGGCCCCGGGCCGGGCCCGGGTGCGCAGCCGCTTGACATACCCCCATACGCCCTGTGTGGATAGCCGTATGAAGACGACCCTGAATATCGATCCCTCGGTCATGCCCGGCTCAAGCGGGAAGCCGCCCGGCGCGGGTGCACGATGTCGGAGCTGGTGGAGTCCGCCCTGCGCCTCCTGCTCCAGCCCGCCCGGGGCCGGGCGGCGCTCCCCGCCCTGCCGACGTTCGCGAGCGGCGGTCACCTCGTCGACGTGGCCGACCGGGAGCAGCTCTACCACGCGATGGAAGGCCGGTAGTGTTCGTCCTCGACACCAACGTGCTGGTGTACGCGGCGGACCGGGGCTCGCCCCAGCACGCAGCCTGCCACCGGCTCGTCCGCGAGAGCCGGGACCGCGTCTCGGCCTGGTACCTGACGTGGGGGATCTGCTACGAGTTCCTCCGCGTCGTGACCCACCCACGGGTGTTCAGGCGGCCGTGGACGGCAGGGGAGGCCTGGAGCTTCATCGACGCGGTGCTGGGGCGGCGCCCGCCGTGGGGATCCTGGTGCCGGGAGAGCGGCACCGCGACGTGGTCGCGCAGGTGCTCGGGGAGCTCCCGCATCTCGCCGGCAACCTGATGCACGACGCGCACACGGCCGTGCTGATGCGCGAGCATGGCGTCCGCGTCATCTACACGCGAGACACCGACTTCCACCGGTTCGGCTTTCTCCAGCCGATCGATCCCCTGGCCGCCCGCACGTGAGCGGCGGCCAGGGCACCTTCGCGCTGCTAGGCGGGCGGCCGGCGGCGGTGCCTCCGCCGGCTCAGGAGGCCGAGGCCCGCTGCGGCGGTGCCCCAGAGAAGCAGCGTCGTGGGCTCGGGCACCGGCGCCACGGGGTCGAGGCCGCCGACGAAGTCCACCTCGAGGCGGGTGCCGCCGAGGTTGCGGGTCTCCGAGATGCGCAGCCAGCCCCTCACGAGCCCGTCGAAGAGGAAGAGGTAAGCCTGGTCGATGGGCGAGGAGTCGCCACCGCCGAAGTCCAGGCGGGCGAGGACGGCATCCCTGGTCGCGCGGTTGAAGCCGTCGAAGAGAAGCTGCCGGGTCCCGCAGTCGGCGGTGGCGCAGCGCTCGAGCTTGAAGGGGTCGAGCCCGGCGTCTTCCGCGATGAGGAGGCTCGTGAAGCCGCCCCCGGGAATCCTCAGGATGACCGTGGCGTCGTTCTTGAAGTCGATGTTCAGCGCCGCGTCGTCGCCCTCGGCCACGAACCCCACATCGTCGAGCCGGCCCACCTCCGAATTGACGCGCGCGCCGATGGGGCCGGGCTCGCCGGCATCGATCCCGCCGGAGTGGCTCTGGTAGGTCACCGTGCTGTCGATGTCGGCGCTGACCGGCCCGGCGAGCCCCACCTGGCTCGTGGCGACGGCGGAGGCGTTGAGCCCGAGCTGCACGCCCCCGGTGCCCGTGAGCGTGAACGGCGCGACGACGCCTCCCGGGGGATTCGGGACGGTGCTGAAGGTCGAGAAGAGATAGAGCGCCGTGACCGAGGCCGCCTGCGCTCCCGCGGCAGGTAGCAGCAGGGCCAGCCCCAGCGCGGCAGTCAGCCCCAGCCCCCGCGCCGCCAGCCAAGCGGCGCGTCTCCGGCCGGGCCGTGCGACGGACACACGAACGCGCATGAACACAAGAACCAGGGAAGCACAATGCGTACCATGTGAGGGCGCATCGTGACGGACGCAGAATCGGGGGCTTGTCGGGGCGGACCCAGGCCCCCTATGAAAGCCGGTTCACACCTGTGCAGCCATGTGGAAATACCTGACAACGCTTTCAGCCGCTGCCGGAGCGCGGCGGGGGTCGGCTCCGCCGCCCGCCGGGGCTGCCGCTGCGATGGCGGGACGGGGAGGGCGAGGCCCCTCACGCGCGCCGGCCGTCGCCTTCCCGCGGGCCTGGTTCGAGCCGCCAGCTGGCTTGCGTTTGGTTGGACCAGATGCAGGACTACTGGCTCGGTTCGACGCCGATGGTGCTCGCCGACCTCGACGACTTCGGGTCTGCCGACCTCAGGCACCGTCTCCTGCGCGGCGGGCTGCCTCCCTTCTTCCTGGCCGAGCCCCTGCCCGAGCGGGACTTCCGGCAGGATGCGTGCCAGCCGGGCGAGAGGGAGACGATTCGTTATCTGGGGCGCGGTTGCGGCTGAGAGGGGGCGCGTTGTACATGCAAGGCCTTGCGGAGCTCGCAACCCGATGCAGCCACCTTACTTCAACTCGGCCAGGGCCTTGCGCGCCTCCTCCTTGCCCCTGAACTCGGAGCGCCCGGCCACGGCCAGAGTCAACGCCTGGCGGGCGGCCTCCTTGTCGCCGGCCGCGGCCGAGGCCATGCCGAGGTGGTACTGCACCTCGGGGTTGCCGGGCAGCTTGGCGGCGCTGTCCTTGAGGAGCGCCAGCGCCCGCTGGTGCAGGCCCCGCCGGTAGAAGATCCAGCCGAGGGTGTCGGAGACCTGCGGATCGTCCGGCGCCAGTTCCTTCGCCGTCTGGGCCAGCGTCAGCGCCTTGTCCCTGTCGCCGCCGTGCTCGGAGAGGATCCAGGCCAGGTTGTTCGCGGCCGGGGCGAAGCGCGGATTCTCGGCCAGCACCTTCTCGTAATGCTCGCGCGCCTTCGGGATGTCGCCGCGCTGCTCGTGGATGACGCCGGCGAGCATGAGGGCGCCCATGTTCTTCGGGTTGACCTTCAAGGCCTCGGCGACCCTGGCCAGGGCCTGGTCGAACTGTCCCGAGGCGGCGTGGAGGCTGCCGAGCTGGAGGTACGGCCCGGGCAGCCGCGGCTCGAGCTCGATGGCCCTGAGATAGGCGGCCTCGGCGAGCTTGCTCTCGCGACGCGCCCGGTGGGCCTCGCCCACGAGGAACTGATGCGTGCCCGACTTCGGCAGGAGCGCTGCCTGCCTCCGCGCCCGCTCGAGGGCTTGGTCCGGCTGCTTCTCGGCGAAGGACAGGCCGACGAGCTGGGTCAGCGGGTCCACGAAGCCCGGGGCCAGGGCCAGCGCCGCCTCGAACTCCTTCCGCGCCTCGGCGCGCTTGCCCTGGGCGAGGAGGCCGACGCCGAGGAGATAGACCGCGCGCGGGTCCTTCGGCGCCAGCGTGACGAGCCGCCGATAGACCTCCGTGGCCCGCGCGGGCTCGCGCCGGGCGAGATGGGCCGAGCCCAGCAGGACGAGCGCGGGGGCGGCATTCGGTTGGCGGGCGAGGAAGCGCTCGAGGTCCTCGATGGCCGGCTGCGCCGCCCCCGACTTGATGTTCAGGTCGGCCAGCAGCAGCACGGCATCGGCGAAGTTGGGGGCGAGGGTCACGGCTTCTTTCAGCTCCGTCTTCGCCTGCTGGAGACTGCCGGCCTGCAGATGGGCCAGCGCGAGCTGGTGGCGCACGGGCGCCAGCCGCGGCTCGGCCTTGAGCACTTTCTGGAAGGCCTGGATGGCCTCCGTGGTTTCGCGCTTCGCCAGGTGCACGCGCCCGCGGAGCAGGTGGCCGTCGAGATCGGACGGGCTCTTCTTCAGCACGACGTCGAGGGCCGTGACGGCCTCATCCCACTTCTTCTCGGCGAAGGCGATCTCGGCGAGCCTGCGCCAGGCGGGCAGGAAGTCGGGGGCCTTCAGCGTGATCTCGCCGAGCGTCTTCTTCGCCTCCTCGGGCCGGCCCAGCAGGAGGTAGAAGTCGGCCAGCCTGACCCGCGCGGGCGATCCCACTGGCGCCAGCTCAGCCGCCGTCTTGAACTCGCGCTCGGCGCCGGCGGCATCCCGCTTGCCGACGAGGAAGTTGGCGAGGGCCAGATGGGCCTCCACCGACTTCGGCTCCCGCGCCACCGCCTCCTGGAAGGCGCGCTCGGCCGCGGCCACGTCCCGCCTCTTCAGGTGGAGCGTGCCGAGCGCCAGGTGGAGGCGGGCCTGGCTGCCGAAGTCGGCGCGCGCCGCCTCGAGGCGGGCGATGGCCGCCTGCACCCCCTCGGGGGTGGTCGCCGCGCCCGCCGTCAGCACGAGTGCCTCCAAGTTCTTCGGCTGCCTCTCCAGCACCGCTTCCGCCTGGGCCCGCGCCTCGTCGGGCTTGCCGCCGAGGAGGTAGATACTCGCCAGCTTGAGCCGCACCTCCAGATTGTCCGGCTCCAGCTCCTGCGCCCGGAGGAGGAAGCGGAAGGCCTGCCCCATCTCGCCAAGCGCGAAGTGGGCGAGGCCGAGCCCGCGGATGGCCTGCGCATTGGCGCTCTCGATGCGGAGAACGTTGCGGTATTCGATGATGGCGTCCCGGTACTTCTCCGCCTTGGCGTAGCGCTCGCCGCGCTCCAGGTGGCGCGCCTTTCGGGCCTCGGGCGAGCGCGCACAGCCGGCTGCGAGCGTGAGGACAACGAGCAGCAGCAGGGTGGCGCCGCGGAGCAGGCGGACGCGAGCCGGGGTCCCGCCCGCCTTCTCCCGCACCGGTGCGCCCACCAGGAGGTTCATGGTCGATGAGGCACCGTAGTTCAGATCGGTCGCGCGACGCAAGGGGAAGGGCACCACGCAACACCCCGCCCCGCCAGCTCGGCGAAGGCGATCGATGGGGGAGTCGATCAGCACCTCCACGGAGCGCTGGGCGTGTGACGCCTGGAGGTCGAGCACCAGGTCGAGGTCCGCCGTGGTCAGCGGCACGGCGTTCAGGATGACCGCTCCCGCTGCTCGAGGCGCTCGAGTCGCCGGTAGATCTCATCGAAGTGCCCGGGCATGTCGTGTCGGGCCAGGGTGGGGTCAGCTCTTGCATTCCAACATCGGCCTGGGCATTGAAGGTGGCTCCGGTCGGCGGCGCGACCTGTGGGCGGCCTCGCTGCTCTTCGTCGCCGCCCCCCCTGGTGCACCTGGCGGCGCTCGGCGCCCTCGGCGCCGGCCCCGACGCCGCGGCGGGGCTCATGGCGGTGGACCTGCTGATCCTCGTGGGCAGCAGCGCCGGGGCCTCGATCATCAACCGGACGCCGCCGGAGGACGAGGCGACCGCCTTCCGGAGCGTTGGCTTCCTGGGCGTGTTCCTCTTCGGGATGCTTTTCCTGGCCACCTGGGCCGGCGTCCGGTAGGGGGCAGGTCTTGCTTTTTGACATGGGCCTGGGCCCACATCATTATGTCCCGGTTGAAGCGCAGCAGGGCAGCGGGGTCGGGCCAGGGGCGGCGTGTCGGATTGCAAGACCTGACCCCACCCCCTTCCGTACTGGATCTGCGGGTGGCCGGGCAGCCGGGCGGCGCTGTCCGTGAAGAGGGCCAGCGCCCTGTCCCTGTCGCCGCCGTGCCCGGAGAGGATCCAGGCCAGGTTGTTCGCCGCCGGGGCGAAGGGCGTTCAGGTTCCTCGGGTTGTCAACATCGGACGCCCGCCACCGCAACAGAGATGGCGTGAATCGTTCCTATGCGCCTCGTGGCCTGGCTCGACCACTTCAGCGTGGCGACGCGGGAGGAGGACGAAGTGCTGGCCATCGTGACGAAGGTCAAGCCCGACATCGTCGAGAAGTAGGTCCGGGGGTCTGTGTGCACGTGAGCGGCGCGGTTCAGCGGGATCGACTCCTGTCCGAAGAGGGGGCCAAGATGAAGACGCTGATGTGCGGTGTGGCCGGGTGTGCGTTGCTCGTGCTGACCACCAGGGCTCACGCTTTTCTTCCACCAGTGCCCGAAATCGACGCGGGCAGCGCCATGACCGCCCTCGGGGTGCTGGCCGGGATCGTCGCGCTGGCCGTGGAGCG
>MGBV01000265.1 GCA_001788415.1 Candidatus Rokubacteria bacterium GWC2_70_16 | reverse complement strand
GCCCGAGGGCTCGATCCTGAACGTCCGGCACCCGGCCGCGGTCGCCGCGCGTCACGTCATCGGCCACTTCCTGCCGCACGTCGTCGCCGGTGCGCTCGGCCAGGCGCTCCCCGAGCGGGTGATGGCCGAGGGCTCGGCGAACATCTGGGGGATCCAGGTCTCGGGCAAGGACCTCGCGGGCGCGCCGTTCACCTTCGTGACCTTCTGCTCCGGCGGGACCGGCGCCCGCGCCACGAAGGACGGCCTCTCGGCCACGGCGTTCCCCTCGGGAGTCCTCGGCACGCCCGTCGAGGTGATCGAGACCCTCTCGCCGCTCGTCGTCGAGCGGAAGTGCCTGCGCGAGGGCTCGGGCGGAAGCGGCTGCTATCGGGGCGGCCTCGGGCAGACCATCGCCTTCCGCGTACGGACGCACGAGCCCTTCGTCTGCTCGATCCTCGGCGACCGCACGCGCGTCCCGGCCGCCGGCTTCCTCGGCGGCGCCCCCGGAGCACCCGGCCTCGTCCTGATCGACGGCGTCGCGCCGGCGAACCCGAAGGCCGAGCAGACCGTTCCCCCGGGGGCGCTCGTGGAGGTGCACCTGCCCGGCGGAGGCGGCTACGGCCCGGCCGCCGGGCGCCCTCCTGACCTCGTCGCGCGCGACCTCCTCGAGGGCTACTGCGTCCCGCCCTGAGTCGGCGTCAGGGACGCTGGGTTCTTCACGCGCTCCGGGCGGCGTCGGCGCCGGCGCGCTCGCGGGGCGCCACCGTGAAGATCACGGCGAGCGCCCCCAAGCGTCAAGAGCCCGAGCCGTCCCAGAGGGCGAACAGGGTTCCACCGCCATCCGGCTTCGGCGCGACTCTCACCGTGGCGACGAGGGGCCGGTAGACGTAATACCGGCGCGTGGGCTGCGGGCCGCCGCGCGGACGAACTGCACGCGAGGTACTAGCCCGGCGGGCCGACCCCGCGCAGCGGGGCGGGGAAGCACGGAATCGTGGTTCGTTGGTTTGCCAGGATGTTGCGTTCTGTGTCATCGGCTCACACGACGCTGACGACCGCTCTCCCTCCTGGATACAGAAGTACCCAAAATCACTCTTGTCCAAATTGGGTTTCACGCAGGCCGACTTGGACAGCATCCGAACCCTCCACCCGAGGAGACTGGGTTGCCCACGGCCCACGGGATGCCCGTTCTTGGCCGCGAAACGACGATCCTCGGCGTCTCCGAGCCGCGAGAGGTCCGCTCCACAACTTGGACAGCATCTCACGAGTGCCAGCAGACCTCGACCGGACGCCGAGCGGAAGCTCCAGTGATTTCACGCGCTTACCCCGTCCAAGAACCGCGTTTCGACCCGAATTTGGACAGCAGTGACCCAAAATCTGATAGTTGCAACCTCAGCACGCGAGCAAATTTGGCCCATGAATTGCACTATCTCTCGCTGCGATGTCCACGTGTGACCGGCCTCACCCACCGCAGGCCCCACATTGCCATCCTCTTCGCTCATCTCCGATAATATGGCGGCTGGTGACTTTCCCTCAGGGAGTCCGTCCTTCGAATTCCGGCAAGCCTGACGTAGCAGGCCGATCCGGCGCGTCCGTCGGCCGTTCAGTCCTTGCCATCGGGCCGTGACCACCGCCATGATGAGCGCTGCGCTTGCCTCTCGAGCCTCAAAGCTCCGTGTCACACTGGTCCGTGGGCCGATTGTCTCTACGGCGCGCTCGGTCAACAACGAGGCGACGCCGTGCATCGGCCTCGCGTACGTGTCCGCGTACGCGCGGGCGCACGGATACGCGCCGACGATCGTCGACGCGATCGGCGAGGGCCTGAACTGCTACTGGGCGGTGCCTGCGCATCGCGGCTACGTCTGCCAAGGACTTACCGTCGAGGAAATCCTGGCGCGCATACCGCGCGACACCGACGTCATCGGCTTCTCCGCGATGTTCTCCGGTGAATGGCCGGTTCAGCGGGAGCTGATCGCAGCGACGCGCCGGGAGTTCCCGAAGGCGGTCATCGTCGCCGGCGGCGAGCACATCACGGCGCTGCCCGAGTATAGCCTGCACGACTGCCCTGCGCTCGACGTGTGCGTCCGGGGCGAGGGAGAGCACACCTTCCTCGAGCTGCTCGAGTGCCTGAGCGAGGGGCGGGATCTCGGCACCGTCAACGGCATCGCCTACCTGGACGGCGACGGCCGGTTCCGCGCGAACGACCACATGCCACGGATCCGCGAGTTGGCCCGGATCCCGTGGCCCGACTGGCCGGAGGGGTACCTCGAGAAGTTCTGGGCAGCTGGCAAGTCGTACGGCATCGCCTCCGAACGCGACATGCCGCTGCTCGTCTCGCGGGGCTGTCCGTACCAGTGCACGTTCTGCTCGAGCCCGCAGATGTGGACCACGCTCTACCGGTTGCGCGACGCCGACGACGTGATCGCCGAAATAGAACACTACAGAACGCGATACGCGATCACGAGCCTCCAGCTGTACGACCTCACGGCGATCACGAAGAAGAGCTGGACGGTCGAGTTCGCGAACAAACTCACGGCCCGCGGGATCGACTTGAAGTGGTCGCTCCCGTCCGGGACGCGCAGCGAGGCGCTCGACCACGAGACGCTTGGCTTGCTCAAGCGCACGGGCTGCAGCTACCTCGTCTACGCGCCGGAGAGCGGGTCGCCGAACACGCTCCAGATGATCAAGAAGAAGATCCAGCTCCCTCGCATCACCGCCTCGATTCTCGAGGCCAAGCGACAGGGGATCGTCGTGCGCACGAACCTCATCATCGGGTTCCCGCATGAGACCCGCCGGGATGTCTTCCAGACCATTCGCTACGGGCTCATGCTCGCCGCCCGCGGGGCCGATGAGGTGAGCATCAACATCCTCTCGCCCTACCCAGGCTCCGAGCTCACCCGCGGGCTCATCGAGGCCGGGAAGGTCCGGCTCGGCGATCGCTACTTCCTCCAGCTCACCTCACTGAACAGCGACTACACGCGCATCAACCCGTTGACGCTGAACCCCGTGATGGGGCCACGGGAGCTCGCGCTCTACCGGATCGGCTTCATGCTGCTCAACTACCTGATCGGCTATGTGCTGTACCCGGCACGGATCTGGCGGACCATCCGGAACGTCTTCATGTCCCGCCACGCGGCTGCGACCGTGTTCGAGCATCGCCTCAAGGACGCGCTGAGGCGGACGGCTCGGGGAACGAGGTAGACGTTGGGCTCGGACGTCGTCCGCGCCCGCGCGCTCGCGCTCGGGGCGGTCTTGGTGGCCGTGGGGCGCATGAGGACGCGCCTCCTGGTCGTGGCCCTCGGGATCGCGCTGGCGGCCGTGTACGTGCCGATGGCCCTCTTCCGGCTCGTCGATGCCGACGAGGGCATCTACCTCCTCAACGCCAAGCTGGTGATGGGCGGCAAGCTGCCGTACCACGATTTCTTCTATCCGCAGATGCCGCTGCTGCCCTACGTCTACGGGCTCTGGATGAAGCTCTTCGGTGTCTCCTGGTACTCCGGCCGGCTCCTGTCGGCACTCTTCGCCGTCGCGCTCGGCCTGCTCCTCTACGCTCACGTCGCGCGGCTGACGGGAAGCCACCCACTCGGGATCCTGGCCGCCTCGCTTTTCGCCTCGAGTACGCTCGGCCTGGCATGGCTCTCGCCCGTCAAGACTTTTTCGCTGGCCACCTTCCTACTTTTCGCGTCGTACGCCGTAGTCTTCTCGCGTCGCCATCGCTGGAAATACTTCGTCAGCGGTCTCCTTCTCGGGCTCGCGATCGACGTGCGGCTCTACCTAGTCGTAGTGATCCCACTGATACTGGTCCACCTCGTTCGCACGGAGACCGGGGACCGCCGGCTTCAGGTGGCGCGCTTCACAGTCGGGCTGGTCATCGCCCTCCTCCCCAACGAGTTCTTCCTGCTTGTGGACCCCGACGTCTACCTCTTCAACGTTCTTGGCGTGCACGGTATCCGGTCGCCGTTCGGGCTGGTCGGCCTCGCGTCCCAGAAGATCGAGCTGCTCACTGACCTCCTCGGCGTGAACCCCACGTACGGCGGGTGGAGCCTCCAGTTCACGCTCCTCCTCCTCCTCAATGCCGCGGCGCTGGCGGCGACGCTCCGGTCGAAGGAGCTGCCGCCCCTGGCGGCGGGGATCGCCGTCGCGATCATAGTGGTGAGTCTCTTGCCCACGCCGACGTACGCGCAATACTTCAGCATTGCCGTGCCGTTCCTTATCGTCAACGCCGTCTTCGGCTGCGCGCGGCTACGAGACGAGCTGTCGAGCCCGGCAGGCCGTGTGCTCCGTCGATACGTCCACGCGCTCTTCGCGGCATTCCTCGTCGCATACCTGCTGCCGGCGCCGTTCGCGGCGTACCGCTACACTGTCGGCGGCGACAAGGTCCCGGGCGTCTTCACGCGCCAGAACGCGCCCAGTTGGACGATCCCGATGATCCGACAGGTGTCGAGGGCCATCGACGAAGCGGCCCCGGTGCCGTCGGGGGAAACGCTGAGCTGGTGGCCGGGCTACCTGCTCGAGTCGAACAGCTCGGTCCTGGCCAAGCTCGAGAACCCGTATGCTCTCTGGTACTCCTCGAACTTGAGCCCCCTCCAGATCACGAAGTACAAGTTCATCTCGTACCCCGAGCTCGAATGGCACATCCGCAACCGCACCGCACCGGTCGCGGTCGTGGGCAACTGGATGTTGGGCTCGAAGCCGTTCTACCGGGACCTCCTCGTGCGCAGCGGGTACGTCCTGACCCGCCGCGTCGGCGAGACGGAGATCTACGCGTGGCGTCCTCGCTGAACGAAGGCCGGGAGCGTAGCCGCGCCGAGCGGTGCCGGGCATGACCCGCGTCGTGTTCCGCAACCAGCAGGAGTTCAAGGCGTGGAACGACTCGATGGTCGAGAAGTACGACATCGAGCGCTTCCATGACCATCCAAGTCCGTTCGTACGCTACGTCGAGGGCAAGCGCATCCGCCGCACCTTCGCGCTCCTGGCGCCCGGTCCCCGCGACCGCGTGCTCGAGGTGGGGTGTGGGGCCGGCCACCTTCTCGAGCGACTCCCCGAGGGGCGGCGCTTCGGTCTCGATCTCTCCGAGTCCATGCTGCGTAGGGCGCAGCGGCGAGTCGATCCGGGGACGCTTCTCCAGGCGAACGCGGAGAGTCTGCCCTTCCGTACCGGCGCGTGGGATCGCGTGTACTGCTCGGAGGTGCTCGAGCACCTCGCCGACCCGCGTGCCGCGCTGGCTGAGATCGAGCGGATCGTCGCCACGCACGGCGTGGTCGTTGTCTCCGTACCAAACGAGCGCCTGATCAACAGGCTCAAGGCGGCGGTTCGCAAAACGGGGCTATCCCGCGCCGTCCTGCGGACCGGGACCAGCGACTACGCGATGCCCGAGCGGATGGACGACGAGTGGCACCTGCACACGTTCAATCGGAAGGGCCTACTCAACGCCATCCCACGGGGGCTGCGCGTTGCGCGCCTGGAAGCGATTCCTTTCCGCTGGCTGCCCCTGCGCTACGTGGCGCGCTGCGAGCCCGCCGATCGGCTGGTCGCGGCTCCGTCGCACCCGCGATCATGGCCGGCCGCGCTTTATGGGTGGCGGGCTCGCGGCGACCTCCACGCCGTGAAGCGCCGGATTCAGGAGTGGCTGCGAGTAACGCCATGCGACCGCATGCTCGACGCTGGCTGCGGGGCGGGAGAGCTGGCGAGCCTCGCTCCCGCGGATTACCTGGGGCTCGACACCGACGCGGCGGCCGTTGCTCAAGCCCGCCGCCGCTATCGCCGCGACGTACGAAAGCGGTTCCTCATCGCCGACGCGGCGATGACGGACTTCCCCGCGGATTTCTTTGACATCGGACTAGTCCGCGGGATGGCCGAACCCGGGCGCGCGAGCCTCGACGTGATTGCTCGAGCAACCCGAGGGCCGATCATCCTCGTCCAGCCCGCTCGCGCCTCGCTCGAGTCGCTGCGCGCATCGCTGGCGCACGCGGGACTCGGCGTCGACAGTGACGAGGTCACGCGTGTGCATCGGATTCTCGTGTGTCGTCGCGGAGCGCAACGCCGCTAAGCGAGGGAATCTCCGTCACGCTGCCCTAGAAAGGTGTGCGGCGGCCGGACGATGTTCGTCGTCGGCGCCTCTGAGAGTCTGCGACGGCCGGCGCACCCGAGCCCTGAGGCGGTGATTCATCTCGCCTGAGCTGCAGAAGACGGCTCCGGTGATATGCGAGCCTTCGCGCGAAGGTCGCCGCGTGTTGCTCCTTCCGGTGGGTCAGCATCGCCGGGCGCCGCCGATCATAGACATCCGACGGCGCGATGTTGCCGAGCCCCTCGTGAGATCGATGATGGTTGTCGAAAGCGTCGGCTACTCGCAGGTCTTGCCGCGCGTGCCGCTCGCAGCCCAGCTGTTGGCGTGGTGCCAGCGGAGGGAGTCGAGCGTGAGGCCGCCCTCGGCGAAGCAGTGCTCGACGTGAGCGCGCGGCATGTAGTGCGCGACGGGTGCGAGCAACTGGTCGAACGCGATCGAGTGCACCTCCCGGAACGGGAACTGGACGAGGTCCGTCAGGTAACTGCTGTACGGGAGGGCCCGCGCAAGCCGCGGGCGCGTCCGTGCCGGCGCGTAGAGCAGGCGCAGCACGATCCAGAGCGGTATCGTGAGGACCCACGCGAGCCCGCGCACGAGCGGCAACGGCAGCCGGCTTGTGAGCCGTCGTGTCGGGTCCACCAGCGCCAGGACCCAGCCGTTGCCCTCGCGGGCGTAGAGCCACGCGACGAACCGCCCGCCCGGGACGAGCAGCGGTGCCAGCGCGCGGAATCCCGCTTCGGGCGTTCCCAGATGGTGGAGCACGCCGATCGAGTAGATCAGGTCCATGCTCTCAAGGCGAAATGGCGGGCGCGTCAGATCGCCCTGGACCACGTGGACGTTGTCGAGATCGCCGGTGTTCTGCGCCGCCGCGTCTACGGCCGGTCCGATGTCGATGCCGATGACGTCCTTGGCGCCGAAGGCTGCGGCCAGACGCAGGTGGCGGCCCTTGCCGCAGCCCGCGTCCAGGACCCGGCGTCCCTCGAAGGCCTCGCGTCCAACGGGGGCGATCCAGCCGAGCATCTGCTCGTCGTACTCCGGGCGGATCTCAGAGAAGTGCGTCCACTCGTAGCCGAAGCGCCGTGCCGTCGCGGCGGCCTCCTCGGCGAGTGCCTCTGGGAGCAGGCGGGGGACTCCACGGGTGATCGGGTAGCGGGCGGAGCAGCGATTGCACGCAAGCTCGCCCTCGACGATGTCGCCGGCCTCCGGCACCGCTCGCGTCGGAGCGAGATCCCCGTGACACGCGGGGCAAGCGAGGAGGTCGAGCAGTCGCCGCTTCACGCCGGACGGTACTGCCGGGCCCAGAGCTGGAACGCCAGCAGCGTGTAGAGCTTCTTCCTGTGATCGTGGCGTCGGGCTTCGTGCTCCACGAGGAGCCGCTCGACGGCCTCGGGACGGAAGAGGCCGGTCCGGCGGAGCGCGTCGGGCGCGCACGCCTCGCGCAGGAGCGGGCGAAGCTCACCGCGGAACCAGTGGCCGAGCGGGATGCCGAAGCCCTTCTTCGGCCGCCGGGCGATGTCCCGGGGCAGCATGTCGCGCACCACGCGCTTGAGCGCCCACTTGGTCGTGAGGCCGCGGAGCTTGAGGCGCATCGGAAAGCTCGCCGCCAGCTCGACGACGCGCCGGTCCAGCAGCGGCACGCGCACCTCGAGGGAGCACGCCATGCTGGCGCGGTCCACCTTCGAGAGCACGCCCTCGCCCAGGTAGCCCTTGAGGTCGAGATAGAACATCCGCTCGAGCCCCACGGCCGTGGTCGCGTGCGCGATGATCTCGTGGAAGGCGTCGTACGAAGGAGGCGTCTCCATCCTGGCGAGCGCGTCGGGCGTGAAGAGCTCGCGCTGCTCGGCGGGCGTGAACGAGCCGAGCCACACGGCGTGGCGCTCGACGCCAGCGTACTCCATCCCCTGGACGAAACGCTTGAGCCTGAAGTCGAGGCTCAGATTGGCGAGCGACACGGGCAGTCGCTCGACGAGGGGCCGGATCAGGCCCCGGCGGAGCCAGCGCGGGACCGGCTCGAGGGCGCGCGCCAGGCGGTGGGCCTGATAGGTCGGGTAGCCGGCGAACAGCTCGTCGCCGCCGTCGCCCGAGAGCGCGACGGTCACCGAACGTCGCGTGAAGCGGGAGAGGAGATACGTCGGGATCAGCGAGGCGTCGCCGAGCGGCTCGTCGAGGAGCTCCGGCAGCCGCGCCACCAAGTCGAGCGCCGCGCGCGGGCCCAGGATCTCCTCGTGGTGATCCGTGTCGAGCGCCCGCGCCACCCGCCGCGCGTGCGCGGACTCGTCGAACGATGGGTCCTCGAAGCCGATCGAGAAGGTCTTGAGCCGCCCCGGGGCGTGGCGGACGGCGAATGCGGCGACCGCGCTCGAGTCGATCCCGCCGGAGAGGAACATGCCGAGCGGGACGTCGCTGACCAGGTGCTGGCGGACCGAGATGTCGAGCGTCGTGCGGAGTTCCTCGATCGCCTCGGCCTCCGTGACCGTCCCCCGCCGGCCGAAGGCGAGGTCCCAGTACGGCTCGACCTTGAGGCGCCCGTCGGTGTAGGTGAGCCAGTGGCCCGCCGGGAGCTTCCGGACCGAGCGGAAGATCGCGTGCGGAGCCGGGACGTACTCGTGGGCGAGGTAGCGCGAGAGCGCCGTGAGGTCGAGCGTCCGCTCCACCGCCGGGTGCTCGACCAGGGCCTTGAGCTCCGAGGCGAAGACGATCTGGTCGGGAAGGGCCGCGTAGTAGAGCGGCTTGATCCCCAGCCGGTCGCGCGCGAGGACGAGCGTCCGGGTGGGCGCGTCCCAGAGCGCGAACGCGAACATACCCTCCAGCTCGGCGAGCGCGCCGAGTCCCCGCTCCTCCCAGGCGTGGACGATGACCTCGGTGTCCGAGCAGGTCGCGAAGACGTGGCCGCGCGCCGCGAGGAGCCGCGTCAGCTCGCGGTAGTTGTAGATCTCACCATTGAAGACCACCCAGACGCGCCGGTCCTCGTTGCTCATTGGCTGGTGACCGGTCGCGAGGTCGATGATCTTGAGCCGGCGCATCGCGAGCCCGACCGGCCCCTGGACGAAGAATCCCTCGTCGTCGGGGCCGCGGTGGGCGATCCGGTCGTTCATGCGCTTGAGGATCACCGGATCGGGAGTCCGGTCGGCGCGCGCCAACACGTTGCCGACGATGCCGCACACGGGCGCTATGCCTTTCCGTCCAGCCCGACCGTCTCGCGGACGTAGTACGTGGGTTTGCGCTGCGTGTCGTGGAAACCGCGGATCACGATCTCCGCGAGAAAGCCGATGAAGAGCGAGAAGATCCCAGTGATGAAGAAGAGCACCATCAGGAAGACCAACGGCGTCGCCTCGAACCGCCTGAGCAGGAATACCCGGTAGGCCACGACGTCGAGGGCGAGCAAGCCGAGCATCAGAGAGAGGAGCCCGAAGCCTCCGAAGATATAGTTCGGCCGCGACTGGAAGTCTCCAATAAACTTCAGCGTGATGAGGTCGACGAGCACCTTGTAGGTCCGGAGGAGCCCGTACTTGGACACGCCCCGCGTGCGCGGGTGGTGAGTCACCTCCATTTCCGTCACGCGCCCGCCGACCCACGCCGCCAGGACCGGGAGGAACCGGTGCATCTCGCCGTAGAGGCTCACATCCCGGACGACCTCCCGCCGATAGGCTTTCAGCGTGCAGCCGAAGTCGTGGAGCGGTACGCCGCTGACCTTCTTGATCAGGAAGTTCGCCGCGTGGGAGGGCAGGAGCCGCGTGAGCCAGGGGTCGTTCCGGTCGCGGCGCCAGCCCGAGACGACGTCGTAGGAGTCTCCGAGCTGCTCGACGAGGCGCGGGATATCCTGCGGATCGTTCTGGAGATCGGCGTCGAGCGTGACCAGGATCGGATGCCGCGCGTGGGCGAAGCCGGCGGCGAGCGCGGGCGTCTGGCCGAAGTTCTTCCGCAGCCGCACGAGGCGGACCCGCTCGTCGGCCGCCGCGAGCTTTCGGAGCACGTCCCACGAGCCGTCGGTCGAACCGTCGTCCACGTAGATCACTTCCCAGTCGCGCCCCATCGGCTCGAGCGCCTCCGTCAGGCGCTCGTGCAGCGGCTCGAGGTTGTCTCGCTCGTTGAGCACGGGGAGGATGACAGAGAGCGGCGTCAGGTCGCCGGCGCTCATTGGAGCAGGGCCCGCGAGTCAGACTCGCATCGTGGGTGGCCTGCGAAAGAAGCGCGACGCTTCATCACCGGCCGTTCGGCGGCGGGCGCGTGTAGATCTCGGCGGCACCGATCTTCTCCTGCATCACCTCTAGCCGTGCTGGACGACGTGCGACCGGATCCGCTGGCTGTTGAACGGCAGGATCTGCGGGTAATGGAGGTCGTGGTACGGGAACTGCCCTGGACGACGAGCGGCGAGACGCGGAGACAACCCCTTCGTCGCCGTCGTCCACGCGGAACAGCCTCATGGGACGAGTTTGGCCTCCGCGCACCACTGCGCTGGCGCCCACCTGGACGCCGACGACGACCCGCTGCCGCTTCACGTCCCAGTCCACGCCGGTCACCGCCCACGAGGGGGCAGCCCTACGATGGCTCGGCATTGGTCGTGTCGTACATCGCTCCGCGTCCCCTCTGCGTGTTGAGTTGGAGCATAGCGGGTACCGCCCATGAATCCACACGATTTCCTCAAGAGCCGCACATTCCAGCGAGTTCCCGAGGTCCCCGGTGAACATAAGTCCTCGTCGCAAGAGAAGATTCGCCTCTCAGCCGGCTCGCCCTTGCCGCGCCCATCTCCTCGGCGGCGTAGATGGTCGCCGGCTGGAAGAGGAACGTGATGTCGAAGAGCAGCGGGTTCGCGGGGGTCACGCCGGGCGCCAGCGCCGCCCACGGCGTGAACATGACGACGTTGTCGGCGGGCGAGAGGACCTTGCCCGGCAGGAGGGCGCGGCCCAGGACGAGGAACGGCAGGATCAGGAGCGCCAGCGCGAGGACGAGGTCGGGACGCCTCCGGACCCACTCACGCGGGCGCATCGCACGACATTCTACGCCCGCGAACCCGACCTGACTATCGCTGCGGGGCGTCGCCGAGGGCGACGACGACGAGCGAGCCGTGGGCGTCCACGGGACGCACGCCGCGCCCGTACGCCGCGACCTCCTCGCACAGCCAGCCGACGCAGGGCGTGCGCGGGTCCACCTCGTTGCGGATCGCCGCCCATTCCTTGCTCGCGGCCGAGCCGAGGACCCGGTGGCGGGCGGTCGACTCGACGACGAGCACCAGCCGCGCGACGTCCGCCTCCAGCCGCTTGAGCGCGGCGGCCGCCGCGTCGACCGAGCCCTGGATGAGCGCGTCGCGGTCGGGGAGCGTCTCGCTCGCCGGGAAGCCGTCGGCGTAGCCCAGGCCCGTCGCGTAGTTCGCCTCGAGACACGCCGCACTCGCGACGGGCTCGGCTGACGAGCCGTAGACCATCGGCGAGGAGAGCACGCTGCACACCGTGCGCATCTTGGGGCCCATCAGCACGCGCCACGGCGCCAGGAACTGCTCGGCCGGCCCGCCGAGGCCGGGCCGCACGAACGCCAGGCCGAGACCCCGCGGGTAGCGCATCCTGAAGGGCCAGCCCGCGAGGATGAGCCGCGCGATCCCCTGGCTCGCCTCGGCCAGATTGCGGCCGGGCGCGGCGGCCACGCCGCTCACCGCGCCCTCGCCGTTGGCCAGGCAGATGACGAGCGCGCCCGCGCCCACGGCGCCGTTGTGCGTGAGGATCGCGGTGGTCGCGCCGCCGGCGACCCCGACCGGGCCGAGCGCGCCACGGATCATGGGGACCGCGTCCTGCGTCGGCACCCCCGCCGTGACCAGGAGGACGAGATCCGGCGTCAGGCCGTGCAGGCCGGTACGCGCCATGGCCGTGGCGCGGACGGCTGCCCAGATGGTGTCGGGATGGGAGGAGAAGCCGACCCCGACCCTGAGGGCCCTTCCCGTTGCGAGTTCCGCGGCTGTGAGCGCTGTCTGCTCAATCATGGCTTTCCGACAAATGCAGCCAGGATGCCAAGTCCAAGTGCCCGAGATTACTGGGGTCGACTCCGTGAGACGGGCCTGGTTGTGCCAGTTCGGCAGACTTCCGTGCCGATCTATCGTCAGAGTACCCCGTACTCCTTGAGGCGCCGGTAGATCGTCCGCCGGGAGATGCCGAGCGCCTTGGCGGCGGCCTCCTTGTCGTCACGATAGAAGGCGAGGGCGCGAAGGATCAGCTCCTTCTCGACGTCGGCGAGCTGCGGGATCGCGCCGGCCGTGGCGGTGGCGCCGGGCGTCGCCACGCTGCGGGTGAGCGTGGGCAGGTCGGCGAGCGTGATCTGCTCGCGCGCGCCCATGGCGTAGGCGCGCTCGACCAGGTTCTCGAGCTCGCGCACGTTGCCTGGGAAGTCGTAGGTGTCGAGCATGGCGAGCGCCTCGGGAGCGATGCCCCGCACGTCGCGGTGGAAGCGGCGGTTGAACCGGCGCATGAAGTGGTTCACGAGGGCCGGGATGTCCTCGTGCCGCGCGCGCAGGGGCGGCAGGGTGACGCGCACGACGTTGAGGCGGTAGTAGAGGTCCTGGCGGAACCGGCCCTCGGCGATCGTGCGGTCGAGGTCGCGGTTGGTCGCGGCGATGACGCGCACGTCCACGGCGTAGGCCTTGGTGGACCCGACCGGCCGGACCAGCATCTCCTGGAGCACCCGCAGCAGCTTCACCTGGAGGGCGGGCGACAGCTCGGCGATCTCGTCGAGGAAGATCGTGCCTTCGTGGGCCCCGCGAAAGAGGCCGAGGGCGTCCGAGACGGCGCCCGAGAAGGCGCCGCGCACGTGGCCGAAGAACTCGGACTCGATCAGGTCCTCGGGGATCGCACTGCAGTTGACGGGGACGAACGGCCCCTTGGCGCGCGAGGACAGGCGATGGATCGCGGCGGCCACCAGCTCCTTGCCCGTGCCGCTCTCGCCCTCGATGAGCACGGGCGAGTCGGTCCCGGCGACCTTGGCGATGATCTCCTTCACCCGCTGCATGGGCGTGGAGTTGCCGACGAGCTCGTTGACCGTCAGCTCCTCGCCCAGGCGCGCGCGGAGCGACTGCACCTCGCCCTTGAGGAACTTGCGCTCGGTGACCCGGGCCATGAGGTGGCGGAGCTCATCGAGGATCAGGGGCTTGGAGAGGTAGTCATAGGCGCCTTCCTTGAGGGCCTCGACCGCCGAGGCGATCGTCGGGTAGCCGGTCATGACGATGACCTCGATGGAGTCGTCGTGCTTCTTGATCTCCCTGAGCAGCTCGAGGCCGCCCATCTCGGGCATGCGGATGTCGGTGATCGCGGCGTCATAGAGATCGGTGCGCAGGGCGTCGAGGGCCTCCCGCGCGTTGCTCGCGGTGGCCACCTGGTAGCCCCACTGGGCCAGGGCTTCCCGGAGGAGCCGGAGGATCGAGGGCTCGTCATCGACGACGAGGACCTTGGCGGCTTCCATGATTCTCGACACTGTAGCATGGGCCCGGTGTCAGACTGACAAGGTATTCGTCAGCTGACATTGCGCCGGGGCAGTCGGCATGTTAGCGTAGGTGTTGACTTTTTCACCGAGGAGAGGCCCCGAATGGCTGACGCCGCGACCGTCCACCTGACCGAGCAGAACTTCGACGAGGCCCTCGCCGCCCAGACGGGCGTGATGATGGTCGACTTCTGGGCCGAGTGGTGCGGCCCCTGCCGCGCCGTCAGCCCGGTCCTCGAGAGCCTCGCACGGGAGTCCGAGGGCCGCGTGACCCTCGCCAAGGTCAACGTGGACGAGCACCCCGGGCTCGCGGCCCGGTACGGGATCCGCTCGATTCCGACAATCCTCTTTGTGAAGCAGGGCAAGGTCGCCGACCAGGTCATCGGCGCCGTGCCCCGGGCGAAGATCAAAGAGAAGCTCGACGCGCTCGCCTGACCTGCCCCCGGCGGGGACCGCATCAGCACCTCCGGCATAGGCATCCCGTCGCTCTCACCGAGCCGCGAGGACTTCCGGGGCCTCGCGGGGCAGGGCAACCTTGTGCCTGTCTTCGCCGAGCTTCCGGCCGACCTCGACACGCCGCTCTCCGCCTACCTGCGTCTCAGACCGAGCCCGTACGCCTTCCTCCTCGAGTCGGTCGAGGGCGGCGAGGTGTGGGCGCGCTACTCGTTCCTCGGCACCGACCCGCTCATGGTGCTGACGGCCAAGAACGGCCGGATCACGCTCAGGCGCGGCGGGCGGACCGAGCGCCTGCCCGACGGCAACCCGCTCGAGGCCGTGCGGGAGCTGCTGCGCCAGTTCAAGCCCGTTCCGGTGCCCGGCCTGCCCCGCTTCCAGGGCGGCGCCGTGGGCTACCTCGCGCACGACATGGTCCACCACATGGAGCGCCTGCCGCGCACGACCCGGGACGACCTCGGCCTGCCGGACGCCGTGTTCCTCTTCTCCGACACGCTCCTCGTCTTCGACAACCTGCGCCACCGGCTGCTCGTGATCGCCAACGCGGTCGTCGACCGCCGCGATCCGGCGTCGCTCGACCGGGCCTACGACCGGGCCGCCGTGCGCATCGGCATGATGATCGCGAAGCTCGTCCGCCCCGTGCGCGCGCCCGCGCCGCTGCACCTCACGCCGCCGGCCGCGCTCCTCGCCCAGGGCGAGGAGGGGTTCACCACGACGATGAGCGAGGCCGAGTACACGGAGGCGGTGCGTCGCGCCAAGGAGTACATCGCCGCGGGCGACGCCTACCAGATCGTCCTCTCGCGCCGGCTCGACTGCCGGCTCACGGCCGATCCCTTCACGGTCTACCGCGCGCTCCGAACCATCAACCCGTCCCCGTACCTCTTCTTCCTGCGGCTCGGCACGACCACGATCGTCGGCTCGTCGCCCGAGGTGCTCGTGCGCGTCGAGGGCGACCGCGTGGACCTCCGGCCGATCGCGGGCACGCACCCCCGCGGCGCCACCGAGGCCGAGGACCGCGAGATCGAGGCGGCGCTCCGGGCCGACCCGAAGGAGCGCGCCGAGCACGTGATGCTCGTGGACCTCGGGCGCAACGACGTGGGGCGCGTCTCCGAGCTCGGCTCGGTCCGGGTGACCGAGTTCCTGGCGGTCGAGCGCTACTCGCACGTCATGCACCTCGTGAGCCACGTGA
>MGBV01000264.1:15375-16454 GCA_001788415.1 Candidatus Rokubacteria bacterium GWC2_70_16 | reverse complement strand
GGGCCGCTCGAGCGCCGCGCCCGCGAGCTCGGCCTCGAGGAGGCCGTGCTCTTCACCGGGTACCTTCCGGAGGCCGAGAAGGTCGCCGCCCTGAACCTCGCGGACGTGTTCGTCTTCCCGTCGCTCCTCGAAGGCTTTCCGCTCGCGCCGCAAGAGGCGATGTCCTGCGGCAAGCCCGTCGTGGCCTTCCGCGTCGCCTCCCTCGGCGAGATGGTGGAGGACGGCGCCACGGGGTTCCTCACGCAGGCCAACGACCGCCCGGCCTTCGCCGAGCGCGTGGCCCGGCTCCTCCGCGACGAGCCGCTCCGCGCGCGCTTCGGCGCCGCCGCGGCGGAGCGCGTCGAGCGCCACTTCCGCTGGGACCAGACGGTGCGCAACGTCCTCAAGATCTACCAGGAGGTCGTCGATGACTTCGGGCGGCGCGGTTAGCCTCCGCTGCCCGGACTGCGCCAAGGCCGTGGGGGCGCTCGAGGACGGCGTGCAGTGCAGGGGGTGCGGCCGGCGGTTCGCCCCGGCCGAGGGCGTGTGGGACCTGCTGCCGGCCGTGCTCGGCGCGCCCACGCGGAGCGAGGACCGCCTGCACGAGCAGGACGCCGTGCCGACGTGGCGCCGGCTCTTCTACCACAAGCGCGACTGGATCGAGTGGTGCGACGCGCGCTGGCTGCCGGAGCTGATCGGCCCCGGGGCGCGGACGTTCCTCGAGGTCGGTGGCGGGCTCTGCTACGCGAGCGCCCTGGCCAAGGCCCGGCTGCCGCGCGGCACCGTGGTCGCGACCGACGTCTCGCCCCGCTACCTGCGCCGGCACGCGCTCGCGGTGGGGAGGATCCTCGGCGCGCCGGCCGACGTGTACGCCGCCGCCGACGTCGAGCGCCTGCCGTTCGAGGACGGCCAGTTCGACGCGGTCTACTCGCAAGTCGTGCTCTACCGCGTGCCCGACCCGGTCCGCGCGCTCCGCGAGATCCGGCGGGTGCTGGCTCCCGGCGGGCGCTACCTGGGGATCGAGCGCGCCTCGCCCTGGGCCCTGCTCTTCCGCGAGGACCGGACGATGCGGGCGCGCGCCGCGGCGCGGGGGATCGCCG
>MGBV01000264.1:14834-15360 GCA_001788415.1 Candidatus Rokubacteria bacterium GWC2_70_16 | reverse complement strand
GCCCGTCCCGGGACGGCGAGTGCGCTCGGCGCTGCTCCGGCGCGCGGGCAACGCGGTCCGCCAGATCCACGTCGCCATCTCCTTCCACGGCTGAGCATGCGGGCGCGTCGGACGGTCCTCGGCGCGGCGGTCTTCGCGAACGCGAAGGCCAAGCGGCTCGCCATCCGCCTCACGAAGTGGACCGGCAAGAGTCCGGACTACGTCCACCCCAAGCACCTGCTGCCCGAGACGGACGAGCAGTACTGGTACCTGCCGCACGTCGCGCCGCGGGCCCGCCTCCTCGACGTCGGCTGCGGCAACGCGATGCACACGCTCAAGGCGGCCGCGCGGTGCGCGGTCGCCGTCGGCATCGACCGGAGCGAAGAGTCGCTCCGAGTCGGCCGGCGCGCGAGCGCGGGGCCGCGCCCCGGCACGGTCGCCCTCGTGCGGGGCGACGTGGAGACGGGGTTGCCCTTCGGCGACGCCGGCTTCGACACGGTGCTGTGCATGGACCTCCTCGAGCACGTCCACGCGCGGCAGGCCGTGC
>MGBV01000264.1:3085-14804 GCA_001788415.1 Candidatus Rokubacteria bacterium GWC2_70_16 | reverse complement strand
CGAGCGGGCGGGCCTGTTCCACTACTCCGACCCCGACCACAAGGTGGAATACACGTTCCCGGAGCTGGAGGCGGAGCTGGATCGCGGCGGCTTCGTGGTGGCCTCGCGGTACCCGTCCGTCTACGACACGCCTCTGGTGGGCCTGATCGACGTCGTCGGAGGCGTGTCGCTCGCCCTCTACCGACGGCTGTCGCGGCTGCGGCGACGGCTGGCGGCCCGCTACCCGGAGGAGGACGCGGGCTTCTACGTGGTCTGCCGCGCCCGATGAACATCCTCTTCGCCACCGAGTACTTCCCGCCCTTCGCGCCCGGGGGCTCGCCCTGGTCCATCCGGCTGCTCGCCGAGGCGCTCGTCCGGCGAGGACACGCGGTGACGGTCGTCACGCCCAACTACGGGGCGGCGGCGCGCGAGGACGTGGGCGGCGTGGCGGTGGTCCGGTTCCCGTTCTGGCGCCGGCTCGAGCGGGGCGCGAGCCTCGCGCCGATCCGCGATTTCGTGAGCCCGCGCTTCCACTGGCGGCTCGCCCGCGCCGTCGCGGCCGAGGCGCGCCGGGCGCGCGCCGACGTCGTCCACGCCCAGGACAAGCACGCGGTCGTCGGCAGCTTCCTGGCCGCCCGCGTGCTCCGACGGCCGGTGTTCGTCACGCTGCGGGACACGGGGCTCATCTGCCCCATCGTGACGTGTCTGCTCTCTCACGACTTCGTGCCGAAGGACTGCAGCGCGCTCAAGCTCCAGCGCGAGTGCGCCGGCTTCTATCTCGATCACTACATCGCTCCCCGCGGGCGTCCGGGCGCCGCGCTGCGCCGCGCGCGCGTGCGGGCGAACCTCGCGCTCCTCTACGCCGACGCACGTCTCAAGCAGGCGGTGCTCAAGCGCGTCGACGGGCTGATCGGCGTCAGCCGGGGCCTGCTCGAGATCTACCTCGGCGCGGGCCGGGGCCGGCGCGCTGCCGCGTCCGTGGTCTACACGCTCCCGCCCGGCCCGGCCGCCGAGCCGACCGGGGCCGGCGAGGTCCTCCGACGGCGGCACGGGCTCGACGGACGCACGACGGCGCTCTACCTCGGCAAGCTGTCGCTGGGCAAGGGGGGTCCGGTCTTCCTCGAGGCCGTCCGCCGCGTGGCGCGCGAGCGTCCGGACACCGTCTTCGTCGTGGTCGGGCCCGATCGGCCGCCGGACGTTCCGGGCGCCGACGTGCGATGGCTCGGGCGGCTCGCCCACGACGAGGTGCAGCGTCTCTATGGCGCCGTCGACTTCGTGGTCCTGCCCTCGGTGGGCCCGGAGGCCCTGTCACGCATCCCGCTGGAAGCCGCGGTCGCGGGCCGGCCGACCATCGGCGCCCGCGCGGGCGGCATCCCCGAGGAGATCGTGCACGACGAGACCGGGCTCCTCGTCCGGCGAAACGATGCGGAAGACCTGGCGCGCGCGATCCTCGCGCTGGTGGACGACGAGGCCCGGCGCCTCCGCCTCGGCCGCAACGCGCGCCGCTTCGTCGGCGAGCGGTTCGCCGCCGACAGCGTCGTCCGCGCGCTGCTCGACGTCTACGCCGGCGCCGCGCCGCAGGGCCGCGTCGCCGCGCCGCCCCCGGGGCCGCGCGCGGGATGAGCGGACGCCACGCCGGACCCGTGGTCGGCGTCCTGCCCGCCCTCGGCAGCGGCCTCACCGATCTGCAGCGCTCGGGCCAGGAGGAGCGGCTGCTCGACTACGACCTGACGCACTACGCGCGCGCCTTCGCCGAGGTCCGATACTTCAGCTACTTCGACGAGCGCCTCGAGACCTTCACGGACGACCCGGCGCTCCGCGCGCGCGTCCGGCTCCATCCCAAGCGCCTCCCGGTCGGCCGGCACCTGTACGCACTCGCGCTCCCGGTCGCGTACCGCGCCGCCCTGCGCGGGTGCGCGGTGCTCCGGGTCGAGCAGTTCACGGGCGTCCTGCCCGCGGTGATCGCCCGCCGGCTCTACGGGATCCCCTTTGTGGTGACGTATGGTTACGACTATGACGCCGTCGTGCGCGTCGCGGGCTCGCGGGTGAAGCCCGCCTACTTCGCCTGGCTGCGCCGGCTCGCCCTGCCGCGGGCGGCGGGCGTGATCGTTCCCAACCGCGACCTCGGCGCGCTGCTGCGGCGGCGCTGGCCCGGCCTCACGCTGCTCGAGCTGCCGAACGGCGTCGACCCCGAGCGCTTCCGGCCCGCTCCCGCGCCGCCCGGCGAGCGCGCCGAGCGCGTCGTCGTCTACGTCGGACGCCTGTCGCCCGAGAAGAACCTGCTCCGGCTGGTCGACGCGCTCGCGCTCGTCGACGCGCCGCCGGCGCGACTCGTGCTGATCGGCGACGGCCCGGAGGCGCGCGCCATCGGCGACCGGGCCCGGAGCCGGCGCGTGCGCGTCGAGCTCGCCGGCGTCGTCCCCAATCGCGAGCTCCCGGCCCGCCTGCGCGACGCCGACTGCTTCGTGCTGCCCTCGCTCACCGAGGGCCATCCGAAGGCCCTGCTCGAGGCGATGAGCGCGGCGCTGCCGTGCGTCGTGTCCGACCGCGGGGGCAACCGGCTCCTCGTCGACGACGGCGAGAGCGGCGTGCGGTTCGATCCCGAGGACGTGGGCGCGATGGCCGCCGGGATCCGCCGGGTCCTGCTCGACAGGTCGCTGGCCGCGCGCCTCGGCGCGGCGGCCCGGGAGCGCGTCCTGGCCGACTACGACCTCGACCGGCTGCTGGCGGCGGAGGTCCGCTTCGTCCTCGACGTGGCGCGGGCGCGGGGGCGCTGAGCGGATGCCGCTCGCCTACTACTCGACGGCCGCCCGCCAGGAGTTCTGGACCGAGCACTGGGGTGGCCACTCGGTCGAGGAGCTGCTGGCCGTGGCCCGCGCCTCCCCGCTGACGGACCTGGTCACCGGCGCGCTCGAGACGGCGGGCACGGCGAGCGGGCCGGTGCTCGAGGCGGGGTGCGGGCTCGGCCAGTACGTGCTGCTCCTGCGCGAGCGGGGCTGGCGCGTGGTCGGCGTGGACTGGAGCCTCGAAGCCCTCGGCGCCTGCCGGCGCGTCGCGCCGGCGCCCCTGGCGCAGATGGAGCTTCGCGCGCTCGGGGTGCGGGACGGGGCGCTCGGAGCCTACGTCTCGCTCGGCGTCGTGGAGCACGACCCGGCGGGCCCCGACGCGATCCTCGCCGAGGCGCGCCGGGTCCTCGCGCCGGGCGGCCGGCTCGTCCTCTCGGTGCCCTATCTCAACGGCGTGCGTCGCGTGGGCGCCCCGTACCTCCGGCTGCAGGGCCGACGGCTCGCGCGGCGCGGCGGCGAGTTCTACCAGTACGCGTTCTCACGCCGCGACCTGACCGCGGCGCTCGCCCGCCACGGGTTCGCCGTGCGCGGCATGCGTCCCTACGATCCCGCGCGCCTGCTGCGGCGCGTGCTGCCGCGTCGGAGGAGCCCGGAGGCGGGCGCGCCTCACGCCGCCGGCGGGGGCGCGCCGGGCGGACGGCGGGGCGGGGTGGCGGGCCTCGCCCGGCGCCTCCTCTACACGGGCCCCGCGCTCCGGCTCCTCGGCCACATGCTGCTGGCGGCGGCGGTCAAGCGGTGACGCCGCGCGTCTCGGTGGTGATGGGCGTCCGTGACGGCGCGCCCTGGGTGGGGGAGGCGGTGCGGAGCGTGCTCGTGCAGACCCTCGGGGACCTCGAGCTGATCGTTGTGGACGACGGCTCGACCGACGCGACGCCGGACGTGCTCGCGGCCATCGAGGACCCGCGGCTCCGCGTCGAGCGCCAGGCGCCCGAGGGGCTCACGCGCGCCCTGAACCGCGCGCTCGCGCTCGCGCGGGCCGACCTCGTGGCCCGCCTCGACGCCGACGACGTGGGGCTGCCCCAGCGCCTCGCGCGCCAGCACGCGTTCCTCGCGGCGCACGCGGCGGTGGGGCTCCTCGGCACCGCCGCGCGGGAGGTGGATGCGGCCGGCCGGGAAGTGCGCGTCCTCCGCCCTCCCGAGGACGACGCCGCGCTCCGGCGGCTCCTCATCCGCCGGAACCCGTTCGTCCACTCCTCGGTCATGGTCCGTCGGGCGCTCCTCGAGCGCGTCGGCGGGTACGACGCGCGCCTGGCGGTGGCGCAGGACTACGATCTCTGGATGCGCATGGCCGCCGTCACGCGCCTGGCCAACCTGCCGGAGGTGCTCCTGATCCGACGCCTCGTCCCCGGCCGCGTGACGGCCCGGCGCGACAGCGAGCGCCTGGCCACCGAGTGCCGGGTGCGCTGGCGCGCGGTCCGGGCCGGTACCTACCCCTGGTGGTGCGCGGTCTTCGCGGTCCGCCCGGCGCTCGCGCTCGCGCTGCCGACGCTGGCACGCCGCGCGCTGCGACGTCGCGCGCACAGGGACCGGCCCCGAAGCCGTAGCGGGAAAGTGTAGTAGCATAGGCCCGATGCGCGTCCTGATCACCGGCATCACCGGGTTCGTCGGCAGTCATCTCGCCGAGCATTCCCTGGTCCAGGGGGCGGAGGTCGTCGGCTCGCTCCGCTGGCGCAGCAAGACCGAGCACATCGACCACCTGCGCGACCGCCTCGCCCTGGTCGAGTCGGACCTGCGCGACCTGTTCTCCGTGCGCACGCTCCTCGAGCGTGCGCGCCCGGACTACGTCGTGCACCTCGCGGCCCAGAGCTTCGTCGCCGCGTCGTGGGAGACGCCCGCCGAGACGCTGTGGACCAACGCGATCAGCCAGATAAACCTCTTCGAGGCGATGCGTCAGCTCGGCTCGACGGCGCGGTTCCTGGTCATCGGCTCGAGCGAGGAGTACGGGCTCGTCTACCCCGACGAGCTGCCGATCCGGGAGACGAACCCGCTGCGGCCGCTCTCGCCGTACGCGGTGAGCAAGGTCACGCAGGACCTCATGGGCTGGCAGTACTTCAAGAGCTACGGCATGCACATCGTGCGGGCCCGCGCGTTCAACCACACCGGCCCCCGTCGGGGCGAGACCTTCGCCACCTCGAACTTCGCCAAGCAGGTCGCCGAGATCGAGGCGGGCCTGCGCGCGCCGGTCGTGTACGTCGGCGATCTGAAGCCGACGCGCGACTTCTCCGACGTGCGCGACATCGTGCGGGGCTACTGGCAGCTGCTCGAGCGAGGCGCGCCGGGCGAGGTCTACAACCTCTGCTCCGGCGTCGACTGGTCCATCGAGCGCGTGCTGAGCTTCCTGATCGGACACTCGACGACCCCCCGCATCGACATCCGCCAGGATCCCGCGCGCCTGCGGCCGTCCGACGTGCCGATCCTGCGCGGCTCGAGGGAGAAGATCGAGCGGGCGCTCGGCTGGCGGACGACGATTCCGCTCGAGACGACCCTGGGCGATCTTCTGGAGTATTGGCGACGTCGCGTCCGGCCCCGCGCCAGCTAGGGGCCGCGCGCGTCGCGGCCGGGCCGGGCGCGCCCCGTGTGGCCCTCGTTCACGACTGGCTCACGGGGATGCGGGGCGGCGAGCGGTGCCTCGAGGTGTTCTGCGAGCTGTTCCCCCGGGCGCCGCTCTACACGCTGCTCCACGTGCCTGGCAGCGTGTCTCCCCTCATCGAAGACCGCCCGATCATCACGTCGTTCGTGCAGACGCTGCCGCGCGCCGCCGAGCGCTACCGCTACTACCTCCCGCTCTTCCCGGCGGCCATCCGGCGGTTCGACCTGCGCGGGTACGACGTGATCCTCTCGCTCTCCCACTGCGTGGCGAAGGGGGTGCGCACGCCGCCCGGGGCGCTGCACCTCTGCTACTGCTTCACGCCCATGCGCTACGTCTGGGACCTCTACGACGACTACTTCGGCGCGCGCGCCGGGCGCGTCGCCCGCCTCGTGATGCCGCCGACCGCAGCCGCGCTGCGCCGGTGGGATCGACGCACGTCGGGCGTGCACCGGTTCGCCGCGATCTCGCGGCACATCGCGGACCGCATCCAGCGCGTCTACGCCCGGTCGGCCGACGTGCTCCACCCGCCCGTGGACGTCCAGCGGTTCCGGCTCACCGACTCGCCCGGGGAGTTCTACCTCGTCGTCTCCGCGCTCGCCCCGTACAAGCGGGTCGACCTCGCCGTCGCCGCGGCCACCCGCCTCGGCCGTCGCCTGGTCGTGGTCGGCAGCGGCCCGGAGGACCCGGCGCTCCGCGCGCTCGCCGGGCCGACGGTCGAGCTGCTCGGCTGGCGCTCGGATCCCGAGGTCGCCGAGCTGTACGCGCGCTGCCGCGCGGTGCTCTTCCCGTCGCTCGAGGACTACGGCATCGTCCCGCTCGAGGCCGCGGCGGCCGGCCGGCCGACGATCGCCTTCGCCCGGGGCGGCGCGCTCGAGACGATGGTCGGGCTCGACGCCGTCGAGGAGTCGCCCACCGCGGTCTTCTTCGCCGAGCAGACGGTCGAGTCGCTCGTTGACGCGATCCGGCGGTTCGAGGCGGTCGAGGACCGATTCGACCCCAAAGCGCTCCGGGCCCGGGCCGAGCGCTTCGACCGCCCGATCTTCAGGCAGCGCCTCGGCGACTGGATCGCACGGTGCCGGAGCGAGATCGCCGCATGCTGAAGGCCTACTCGCGCTTCTTCGAGCACCTCACGCTGCTCGTGGACCTCGTGCTGATCGCCGGCTGCTGGGTCGGCGCCTACGTGCTCCGCTTCCACGTCGTGGGCGGCGTTGACGTGCCCCCCTTCCGGAGCTACGCCCTCCAGCTCGTCCCGATCCTCGCGGTGTGGGGGATCGCCTTCAAGGCGTTCGACCTCTATCGGCCGCATCGGCTGGGCTCGCGGCTCGCCGAGTGGTCGGATGTCACGAAGGCCTCGACGCTCGGCGTGCTGGTCCTGGTCGCCGTCATGACCTTCGTGTTCCGGTCGTACGAGTACTCGCGCCTCGTCATCGTCGCCTTCTGGGCGATGTCGATCGTCGTCCTGAGCCTGTCGCGTGCCACGTTCCGTGAGCTGCTCCGCGTTGCCCGGCGCCGTGGCTACAACCAGCGGTACGCGATCGTCGTTGGCGGGGGCGAGCCGACGACCGAGGTGCTCCGGGTGCTCCGGCGTCGGCCGGACGTCGGAATCCGGGTGCTCGGCGTGTTGAGCGACAAGGCCGAGATGCCGGCCGGGGACGTGCGCAGGCTCGGCGGGCTCGACGACGTCCGCGCCATCCTCGACCGCCACCAGGTGGACGTCGTCTTCGTCGCGCTGCCGAACAGCGACTACTCGCGGCTCAACACGGTGCTCGCCGGCATCGGGGACGACCCGGTCGCCATCCACCTCGTACCGGACATCTTCGGGCTCGCGTCGCTCCGCGGCGGCGTCGAGGAGTTCGAGGCGATCCCGTTCATCCACCTGCGAGAGTCGCCGCTCTACGGGTGGAACGGTGTGCTCAAACGCGCCGTCGATCTCGGGCTCGGGACGGTGGCGCTGCTCGTGGCGGCGCCCCTCATGCTGGCCATCGCGGTCGCGGTGAAGCTCAACTCGCCGGGGCCCGTGCTCTACCGTCAGGAGCGGATGGGCCTCGACGGCCAGCGGTTCCGGATGCTCAAGTTCCGGACGATGCACGCGGACGCGGAGCGCGACACCGGGCCGGTGTGGGCGAGCCCCGACGACCGGCGCCGGACGCGGCTCGGCGCGTTCCTGCGCCGGTCGAGCCTCGACGAGCTCCCGCAGCTCTTCAACGTCCTGCGCGGCCAGATGAGCCTGGTGGGCCCGCGGCCCGAGCGCCCGAGCTTCGTCGCCGAGTTCAGGCGCCGGGTGCCCGGCTACATGCTGCGCCACAAGGTCAAAGCCGGCATCACGGGCTGGGCGCAGATCAACGGCTGGCGCGGCAACACGTCGATCGAGAAGCGCATCGAGTACGACCTCTACTACATCGAGCGCTGGTCGCTCGCCTTCGACCTCAAGATCCTGATCCAGACCCTCTGGCTCGGCTTCTACAGCCGCAACGCCTACTGAGTTGAGCCCACGGCGTGGTCGTGCTATTCAAACGGGACGCGAGTCGCCCACGCGCGGCGAGGCGGGACACCGAAGGACCAGGAGGTCGGCCATGAGCCAGGACGGAGCGGCGACTATCTCCAGACGGCGCTTTCTGCAGGCGGGCGCCACCGCGGCGCTCGGCGCTCATCTCCCGGGGCCCTGGGTGGGGCGCGCGGCGGCCCAGGCGGAGGGGCCCCTGCGGCTCGGGTTCCAGGTCCATCGGACGGGCATCGGCGCCGTCTACGGCCGCTGGTACGAGCGGGCGACGACGGCCGCCGTCAAGCTCATCAACGAGAAGGGCGGCATCGGCGGACGGCCGGTCGAGATCGTCGCCGAGGACGACGGGACCGATCCCAAGCGCGGCGCCGAGGTGGTCGAGAAGCTCGCCGTCCAGCACAAGGTGGACTTCATCTTCGGCACGCTGTTCTCGCACGTGGTCATCGCCTCGGCCCCGCGGGCGGGCGAGCTGAAGATCCCCTACATCGTGGTGAGCGAGGGCTACCACGTGGCCTCGGGGCGGCTCAACCGGTACGTCTTCCAGCCCGGGATCACCGACGTGCGGGCCCAGGTCACGGCGGTCGCGCCCTGGATCCTCAAGAACCTCGGGAAGAAGGTGACGCTGATCTTTCCCGACTACGCCTTCGGCCACGACCACCGCGACTTCTTCAGCCGGGTCGCCACGGCCCAGGGCGGGACCATTCGAGCGCTGCTCCCCATCCCGCCGACCGAGACGTCCTTCACGAAATACTTCCCGCGCGTGCCGGCCGACACCGAGGTGCTCTACCACGTGATGGTGGGCCCCGGCGTCCTCACCTTCGTCAAGGAGATGGGGGAGCACTTCGGCGCGCGCCGCCCGCAGATCTTCGGCTTCATCGATTCGCTGGAGGGGGTCGACCTGGCGAGCGCCGGGCTGGAGTTCCTGGAGGGGACGTACTTCTGGGAGGCCTTCCCGCGCTACGCCGCGGCCACCATGCCCCAGCACGTGCGCTTCTACCGCGAACGCGTCGGGGTCAACGCCAACGGCGCCAGCGTCAACGACCCGCGGGACGTCTCCACGTTCTCGCACATGTTCGGCTGCTGGGAGACGCTCTTCGTCATCAAGCGGGCGGTGGAGCAGAGCGGCTACAAGAAGCCCGGGGCCGCCGCCTACAGGGCCTTCATCGAGACCCTGGAAGGCTTCCAGTCCTTCCCCGAGGGCACCGAGCATCCCCAGGGGCCGAAGAGGTTCGTCGGGCGGCTCCACCAGGTCTTCGGCCAGCAGGTCGTCTCCAAGGTCGAGAAGCGCCGACTCACCGTCATCCATCGAACGGCGATCGAGGACTCGATGTACGCGCCCGAGGCCGACTATACGAAGCAGCCACTCTTAGGACATGGGGGGCTCCGGGCGCCCCCCAAGCCCCCCGGCGCTCAGGGCGCCCCGGCACAGCCGTGGCGCCCTTCGACAACGCAATTCGTTCGGGCCTCGCGAGTCGTGAGTCTCGGGGCGCATCTTTTCCTGGCGCTCCTCGAAGGCACGGTGGGCGCGCTGGTGCTGGCGCTCACCGCGCTGGGCCTGTCGCTCGTCTTCGGCGTCATGCGCATCGTCAACGTCGCCCACGGGGCGTTCTTCATGCTGGGCGCGATCGTCACCTGGTATGTCTCCACCCTGCTCGGGAGCTTCCTGCTCGCGCTGGTCGTGGCCCCGCTCGTCGTCGCCGCCGTCGCCGTGGTGGCCGACCGGCTGGTGCTCCGCCCGATCGGATACGAGCCGGAGAGCACCATCGTCGCGACGATCGGCCTCCTGTATATCCTCGAGCAGGTCGTCCTCATGGTGTACGGGCCCTACGCCCGCCCGGTGACCGCGCCCATCTATTTCCGGGTCGACTTCCCGTGGTTCGGCTATTCCGGCTACAAGCTGATCGTCGGTGTCATCGCCGCCATCCTGCTCGTCGCGACCTGGATCGCGCTCGCCCGGACGAAGCTCGGCCTCTACATGCGGGCGACCCAGCAGGATCCCGAGATCGCCCAGGCCTTCGCCGTGCCGGTCGGCCGCGTGTACACGACCGCGTTCGGCGCCGGCGCCGGACTCGCCGCCGTGGCCGGCGCCCTGATCGTCCCCATCCAGCAGGCCCACTATCTCATGGGCCTCGATGCCCTCCTCCTGTCCTTCGTGGTGGTGATCCTCGGGGGGCTCGGAAGCCTCCGCGGCACGCTGGTCGCAGCGTTCGTCGTGGGCCTGAGCGACGGCGCGGTCTCGGTCCTCTTCTCCCCGACGCTCGCCAAGATCGTGGCCACGCTGCTCGTGGGGCTCGTGCTGGCCGTGCGGGGGCGCGGGCTCTTCGGCGAGGAGATCGCGTGACGCTCGGGCTCCACCTGGGCGTCCTCGCCCTCCTCGGCGTGCTCCAGCTCGTCCTCCCGCCGTTCCATCACGGCATGCTGGCCCGCATCATGGTCCTCGCGGCGTATGCCGCCGGCTACAACCTGCTCCTCGGCTACGTCGGCCTCATGAGTCTCGGACACGCCATGTTCTTCGCGGCGGGCATGTACGGCACCGGACTCGCCATCTCCTATCTGGGTGTCGGCGTGGCCACCGGCTTCCTGGCGGGCGTCGTCGCGGGCCTGGCCGTCGCCGCTGCGGTCGGGCTGATCACGCTGCGGACCGCCGGTCCGGCCTTCCTGATCGTGACGATGATGCTCGCCCAGGCCTTCTACCTGGCCACGCTCTACTTCAACGAGATCACCGGGGGCGATCAGGGGTTCATCCTCTCGGGTCTCTCCCTCGATCTCGGCGGGCGGCGCCTCCCGCTGGCCGATCCCGTGGTCAAGTACAACGTGGCGCTCGTCGTGTTCGCCGCCTGTCTCCTGCTGAACTTCTGGCTTGTTCGCTCGCCCGTGGGCCACATCCTGCGCGCGCTGCGCGAGAACGAGGAGCGCACCCGCCTGCTCGGCTACAACACCCCCCGCTACAAGCTCTTCGCGGTGACCGTCTCGGGCCTCATCGCCGCCGTGGCCGGTTCGGCCTACACGCTGCTCTTCTCGTACGTCGGCTCGACGTTCGCCGGGATCCCCTACTCGATCTACCCGCTGCTCTGGACGCTGCTGGGCGGAAGCGGCACCACCCTGGGTCCACTGGTCGGCACGCTGGTGATGACCTATCTCGTGGACGTCGCCAGCAGCCTCACGACGGGGTATCTGATCGTGGTCGGCGTCACGCTCGTCGTCACCATCCTGTGGGTCCCGGCCGGCATCGTGGGCGGCATCCGGGCGCGGTGGGCGCCGTGGCTCCCGTGACCGCGCTCCTGGAGACGAGGGCGATCTCCAAGCGCTTCGGCGGGCTCGAGGCCGTGAGCGGCGTGGACCTCCGCCTCGAGCGGGGCGAAGTGCGCGCGCTGATCGGGCCGAACGGCGCGGGCAAGACGACGCTGGTCAGCCTCATCAGCGGCCGACTGAGTCCGACGTCCGGGCGCGTCCTCTTCGCCGGGCGTGACATCACGTCGCTGCGGGCGTGGGACCGCGTCGGCCTGGGCATCGTCTACACGTTTCAGGTCACCAGCATCTACCGGGGCATCTCCGTGTACGACAACGTGGCGCTGGCCGCCCAGCGCCGGCACCTCCGGGCGCTGTCCGACTGGATCGCGCTCGACCGGCAGGCCGTGGCCCGCGACGTCGAGGCGGCCCTGGTGACGGTGGGGCTCTGGGCCCTCAGGGACCAGCCGGCGCGGGCACTCGCGTATGGACACCAGCGTCTCCTGGAGGTCGCCATGGCGCTGGCGCTCGGCCCCGAGCTGCTCGTCCTGGACGAGCCGACCCAGGGGCTCGCCG
>MGBV01000264.1:0-3065 GCA_001788415.1 Candidatus Rokubacteria bacterium GWC2_70_16 | reverse complement strand
GCGAGCCGCCACGGTGCTCGTCATCGAGCACAACATGGCGGTCGTCCTGGCGCTGGCGGGTCGGGTGACGGTCATGGACCAGGGGCGGATCATCGCCGAGGGCACGCCGCGTGAGATCGAGGCGCACGCGGAAGTCCAGAAGGCCTACCTGGGGCGATGAGACTCGCGCTCGAGGGCGTCGATTGCTATTACGGGGAGGTCCAGATCCTCAAGGAGGTGTCCCTCCACGTCGACGCCGGGGAGATCGTGGGCTTGCTCGGCCGGAACGGCGCGGGCAAGACGACGACGCTCCGGGCGATCATGGGGCTCGTCCGCCCGCGATCGGGGACGATCAGGCTCGACGGCACCGATCTCGGCCGGCTCCGCCCCCACGAGATCCCCGGGCGCGGGATCGCCTATGTCCCGCAGGGCCGCCGGCTCTTCCCGCACCTCACCGTCGAGGAAAACCTCCGCATGGGGCTCCTCGTGCGCGGCGGCGGCGCGGACACGCTCGAGCCCGTCCTCGGCCTCTTCCCCATGCTCGGGGAGCGGCTGCGCCAGCGGGCCGGCACGCTCTCGGGCGGCCAGCAGCAGATGCTGGCCACCGCGCGCGCCCTCTGCGCCAGGCCCGAGTTCCTCCTGCTGGACGAGCCCGGCGAGGGGCTGATGCCGACCCTCGTCGGTCGGCTGCTCGACACGATCGTCGCGCTCAAGGCGCGCCGGGTCGGCGTCCTGCTCGTCGAGCAGAAGGTCGACGCCGTCCTCCGGGTCGCCGATCGCGTCGCCCTCATCGAGAACGGCCGCATCGCGCGCCACGCCACGCCGGCCGAGCTGGCCGCCGAGCCCGAGGTCCTGCTGAGGTACGTCGGCGTGCGCCGGTAGCGGCGGCATCGAGGTCGAACGTCGGCAAGTCCATGGCGCGCCTGCAGCTCGCCTGGACGGAGCGTCGGACTTCTGATCCGAGGGTCGCAGGTTCGACTCCTGCCGGGCACCCCAGAACAGGGTTCTCAGGCCAAGGGCGCCACGCTACACTCGGTGATGATGGACCGGGCGGCGCAGGAGGCATGGATGGCCCAGTGGCGCAGCGCGGCGATTGCGCTGGCCGAGCAGCGCGCCAGAGAGCTGGGCGATCTCACCGACGCCGAGGCGCTGGCGGCGAGCGACGCGTTGCTCTCGCTGGCGCTCGCTGTCCCGATCGATCCGGCGCGTCTCACGGGATCCGGTCTCGTCCGCCAGCAGGCGCTGCTCCACCGGCGCAGCGCGGCGTGAACCCGATCTTCGCCGCCGCGCTGGAGGTCCAGGCCTTCTGTCGAGAGCGCGGCTGGCGCTTCTGCTTCATCGGCGGTCTCACGCTGCAGCGCTGGGGCGAGCCCCGCCTCACCCAGGACGTCGACATCACGCTGCTCACGGGCTTCGGAACGGAAGCGCCGTACGTGGACACCTTGCTCAAGGGGTTCGCCGGGCGCCGATCCGATGCCCGGGACTTCGCGCTCAGGCACCGCGTCGTCCTCATGAGGAGCCCGGCGGGCATTCCCGTTGACGTGGCCCTGGGGGCGATGCCGTTCGAGGAGCGGGCGGTGGCTCGCGCGTCGGAGTTCGTGATCCAACCGGGAGCGGCGCTCGTGACGTGCAGCGCCGAAGACCTCGTCGTGTTCAAGGCGTTCGCCGGCCGCGAGCGCGACTGGCTGGACATTGAGGGCGTCGCGCTGCGCCAGCGCGGACGATTGGATGAGTCGCTGATCTGGGCGGAGCTCGGTCCGCTCCTCGCGCTCAAGGAGGCACCGGAGGCCGCTGAGCGACTCCGGACCGTCCTCGACCGCGCTCGCCGCTGAAGGGGGACGCATGAAGACCTTGATCCGCAACATCGGCACGCTGGTCAGCGGGGACATCCACACGCCTCTCCTCGACGCCGACTCGATCGTGATCACTGACGGCCGGATCGCGGCCGTGGGCCGGCGCCTCGACGAGGACACCGACACGGTCATCGACGCGAAGGGCACGACCGTCATGCCCGGCCTCATCGACTCGCACGTCCACCCCGTCTTCGGCGACTTCACGCCGCGCCAGCGGACGGTGGACTTCATCGACTCGGCGATGAACGGCGGGGTGACGACCGCGATCTCGGCGGGGGAGGTCCACCTGCCGGGCCGGCCCAAGGACATCGTGGGGCTGAAGGCGCTCGCGATCGTCGCGGCCAAGGCGTACGCGAACTTCAGGCCGGGCGGCGTCAAGGTCCACGCGGGCGCGCCGATCCTCGAGCTCGGCATGGTCGAGCAGGACTTCGCCGAGATGGCCGCCGCGGGCGTCAGGCTCGTCGGCGAGATCGGGCTCGGGTCCGTGAGGACGGGGAAGGACGCGGCGCCGATGGTCCGCTGGGCGAAGCAGCACGGCATGACCGTGACGATCCACACCGGCGGCCCCTCGATCGCGGGCTCGAGCCCGATCACCGCGGAGGTCGTCCTCGAGGCGGCCCCCGACGTGGTCGGCCACATCAACGGCGGGACGACCTCGATGACCACGGCTGAGATCGAGCGGCTCGTCGCGACCGACATGGCGCTCGAGATCGTCCAGTGCGGCAACATGAAGACCGCGCTCCACACGCTTCGCGTCGCCACGGACGCGCGCGCCACCCACCGGATCATCATCGGCAACGACGCGCCGTCGGGCACGGGCGTCATCCCGCTCGGGGTCCTCCGGACGCTCTCGCTGCTCGCGGGGCTCGGCGGCCTGGCGCCGGCCGAGGCGGTCGCGTGCGCGACGGGCAACACGGCGCGCGTCTACAAGCTCGGCGCGGGCCTGATCGCGGTCGGCACGGAGGCCGACCTCGTCGTCTGCGACTCGCCGACGGGCTCGGTCGGCAAGGACGCCCTCGGCGCCCTCGCCGCGGGAGACCTGCCCGGCATCTCCATGGTGCTGATCGACGGGAGGATCACGATCGGGCGCAGCCGCAACACGCCGCCGGCCGCGCGCGCCGCCGAAGTCGTCAAGGGCGCCGGGCCGGCCGGGGGCGGGCATTATTGACTCCTGCATAACTAATGCAATGACGCGGTCAAACAAAGGGGAGATCGGATTTCAGGATGCAGGCG
>MGBV01000263.1:13785-19401 GCA_001788415.1 Candidatus Rokubacteria bacterium GWC2_70_16 | reverse complement strand
ACCAGATGGCCGGCAGGAGCACCACGAGCGTCGCGATCCAGAAGCCCGGCACCGACAGGCCCAGGATCGCCATGCTGCGCGCGGCGTAGTCGGCGAGAGTGTCCTGGCGGGTGGCGGCGATGATGCCCACGGGCACGGCCATCACGACGGCGAAGCCGAGGGCCAGGAGCCCCAGCTCGAGGCTCACCGGCAGCCGGCTCAGCAGCTCCTCGATGACCGGGCGCCTCGTCCAGAGCGACTCCCCGAGGTCCCCGCGCGCCACGTTGCCGAGCCACTCGAAGTACTGCACGTAGACGGGCCTGTCGAGGCCGAGCTTGGCCCGCAGGGCGTCGAGGTCCTTGGCGTAGGCCTTCTCCTCGAGCATGAGCTGCACCACGTCGCCCGGGATGAGGCGCGGCAGCGAGAAGACGATGACGGAGGCGATCAGCAGCGAGGGGATCGCCACGAGCAGGCGCCGCAGGACGTACTTCCGCATCAGGCGCTCAGGGGAGGATGACGCGGCATCCGCACCGTGCCGGGCCAAATGACGAGCCAGACGAGGCTCGAGGGAGGCGCGGGCGCGAGGCGTACTCCCTGTACGTTGAGCGCCCGCGCCGACCGAGAACACGGCTGGGCGAGCCGATGCCGGAGGCGAGGCGAGCGAAGACCGGAATCCCGCGAGCGTGAGCGAGCGATGGCGAAGTCAGTTGGACCGGCACCTAGCGGTCGAGCCACGCTGCCATGAGCCGCCCGCCGTAGTCATAGCCGAGGTTCGCCCCGTAGTTCTTGAGGGCGCCGTCCCACACGCCGATGTAGATGCCCGACGGGAGCTGGACATAGTACTGCTGGGTGGCCAGGTGGCGCTGGATGTCGTGGATGATCTGGCGACGCTTGGCCTCGTCCAGGGTGCGCCGCTGGCGGACCAGCATGTCGGCGACGACGGGATCGTTGCTGTGGCTCTGGTTCTTCCGCTCGCCCGGGTAGTACTGGCCGAACAGGAAGTTGTCGGGCTCGAGGAAGGGCGTCTGGGGGCCGAAGGCCATGGAGGGGAAGTTGCCGTAGAAACAGGTGGAGATGTAGGCGCCGTACTCCTTCTGGTCGAGCTTGGCGTCAATGCCCACGTCCTTGAAGTACTTGACCACGAGCTGGGCCGAGTCCACCACCACCGTCGATCCGTAGGTCGCGAAGCAGATGGTGCCGGGGAAGCCGCCGGGATAGCCGGCCTCGGCCAGCAGGCGCTTGGCCTCCTTCGGGTCGTACTTGTAGTACTTGGCCCCCTCGCCGAGCTGGTTCATGGGGAGCGACCAGTCCTTGAGGGCGGCAGGGACGGGCGGGTTCATGACGCCGACGCCCTCGGCGGTGGCATCGAGGATGCCCTGGCGGTCGATGGCGAGCGACATCGCCTGGCGGACCCGGGCGTCGCTGAACGGCTTCTGGTCGGCGCGCATGGAGATGTGGCCCATGACGTTGGACGGGAACTCCTGCACCTTGAGATTGGGCCGCTTCTGCTTGAGCGCGTCCTTGATCTGCACCCAGTCGGTCCGGTTGATCACGCCCGGGAACTCCCAGCCCACGTCGTATTTCCCGGCCAGGAAGGCGGCCATGCGGGAGGCGTTGTCCTCGTCGACGACGATCTCGACGCGGTCGATGTGCGGCAGCCCCGGCACGAAGTAATGGGGGTTCCGCACGAGCGTCAGCCCCACGTTCGGCCGGTAGCTGTCGAGCATCCAGGGGCCGGTGCCGATCACCGACTCGGGCTTCTTGAGGTCGCCGTACTTGTCCACGACCTCCTTGGCGATGATCCCGGTGGCGATCGGGTTGGCCAGCATGTCGAGGAACCAGGCGAAGGGCTGCTTGAGGGTGAACTTGATCGTGTGCGTGTCGAGGACCTCGACCCTGTCGAGGTCCTTGAGCATGTAGGCGTTGGCGTTTCCCTTCACCGTGAGGAAGCGCTCGATGGTGTAGCGGACGTCCTCGGCGGTGAGCTCACGGCCGTTGACGGGGGGCTTGGGGTGGAACCTGACACCGCGGCGGAGCTTGAAGACGTAGGTGGTCTCGTTGGGCTGGCTCCAGGACTCGGCCAGGTCGCCCTCGATGGGGAAGGTCCCGGGCACGACGCCGGGGCCGGCCTTGTGCTTGAGGAGCCGGCTGTGGGTGAAGCCCAGCACGCCGTGGGTCTTGTAGGCGATGGTCAGCATGTGGTCGAAGTGGGGCGGGTCCCACATCCTGAGGGTCAGGGTGCCGCCGCGCTTCGGCGTCTGGGCCGCCGCCGGGCCGGGCCCGGTGGCGAGCGCCGCGCCCGCGAGAGCCGTGCTTCCGAGCTTCAGGAGGTCACGCCGGGTGATGTCCATCGGGCCATTGGTCGTCGATGTCATGGCTGTTCTCCCTCGTCTGCCGTGACGCGAGGTGGAGTGAGCCGGGCCGGAATTGGCGACACTGTGGCGGCAACGGCGGCCGAAGTCAAGAGGCGGCCTCCGGGGGTCGGCCGCTGGGCCGCCCACGGGCGGCCTGTGGCGGGCGCTGCGCCAGGCCCACTAGCCCAGAGGGCAGGGCCAGGACAACGACGATCAGGGTGAGCCCGAGGGCCAGCATGTAGACGTAGCGGAACCTGAGCAGCAGGATCTCCGAGGCGAGCCCCAGGAAGACGGCGCCGACGATGGGGCCGACCACGGTGCTCGCCCCGCCCACCAGCGCCATGATGACGGCCTGGAAGGAGACGAGCGGGTTGAAGACCTGGGGATCGAGGTAGGTCCAGCGGGGGGCCATGGCCGCTCCCACGGCCGCCATGAAGGCGGCGCTCAGCGCAAAGGCGCCGACCTTCACCCGCGTCGTGTCGATGCTCAGGGTGGCCGCCCGCTCCTCGTCCGCGCCGATCGCCACCAGCGCGTATCCCCAGCGCGAGCGGCGCAAGAGGACGGATGTCGCCACGGCGAGAACGGTGAGCACGAGCACCGTGTAGTAAAGGACGAGAGGAGCGGGAGGGGCCAGGATGAGCCGGCCCACCGTGCCCGTGACGCTCGTCTCGTACCAGATGAGGGTGTGCTTGGTCAGCTCCGCGAGCCCGAAGGTGAAGACGGCGAAGTAGGGGCCGCGCAGTCTCAGCGCCAGCGCCCCCACCACGAGGGCCATGACGGCCCCGACGACGGCGGCCGCCACGACGGGAAGCGGCCACGCGAGCCCCTTGCCCGCCACTGCGGTGACGTAGGCCCCGGCGCCGAAGAACGCTCCCGTGGCCAGCGAGAGGTAGCGCGTCGGTCCCGAGAAGAAGGCCCAGGCCACGGTGAGGGTCACATCGGCGAGGATGGCCAGGGCGAGGGACCGGTAGTAGGGCGTCACGACCTGTGGGATCACGACGAGCGCCGCGAGGGCGCATGCCCCGATGAGCCTAGCGACCAAAGAGACCGGAGGGCTTGAGGATCAGGATCAGGGAGAGCACCGCGTAGGAGGCGATGATCCGGACGTCGGAGGCGACCAGGTACACGGAGGCGGTCTCCACGAGCCCCAGCAGGAGGCCGCCCAGCAGGCTGCCCATGACATTGCCGAGGCCGCCCAGGATGACGACGACAAGGGCCGTCACCGTGTAGGGCAGTCCGATGAAGGGCGTCAGCTCGAAGAGCATGCTGACCAGCGAGCCAGTCACCGCCGACATGGCGATCCCGATGCCGAAGCAGAGCCCGTGGAGGCGGTTGACGTCGATCCCGACGAGCTGGGCGCCCTCGGGCTCCTGCATGAGGGCGCGCACCGCCTTGCCCATGAGGCTCCGCTGGAGTACGAGATAGAAGCCCACGGAGAGCCCGAGCGCCACGCAGGCGGCCACCACGCGGTTGGCGGGGAACACCGTGCCGAGCACGCGGAAGGGCGTCGAGAGATAGCTGTAGCCCTTGAGATCGGCGCTCCAGAGGAGCAGCGCCGCGTTCTGCAGCACGAACAGGAGGCCGAAGGACAGGAGCAGCGAGCGCGACTCGAGCGCCTCGCGGCTGTCGCTCGCCGCCACGAGGCGCGCGTAGAGCAGGCGGTGGAGCACGAGGCCGGCGCCGAAGGCCGCCGGCCCCGTGACGAGCAGCGTGAGGAGCGGGTTCACGCCCCAAGCGGTGTGCAGCGAGTAGGTGAGGTAGGCGCCCACCATGAGGAACTCACCGTGGGCCACGTTGAGCACGCGCATGAGCCCGTACTGCAGGTTGAGCCCCAGCGCCACGAGGGCATAGATCCCCCCCGTCATGAGCCCGGCGCCGACCACATCCACCAGCAGCGTGAGCTTCACGCCGCTGACACTCGCGCGAGACCCGCGGGGCTCAGGCCCAGGGCGCCTTGGGGACGACGGCGGCGCCGGTGGCCCAGGCCCTGGGCCACACGATCTCGAACTCGCCCTTCTGCCACTGCCCCACCATGCCGGGGGTGGCGACGTTCTCTCCCCTGGCGAACTTGATGGGGCCGGCGACGGTCTGGAACTCCGTCGCGTCCAGCATGGCCTTGATCTTCGGGCGGTCGAGGCCTACCTCGCCGACGCACTTCTCGAGGATCTGGAGCGAGGCGTAGGCGAAGGCGCTGGCCCAGCGGTCCGGCTCCTTCTTCTGATGCTTCTTCACGTGGGCGTCGTAGTACTCCCTGGCGCCCGCGAACTTCACCTTCGGGTTCCACCCGCCGATGCCCATGACGCCCTCGGCGCCCTTGAAGCGCTCCCGGTAGAAGGGGAAGGCGGTGCCCACGCCGGTGAAGAACACGGGCGGGTTCCAGTCCACCTCCTTGGCCTGGGAGGTCACGAGGATATTGTCCGGCGGATAGGTGAGCCCCACGAAGGCATCCGCGCCCGCCGCCTTGAAGCCCTTGAGGAGCGGGGAGAGGTCCTTGGCCCCCAGCGGATAGCTCTTGGTGTCCACCACCTCGAGGCCGGCCTCCTTGAGCGCGGGCCCCGCGGCGGCGTTCAGCTCGATGCCGAAGAGATCGTTGACGTAGGCGACGGCGACCTTCGAGATCTTGCCCTGCGCCTTCAGGTCCTTGAGGAGCGCGGCGACGGCCTTCATCTGCCCCTCGGGCTGGACCAGGAACGTGTAGAAGTAGGGGATGGCCAGCTCCCTGAACTTGGCGGAGATGGCCGTCGGGCCCAGGAGGGGATAGCCGTACTTGCTGGCCACGGGCGCGATCGCGAAGTTCATGGCCGAGCCCCAGGGCGGCAGCATGAGGTCCACCTTGTCGTCGGTGGCGAGCTTCTCGTAGAAGCGCACGGCCGTCTCGATCTCGCTCCTGTCGTCGATGGAGATGAACTCGATGGGCCGGCGCCCCTCACCCTTGACGGCGAGGCCGCCGCGGGCATTGACCTGCTCCTGCCAGAGCGTGTAATTGGGCGCCTGGGTGATCTGCGCGCCCACCGAGTAGGGCCCCGTGGCCGAGAGCGTGTAACCGATCCGGACCGGCTTGGCCTGGGCCCGGGCCCGCCCATGGAGCAGGGGAGCCGCCGCGGCGCCGGCCGCCGCCACCTTGAGGAATTCGCGCCTGCGCATGCCCATGTCGGGAGTCTCCTTCACCCGGTGCGGGCACCCGGGCTGTCGCCCGCCCGCACCCGCCGGTGGTTCGGGTTGCGTGTTCTCCCTCTCGCGATGTCAGCCGCTGTCCACCACCCGGGCTGGGCACCCGGGCTGT
>MGBV01000263.1:11766-13748 GCA_001788415.1 Candidatus Rokubacteria bacterium GWC2_70_16 | reverse complement strand
GGGCTGGGCACCCGGGCTGTCGCCCGCCCAGCCTCGCCGGTACTTCGGGTTACGTCGTCTCCCTCGCGCGATCCCAGCCGCTGTCCACCACCCGGGCTGTCGCCCGCCAGCACCTGCCGGTGGTTCGGAGTGCGTTCTTTTCCTCGCCCGATCTCAGCTGCTGTCTTCCCTGCCAAGATACGCTTCGAGGACCCGCGCGTCTTGAGCCACCGCTTGGGGCCCGCCCTCGCAGATGACCTCGCCGTGGTGGAGCACGACGATCCGCTCGGCCGTCTGCATCACGGCGTGCATGACGTGCTCGACCCAGAAGAGCGCGACCCCGCGCTCGTCGCGGATGCGCCGGAAGATCCCGGTGGCGGCCTGCACCTCGGTGGGCGTGAGCCCCGCCAGGATCTCGTCCAGCAGTACCACCTGCGGCCCGAGCGCCAGCGCCATGGCCAGTTCCAGGAGCTTCCGGCTCCCCGCGGGCAGGTGGCGCGCGGGCATGCCCGCGACATCCGCCAGCCCCACCAGCGACAGGAGCCCGTGGGCCGGGCCCGCCTGCCGCTCGGTGAAGAGCGCCGCGACGCGGACGTTGTCGAGCGCCGTCATGTCCATGAAGGGCCGCGGCGTCTGGAAGGTCCGGCCGACGCCGAGGCGGCTGATCCGGTGGGCGGGCAGTCCTGTGAGGGTGTGCGCGCCGAGCCGGATGGAGCCCCCGGTCGGAGGGAGCAGGCCGCTGATGAGGTTGAAGAGCGTGGTCTTGCCGGCACCGTTGGGTCCGATGAGCGCCACGATCTCGCCCGGGTCCACCCGGAAGCTCACGCGGCTCAGGACCTGCAGCCCGCCGAAGCGCTTGCTGACCTCGGTGCCCTCGAGGAGCGCGGAACCCATGGGCGCACCCCTTAGACCACACTCTTCGGTGGCTGTCAATCCGGGGCAGGGCCCTGGCCCGGGACCGGCCCTGGCGCGCCCCCCGCCCGGACGAATTGCCGCAGCACCTCGCAGAACTCGCGGGTGACGGTGAACAGCGGCAGATGGCCGCGGCCCTCGAAGGGGTGAAGCCGGGCGCCCGGGATATGCTCGGCGAGGTATCGGCCGTCCTCAAAGGGCACCCGGCGATCGTCGGTGCCGTGGATGACGAGGGTCGGCACGCGGACCCGCCCCAGGAGCGGGACGATGTCGCGCTCCGGGTCATCGTCGAAGAAGTTCAGGACCGTGGCCACCGGAAGGCGGAGGCAATGCTGGACGGCCTGCTCGACCAGGTCCTCGGTGCCCGGCTCCGAATGCACCGTGGGCCAGAAGAGACGCATGGGCCCCTCCACGTCGCCCCGCGCGAAGGGCTCGTGGAAGCGCCCCTTCAGGCCGGGGGAGTACGACCTGGGGGTGCCGACCAGGACCAGGCCCGCGAGGAGTGCGGGGTGGGCCACCGCGAGCTTCACGAGGAGATTGCCGCCGCGCGAGATGCCCACCCCGATCACCGGGGCCGCGCCCGTCTCCTCGATGACCGCGCGCACGTCCTCCATGTGGTCCGCCAGCGAGTACCGCGCCGGGAGAGGATCGGAGGCCCCGGTGCCCCTCGGGTCGAGGGTGATGATGCGGAACTCCTGGGCGAGCTGCTCGATCACGGGCTGGAAGATCGCCAGGCCGTACACGATCGGGTTCATCATGAGGATGGTCTGCGCCCCGCCGCCGTGCTCGTAGAAGGCGATCTTCGCGCCGTCGCGCACGACCGCGGCCCGCCGGTGCAGCCGGTTCGCGATGGGCCGGCGCGCCTCGGGCGCGGTGGCGGCGTCCAGCGCGCGCTCGTACCGGAGGTTGGCCGCGTCCAGATCGCCGAGCAGGCTCCAGAGATCGCCCAGCAGGACGAGGCTCTCGATGCGCTCCTCAGGGACCGGCTCGGCCTTCTCCGCCGTCTCCAGCGCGCGCTCACAGAGCCGGAGGGCGCTCTGGTAGGCATAGCGGTCCTTCGCCCTGAGCGCGGCGTCCAGATAGTGCCGGGC
>MGBV01000263.1:0-11741 GCA_001788415.1 Candidatus Rokubacteria bacterium GWC2_70_16 | reverse complement strand
CGTAGCGCGCCTCCATGGCCTCGCCGACCCGCCGGTGGAGCGCTCGCCGCCTGTCCTGGAGGAGGCCGCCATACGCCACCTCGTGGGTCAGCGCGTGCTTGAAGGTGTACTCGGCATCGGGGAAGAGCCGCGTCTCGTAGAGCAGCTCGGCCGCCTGGAGGTGCGCGAGCGCGCCGCGCAGCGCCTCGTCCGGCAGGTCGGCGATGTCCCGGAGCAGGGACAGGGGAACCTCGGTGCCGATCACCGCCGCGCTCTGGAGGAGGTGCTTCTGCTCCGGCGGTAGCCTGTCGATGCGGGCCGCCAGGAGTGCCTGGACCGTGGCGGGCACCTGGACGGCGCGGAGCTCGTGCTGGAGACGATAGGCGCCCCGCTCGCCAGCCAGCGCTCCCGTCTCGACGAGCGTGCGCACCGACTCTTCGAGGAAGAGCGGGTTGCCCCCGGTTCGCTGCTTGAGGAGGGCCTTCAGCGCGCCCATCCCTTCCGCGGCTCCCACGAGAGCATCGAGGAGCGCGTCCGCGGATTCCGGCGGCAGGGGGTCGACGCGGAGCCGGGCATAATAGGTTCTCGATGTCCAGCGGTCCTCGTACTCCGGGCGGTAGTTGGTCAGGAGCAGGAGGCGCGCCGCCGGGACGCTATCGGCGAGCGCGTCGAGCACCGCCTGGCTCTCCGGGTCCAGCCAGTGCAGGTCCTCGAAGACCAGGACCAGGGGCTGGCGCTGGCTCTCCCGCAGGAAGAGCTGCCGGAGGGCGTCGACAGTCTGGCCCCGGCGCTGGAGCGCGCCCAGCGCGGCGAACGGGCTCTCCTCGGGCAGGGCGTCGAGGAGCCAGAGGAGGGGCGGGATCGCGGCCCGCATCCGCTCGTCGAGCGTGAGGATCTTTCCGGTCACCTGCTCGCGGACGCGCCGGGCGCTGTCCCCCGGGTCGATCTGGAAGTAGGACTTCAGCAGATCGGTGACGGGGAGGTAGGAGGTGGCCTTGCCGTAGGAGGTGGACGAGGCCTGGAGGATGAGCCAGCCCAGCGTGCGGTGGGAGTGGATGAACTCGTGGTACAGGCGCGACTTGCCGACTCCCGGCTCGCCCGCGACGGCGACGATCTGGCCGTGGCCCGCACCGGCTTGCTGCAGCGCCCGGTGAAGCTGCTCCACCTCGGCGTCGCGGCCGACGAAGCGGCTCAGCCCCCGCGCGGCGCCGGCCTGAAGCCGCGAGCGCGCCGTCGTGGCGCCGGCGAGCTCGTACACCTCGACGGGCCCATCGAGTCCGCGCACCGCGACGGGGCCCAGCGGCTTCACGAGGACGTACCCTTCGGCCAGGCGGAGACACTCCCCCGTGATCAGCGCCGATCCGGGCCTGGCCATCTGCTCCATGCGGGCGGCGAGATGTGTGGTCTGGCCCACGGCGGTGTAGTCCATGCGGAGATCCGAGCCGATGGAGCGGACGACCACCTCGCCGGAGTTGAGGCCGACGCGGATCTGCACGGGGACGCCCTCGCGGCGCTGCAGCTCGTCACCGTAGCGGTCGATGGCCTCCCGCATCCTGAGGGCGGCATAGCAGGCGCGGACGGCGTGGTCCTCGTGGGCCAGGGGCGCGCCGAACAGCGCCATGATCCCGTCGCCCATGACCTGGTTCACGGTGCCCTCGTACCGGTGGACGGCCTCCATCATGATGGCAAGCACAGGGTCCAGGAGCGCCCGGGCCTCCTCCGGGTCGCGGTCGGCGAGCAGCTCCAGCGAGCCCTTGAGATCGGCGAAGAGCACGGTGACCTGCTTGCGCTCGCCCTCGAGGGCCGCCTTCGAGGTGAGGATCTTCTCGGCGAGATGGGCGGGTGTGTAGGCCTGCGGCGTCGGCGGCGCGGCCGGGGCGGGGGCGTCCGGCGCGGCCCGCAGAGGCTGGCCGCATCCCCCGCAGAACTTCTCCCCCGGCTCGTTGCTGAACCCGCAGGCCGGACAGGCCACCGCGAGCGGAGCGCCGCACTCGGCGCAGAAGCGCCGCCCCTCGCGGTTGTCCGCCCGACAGCGTGTGCAGGTCATTCGCGCGTCCTCCGGAGCGAACCGCGGAGTCGAGCCGAGCCCCGATGGGGCAGAAGGCTGAGCAAGCCTAGCCCCGCAGCACTACCTGGTCAACCCAAACCAGGGCTGGTGGCGGGCGGGAGGGGGCGCCGGGAGGGTCAGGCGGGGCCGAAGCCGACGACGGTCTGCTCGTTCTTGACCAGGGGCCGGAACCGGACGGGCAGACCCACGCGGAGCGACTCGAACGGGAGATCCACCACGCGGCCGAGGAGCGAGACGCCCTCGGCGAGCTTCACCACGGCCACGGCGTACGGCGTCTCGCCGGCATGCCCGCGGGGCGCCACGCGGATGATGGTGAAGGAGGAGATGGTGCCCTCGCCCGTGAGCGGCACGGAGACCCACGCCCGCTTCTGGCAGGCCGGGCAGAACTCCTTCGGCGGGATGGCGAGCTCGCCGCACTGGCCGCAGCGGATGCCGGTGAGGCGTCCGGCGCGGGCTTCCTCGAAGAAGCTCTTCAGCGTGATCACGCGCTCAGTCACGGCCGAACAGGCTGACCAGGACGGTGGCGGTGTTGCCGCCCAGGGTGTGAGTGAGGCCGATGCGGGCGCCATCCACCTGGCGGGGGCCGGCCTCGCCGCGGAGCTGGGTGACGATCTCGCAGATCTGCGCGGCGCCCGTGGCGCCGATGGGATGCCCCTTGGACTTGAGCCCGCCGGACGGATTCACCGGGATCTTGCCGCCGAGGCTCGTCCACCCCTTCTCGGCCGCGATGCCCCCCGTGCCGGGCTCGAAGAAGCCGAGCCCCTCCGTGGCCACGATCTCGGCGATGGTGAAGCAGTCGTGCAGCTCGACCACGTTCACGTCCTCGGGGCCCTTGCCGGCCTGGCGGTAGGCGTCCCGGGCCGCGCGCTCGGTGGCCGTGACGCGGGCGAGATCGCGCTTCTCGTGCATGAACATCGTGTCCGAGGCCGCCGCCGAGCCGAGCACCCAGACCGGGCGCCGGTGCTTGCGCGCCACCTCCTCCGAGACGAGGACCACGGCCGCGGCGCCGTCCGTGAAGGGACAGCAGTCGAAGAGCTTGAGGGGGTCGGCGACGTAGGCGCTCTTGAGGACGGTCTCGAGGGTGATCTCCTTCCGGAACTGCGCCTTGGGGTTGTGGACCCCGTGCCGGTGGTTCTTGACGGCCACGTGCGCCATCTGCTCCTCGGTGGTCCCGTGCTTCTCCATGTGGGCGCGCGCGATGAGGGCGAAGACGCCGGGGAAGGTGAGCCCCACGGGCTGCTCCCAGGAGGCGTCCGAGCAGTAGGCGAAGTACTCCGTGGCGTGGTCCGTGGGGATGTGGAGCACCCGCTCGGCGCCGCCCACCAGGACCACGTCGGAGATGCCGGCGGAGACTTCCATCACCGCGTGGCGGAAGGCGGCGTGACTCGTGGCGCAGGCGGTCTCGAAGCGCGTGGTGGGAATGTCGGCGAGGCCCAGCAGGGTGGCGGCCAGGGGCCCGGTGTGCAGCTGGCGCTCCCCCTCGCCGCCGGTGACATTGCCATAGTAGAGAGCCCGGATGCTGGAGGGGGCGATCTCGGCATCCACGATGGCCTCGCCGGCCGCCTCGGCGAACAGCTCCGCGCTGGTGCGGTCGTGCTTCCCGAACCTGGTCAGTCCCACCCCGATCACGGCGACTCGGCGCATCCGGCTCTCCCTAGGGGTTGATGGCGCTGGGATACCTTCCGCATCATACCGCGGGTCGCCCCCTCAACTCAAAGCGCCTGTACCCCGTTGGCGGGGTCCGGCCCGGCATGGTAGCGTGAGGCCGTGCTGCGTCTCATCATGCCGCCACCGATGCCGAGGGCCGCCGCTTGACGGTCGAAGAGGCGCTCGTCGCCCTGCTCACCCTCGTGGCGGGCCTCCTTCTCTTCGTGGGGCTCGCCCAGGCCCTCGACAGCCGGCGTCCGGCGCGATCCCGCCGAGCCGCGCGCGGGCGCGTCGAGCTCGCGCGGCGGCGCGTGCCGGAGTCGGCCCTCGAGCGCCACGGCCGCGGGCCTCGCGTGCCGCCGCCGCGACGCCCGGAGTCGGAGCCGGGCCCCGCGCCGGCGCCGAAGCCGGTCCAGATGGTCCTGCCCCAGGCTCCGGAGCAGCCCGCGGTGCTGGAGCCCGTGGTGGAGGAGGCTGCGGCAGAGCAGGTTCCAGCCCCGGAGGTGCCGGCGGCCGAGGCGGCGGCGCCCGAGGTGGCGGCGGCCGCGCCGCGCGAGACGGAGCTGGCCGAGGCCTGCATGCGCCTGTACCAGGAGGGCGAGTACGCGCAGGTGCTGGAAGCCGCAGGGCCCGCGCTCCGTTCGGAGTCGGAGGAGTCGTCCCCGCCGGCCACCCCCTGCGAGAGGGCGGCCCTGTGGGGGCTCGTCGGGCTGGCGGGCCAGGCCGTGGGCGATCGCGACGGGGCGCGGCAGGCCTTCGAGGCCGGTCTCGCCTGCGCGCCCGGGCCGGAGGGCCCGGCGCCTTCGCCGCGGGGGATGCTCCTGGCTGTCCCCATCGCGCGCCACATCGTGATGGGCGCGGAGACGGCCACCGGTCCCTCCCCGGACATGACGGCCGGGCTCTCGCTCGCATGCGCCCTCGTCGCGGCCGCCGCCGTCGCCGAGCCCGGCGACGAGGGGCTCCGCGAGCTCGGCACGCGGGCGCGAAACGCCGCCGGGGCCCTCGTCGAGCGCCGCGCCGCAGCCCTCCTGGACCGGCGCGAGCTTGCCGAGGCTTCCTGCGTGATCCAGGAGGCGCTCCAGTCCCCCGACCTGCCACCGGGGCGGCGCCAGGCGCTCTGCGATCTCCTCTGGACGGCCGTCACCGGAGAGGTCGGCCGCCTCACCGGCCAGGCCCTCGAGGCTACGGGGGAGGTGGGCGAGGCGCTCCTGCTGCTGGACCGCGCCGAGGAGGCGGTGCGCCGGGTCCCCCAGGACGCGCTCACTCCCGAGCAGGCCGAGGACCTCAGGCGGCGGCTCTGGTGGGGCCACACCAAGCTCGGGATCGAGCGCATCGAGGCGGGGGACCCCGCGGGCGCGCTGCCCCCGCTCTACCGCGCCCTCGGGCTCCGTGAGATGGACGCCGAGCGCCAGACGCAGGCGCGGCGCGCGCTGGCGCGCGCGCTGGAAGCTGTCGCGCAGCGGGCGCAAGAGGACGTGGAGGGGCTCCTCGCCGGCGGGGACCGGTCCGGCGCCGAGACGAGAGGGCAGGCCCTGTGCCGCGCCATCGACGAAGCGTTCGAGCAGGGGCTGAGCCAGGAGGAGCTCATGACGGCCATCGCCAAGCGACAGCATGTCATGGCCCTCATCGCCGGCCAGGCGGAGGAATGACGGCCCTCGGGCCCGCGCTCACCCTGGGACAGCCGTGGCGAAGTACGGCTTGAAGGATCCGGCGTAGCCGTTCCCCCGCCCCCGGGCGCCTGTCCCTACTCGGTGGAGCGGCGGCGGATCTCCGCCAGGATCTCGAGCGGCACCCGCAGGAAGCTCTCCACCACGCCAGGGTCGAAGTGGGTGCCGCCGGAGCGCTGGATCTCGGCCCGGGCCGAGTCCAGGTCGATGGCCCGGGAGTAGGGCCGGTCGAAGGTCATGGCGTCGAAGGCGTCCGCCACGGCGAAGATGCGGGCCCCGACGGGAATGGCCTCCCCCTTGAGCCCGAGGGGGTAGCCCGAGCCGTCCCAGCGCTCGTGGTGGTGGTAGACCACAGGCACCGCCCCGCGGAGAAAGGGGATCTTGCTGACCAGGTTCCGGCCCACGGCGGGATGCGTCCGCATGATCTGCCACTCGGCCGGGGTGAGGGGCCCCCGCTTGAGCAGGATGGCGTCGGGGATGCCGATCTTGCCGATGTCGTGCAGGAGCACGCCGTGCTCCAGGTCCCGGACCTCGGCCTCCGGCACGCCGTGGGCGCGCGCGATGGTCAGCGAGTAGCCGCGCACCCGCCGGGAGTGGGCCTGGGTGCCGAGATCCCGCGTGTCGATGGCGGAGCCCAGCGCCTCGAGCGTGCTCCGGTAGGTGTCCTCGAGCTCCCGGAGCGTGGCGGCCAGATCCCGCGTGGCCTCGCCCACGCGCCGCTCCAGGAGCGCGTGGTACTCGCGGCGCTCGAGGAGGAGCTGGCGGTGCTCCAGCGCGCGCTCGGCGGCGATCAGGATCTCGTCCATGTTGACCGGCTTCATGATGAAGTCGTAGGCGCCCTGCTTGAGGCTTTCCACGGCGGTCTCCACGTCGGCCATGCCGGTGAGCATCAGGATGGCCGCGTCCGGCTCCAGGGCCCGGGCCTGCTTGAGGAGCTCGAGCCCCCCCACCACGGGCATGTTCACGTCCGTCACCGTCAGCGGCGGCCGCTCGGCGTCGAAGGTCGCCAGGCCCTCCTGGCCATTGCCCGCGGTGTGGCACTTGTAGCCGTTGACGGCGAAGAACTCACCCAGGACCCGGCGCACCTGCCGGTCGTCGTCCACGATGAGGACCCGCCGGTCGGTGAGGTTCCGGATCATGGCACCCGCGCCTCGGATGCGGGCCGCGCGGCCGGCGCCACGTCCTCGTACAGCGAGACCCGGTTCTTGCCCGCCCGCTTGGCGGCGTAGAGGGCCTCGTCGGCGGCGCGGATCAGGTCGTCGCCCGTGGGAGTCACGTCTTCCGGCAGCGAGGCGATGCCGAAGCTCGCCGTGACCCGTCGGCCGTGGGCGAAGGGGTAGGTGCCGAGCACCTGGCGGATCCGGTCCGCGTACAGCAACGCGCCGGCCTTGGAGGTCTCCACCAGGAGCACCGCGAACTCATCCCCTCCGTAGCGGCAGATCACGTTGATGCCACGCGAGTACTTTATGAGGATGTCGGCCATGTCCCGGAGCGTCTGGTCGCCCGCCGCGTGCCCCAGCTCGTCGTTCACCGCCTTGAAGTCGTCGAGATCCAGCAGGACCACGGAGACCGGATGGTTGAAGCGCCGGTAGCGGGACACCTCCTCCTCGATGCGGATCGCGAAGAAGCGCCGGTTGTAGAGCCCCGTCACCTCGTCCTTGAAGGAGAACTCCTTGAGTCGGGCGCTGGTGGACTCCACTTCCTTGTATGCGCTGTCGAGCCGCTCGGCGAAGTGGTGGATCTCGTTGGCCTGCTCTTCGACGGTGGTCAGCATCCGGGAGAAGGCGCCCATGAGCGATCCGATCTCGTCGCGGCGCTCGCCCGCCGCCGGCTCGGTCGGGAGCGCGGTGGCCGGGCTCTCCGCCGGGCGCCGTCCGGGAGCGCGGCCGAGTCCGGCAGCCACGGCCCAGGAGACGGCGGTGAGGAGCGCCGCCGCGATGAGCAACGACTGGATCCACAGCAGCAGGACGCCCGGGTAGCCGCGGGTCAGGGCGGGACGCACGAAGGCTTCGAGGGCGTAGGTCAGCCCCAGGAGGAGCACGATGGCGGCCCCGGCCGGCACCGCCGCGAGCCATGCCTTGACCCGGCGCCGACGCGGCGAGAATGGGCTCTCGTGCTCAGCGGCTGTCATTCGCGCTCCCGTGGGCCAGGACGGCGTCGCGCATGGATATCAAAGATACCGACCTTTCACCCCGCGCGGCGGCATATTCTGTGCGTCGCGGCCATTATTCGGGGCCGCCTCGGCGCCTGTCAAGCGCCCAGGCCTTCCTTGACGACGCCGCGAGCCCTGCGGTAGGGTGGGGCGTCATGACGCAGGGCTCCAAAGGCGCCAATCCTGTCAAGCACATCGACTGCATCGGCCTCTTCTGCCCCATGCCCATCGTCAAGACGCGCGAGGCGATCCAGGAGCTGGCGATCGGGCAAGTCCTCGAGATGCTCTCCGACGACCCCGGCTCCGATCCGGACATGAAGACCTGGGCCCAGCGTTCGGGGAACGATCTGCTCGAGGTCTCGCGGGAGGGAGCGATCTACCGCTTCCTCGTCCGGAAGACCCGGTAGCGCCGTGGCCCCCGGCGGCGCGCCCCCCGACCGGGTGTACCTGGACTACGGGGGCTTCGCGCCCGTCGATCCGCGCGTGCTCGCCGTGATGCGCCCCTTCCTCGAGGCCGGCATCGGCAATCCCTCGGCGCGTCATTCCCTGGGCGCGGAGGCGCGCGAATCTCTCGAGGCCGCCCGCGCCAAGGTCGGCCGGCTCATCGGTGGGGTCGCGAGCGGGGTCATTTTCAGCTCCGGCGCCACCGAGGCGAACAACCTCGCCATCCTGGGCGTCGCGCTCCGGGCGGGCGACCGGGGCCGGCACGTCGTCACATCCGCCATCGAGCATGTGTCCATCCTCAACGCCTGCCGCGCGCTGGAGAAGCGCGGCGTGGCGGTGACCCTGCTCCCGGTGGATCGGGAGGGGCGCGTGGACCCGGCAGAGCTCGGCCGCGCGCTCCGGCCGGACACCGTGCTGGTCTCCATCGGCGCCGCCAACGAGGAGATCGGCACCCTCCAGCCCCTGGGGGAGCTGGCCCGGGTCGCCCGGGCGGCCGCAGTGCCGTTCCACGTGGATGCGGTGGGGGCCGCGGGCCGCGTCCCGCTGGCGGCGGAGGCGATGGGCATTGACCTCCTCACGCTCGCCGGCAACGACATCTACGGCCCGCCGGGGACGGGCGCCCTGTGGGTCAGGCCGGGCGTCCAGCTCGTGCCGCAGATCCTCGGCGGGGGGCAGGAAGGCGGCTACCGCTCCGGGACGGAGAACCTGCCGGCCCTGGTGGGGCTCGGTGTCGCCGCCGAGCTCATCCGCACCGACGGCAACCACGGGGACGCGACGCGCCTGGGCCCGCTGCGCGACCGGTTGCTGGAGGGGCTACTGGCCGCCGTGCCCGACTGCCGCGTGACGGGCTCGATGAGGGCGCGTCTGCCGCATCACCTGAGCCTGGCGCTGCGCGGGGTCAAGGCCGACGGCGTGCTGCTGGATCTCGACCTCTCGGGTGTCGCCGCCTCGTCGGGCTCGGCCTGTGCCTCGCTGACGGGCAGCCCCTCCCACGTGCTGCGCGCCATCGGGTGCACGCCCGAGGAGACGGAGGGCTCGCTCTGCTTCACACTGGGTCGCTGGAGCACGGCGGCCGACATGGATGCCGTGCTCGACGGGCTCCCTCCCATCGTCGCCCGGCTCCGCGCCCTCGCCGTGCCGGCCCCCCGCTGACCGCATGCGCCTCGTCCTCTTCGACATCGACGGCACGCTCCTGACGGCCCGGGGCGGGGAGGGGTCGTGAACACGGAGTCCCGCACCAGGATCCTGCTGATCGAGGACAACCCTGACCATGCCCTGATCGTGAGCCGGGCCCTCGAGCAGCGGGCCCCCGGCCGGTACGCGGTGGTCCACGTGGAGCGGCTCCAGGAGGGGCTGGAGCGTCTCGGCCAGCAGGGCTTCGACGTCGTGCTCCTCGATCTCTCGCTGCCCGACAGCGAGGGGCTCGCCGGGATCCCCCCGCTGCGCGCCAGTGCTCCCGAGGTGCCCGTCATCGTGATCACCGCCTCGAACAGCGAGGCCCTGGGAGAGGAGGCCGTGCGTGCCGGCGCGCAGGACTACCTCGTCAAGGGGGAGGCCGACGGCCGGGTGCTGGCGCGCGCCATCCGGCACGCCATCGCGCGACAGCAGCTGCAGGAGATCCTCAGAGGCCTCGCGCTGCGGGACGAGCTCACGGGACTCTACAACCGGCGCGGCTTCGTGACGCTCGCCGAGCAGCACCTGAAGCTGGCCCGGCGCAACGGGCGGGGCGCCCTCCTCGTGTTCGCGGACGTGGACGGCTTCAAGCGCGTCAACGACCGTTTCGGTCATGCCGAGGGCGATCGCGCGCTGGTGGCGGTGGCCCAGGTCCTGCGCTCCGCGTTCCGGGAGACCGACATCGTGGCCCGTGTGGGCGGCGACGAGTTCGCGGTGCTCGCCGTCGAGGCGCCGGACGCCAGCGCGGAGTTGCTCCGCGCCCGGCTCGCGGAGCGGGTCCGCGCGCACAGCGAGCGGGCGCAGCTGGCCTACGAGGTCTCCGTCACCGCGGGGATTGCCGCGCTGGATCTCCGGCGCGCGGCCGGCGTCGACGAGCTGATGGCCGAGGCCGACCGTGCGCTGTACGCGCTCAAGCGCGCCGCGGGGCAGGACCAGGCCGGCCGCCCGTGAGAGCGCCCGGGGCGCTCAGGCGAGCGGGGCCACCCCGAGGCTCGCCGCGATCTCGCCGAGCTGCGCGACCAGCGCCGGGGCCACGGGGATGCCGTGGGCGCGCCGGTGGCGCTCGGCCTCGGCCTCCGGCTCCCCGGCGGTGTAGACGCACTCCTCGCCCTCGGCCCGGGGCGTGTCGTTGAGCGCCTGCAGCATGTCGTCCATGGCCGCCTCGAACTCCTCCACGGGGCGGAAGCGGGCGATGTCGATGGCCGCGAAGCAGTGCCCCGTGTTGGTCAGCGTCTGGGCACGCAGCCCCTTTCGGTCGAGCATGTCGCCGTAGACGCCCCCGGACAGGACGCCGGAGAGGATGTCCACCATCACGCCGAGCCCGTAGCCCTTGTGACCGCCCAGCTCGCGGCGCCCTCCGAGGGGCGAGAGCCGCCGCGCGGCCAGGGCGGCGCGCGCATCGGTGGCGGGCCCGCCGTCCTCGCCGAGCGCCCAGCCTTCCGGGATCGGCTTGTTCCAGCGCGCGGCGATGGTGAGCTTGCCCACGGCCACGGTCGTCGTGGCCATGTCGAGGACGAAGGGCGTGTGCATGGCGGCCGGGGCGGCGAGGCTGATGGGGTTGGTGCCCATCATCGGCTTGCGCCCGAAGGTGGGCACCATGGCGACGAAGGGGGAGTTGGTGAAGCAGAGCCCGATCATGCCGCGCTCGAGCGCCATCATCGAGTAGTTCGCGCAGGCGCCGAAGTGATTCGAGTTCCTGACGGCGACGATGCCCATGCCGTAGGTGCCGGCCTTGGCGATGGCCAGCTCCATGCCCATGGCGGACACCGGGTGGCCGAGCCCCTTCTGCCCGTCCAGGAGGGCCGTGGCCAGATCGTCGCGCGCGACGGTGGGCTCGGCCCAGGGATGGATGTATCCCGCCCGGGTCCACTCCACGTACTTCGGGAGCATGCCGATCCCGTGGGAGTCCACGCCGCGCAGATCGGTCTTCACCATCAGCGCCGCCGTGAGCTCGGCGTTCCTCCGCGACATCCGCAGCGCCTCCAGGACGGAGACGATGAAGGCCTGGAGGGCCTCGTGGCTGACGACGACGGGGCTATCGGCCATGAGGCTCTCCCAGCCCGGTGATCTTGATCCCCGAGCCCTTGAGCTTGTAGCGGCGGTTGATCGTGGCGAGCACCGCCGTGATCCCCTCCAGCGGTCCCGCGTTGGTGAGCGCGCCCACCTCGACGGCGCGCAGGCCCAGGTCGGCGCCGAGCCCTTCCACCGTCGTCCGCGCCTCGGCATCCCCGCCGCAGAGGAGGAGATCGCAGTCAATGGCGTGATCGGCCGCCGACAGCTCGTGGGCGGCGATGTGGTGGAAGGCCGCCACGACCCGGGCCTCGGCTCCCAGGATCTCCTGCGCTTCCTCGGCGGCGGAGCCCTGGGCGGGCGGAGTGAAGAGCCGTCCTCCGCCGAAGGTGAGCGGCACCACCGTGCTCACCACCACCTTGCCGCGGCAGCCGTCCTTGACCTCGGGCAGGGTCTGCCGGAGCCCCGCGGCCGGCAGCGCGAGGACGACGACATCAGCGGCCGCGGCGGCGTCGCGATTGGACAGCCCCTGGACGCGCGCGGCCGGAGCCTGCGCCGCCAGCTCGCCGGCCTTGGCCGCCGCCCGACGCGCGTCGCGCGA
>MGBV01000262.1:46272-75012 GCA_001788415.1 Candidatus Rokubacteria bacterium GWC2_70_16 | reverse complement strand
GTACTGGGCGCCGAAGTCGAGGATGGCGATCTTGTCCATTTATCTCGCTTGAACGTGGATCATTTCAGGTCGCGGTTCGGCCTCTTCGCGCCTTCGGCGCTCATCGGGGCGCCGGGTCAACCGTTCGGCCTCTTCGGGCCCTTGGGGCGCTGACCATGTTGCTTGAATGTGGATGACGTCGGGTTGCGGTTGGGCCTTTGACCATGTCGCTTGAACGTGGATCATTTCGGGTTGCGGTTGGGCCTCTTCGCCCCTTCGGGGCTCTGACCATGTTGCCTGAATGTGGATGACTTCGGGTTGCGGTTGGGCCTTTGACCATGTCGCTTGAACGTGGATCATTTCGGGTTGCGGTTGGGCCTCTTCGCCCCTTCGGGGCTCTGACCATGTTGCTTGAACGTGGATCATTTCGGGTTGCGGCTTGGCCTCTTCGCGCCTTCGGCGCTCATCGGGGCGCCGGGTCAACCGTTCGGCCTCTTCGCCCCTTCGGGGCTCATCGGGGTGGCGGGGCGACCCGCGGCCTGTGGACGGGAGCCGTGGCGGCAGGGCGCCCCCTCGGGTCAGCGAGGCGAGCCCAGCTTCTGCGCGCGCTGGAACACCTTGCCCTCGGTCTTGATCGAGGGGGCGATGATCAGCTCGGTCTGCTGGAGCTCGCGGACACTGGCCGCGCCCACGGACCCCATGCAAGTCCTGATGGCGCCCACGAGGTTGAGCGTGCCGTCCTCCGTGAAGGCGGGCCCGTAGAGGATCTGCTCGAGCGGGCCGGCGACGCCGACGCGGATGCGCGTGCCGCGCGGCAGATTCGAGTGCGGAGTCGCCATGCCCCAGTGATAGCCGCGGCCCGGGGCCTCCTGGGCGCGCGCGAAGGCCGAGCCGATCATCACCGCGTCCGCGCCCGAGGCCAGCGCCTTGCAGATGTCCCCCCCCGTGGTCATGCCGCCGTCGGTGATGACCGGCACGTACCGCCCCGTCCGCTTATAGTAGAAGTCGCGCGCCGCGGCCGAGTCGGCGGTGGCGGTCACTTGCGGCACACCCAGGCCCAGCACCTCGCGGCTGGTGCAGGCCGCCCCCGGCCCCACGCCGATCAGGAGCGCGTCCACGCCGCAGTCCATGAGCTCGAGGCAGGCCTCGTAGGTCACCGTGTTGCCGACGACGAGAGGGATGGAGAGGTTCTTCTTGAGCTTGCGCAGGTCCACGGGCCTGTACTCGGTGGCGATGTGCCGGGCCGTCGTGACCGTGGACTGCACCACGAAGAAATCGGCGCCGGCGTCCTCGGCGATCTTGGCGAAGCGCTCGGCGCGTTGGGGGATGGAGGAGACCACCACCGGCCCGCCCCCCTTCTTGATCTCCGTGATGCGCTGGTGGATCAGCTCTTCCTTGATGGGCTCGCCGTAGATGCCCTGGATGATCCGGGTCGCCTCTTCCAGGCTGGCGGAGGTGATGCGGTCGAGCACATCCTCGGGGTTCTCGTAGCGGGAGAAGATGCCTTCGAGGTTCAGCACCGCGAGCCCGCCCAGCCGGCCCATCTCGATCGCCAGCGCCGGGCTCACGACCCCGTCCATGGCTGCGGCGATGATGGGGATCTGGAAGCGACGCCCGCAGAGCTCCCACGAGATGTCCACCTCGGTGGGATTGATCGTCACCGCCCCGGGAGCCAGGGCGATGTCATCGAACCCGTACGCCGCCCGGGCCTTCCGGCCGCGACCGACCCACATCCCCATGCCGTGGTCCCCCTTCGGGCACCCGGGGCCGGGAGCGCGCCCCGGCGCCGGCGCCACACCCGATATTTAGAGAGTCTCCTGCCGATCCATACCGTATTTAGCGGTCAGTATACGGACCACCCCTACCCCTGTCAACCCCGGGCGTGCTCCCAGATCATGCGCAGCCCCTCCAGGCGCAGGTTCGGGTTCACCGTCTGGATGCTCGCGGCCACTTCCCGCATCTGAGCGGCGAGCCCGCCCGTGCCCACCACCTTCACGTCGCCCGACAGCTCCCGCCGCATCCGCTGGATGAGCCCGTCCACGAGCCCCGCGTAGCCCAGCACGACCCCCGACTGGATATTGGTGCCCGTGTTGCGGCCGATGGCCGTGGGCGGCGCCACGAGCTCGACGCGGGAGAGGCGCGCGGCGCGGGAGATCAGCGCCTCGGCCGCCGTCGCCAGTCCGGGCGCGATGGCGCCTCCGACGAACTCCCCGCGCTCGTTCACACAGTCGAAGTTGGTCGCCGTGCCGAAGTCCACCACGATCACCGGCGCCCCGTACAGCGCCAGCGCCGCGACGGCGTTGCAGACACGGTCCGCCCCCACCTCCCGCGGATTGTCCACGCTGAACGCGAGCGGGACGTTGACGCCCGGCTGCACCGTGAAGGGCCGCACGCCGAAGTACCCCTCGCACATCCACTCGAGGGTCTGCTGCACCGGCGGGACGACGTTGGAGATGGCCACGGCGCTGACCTGGCCCGGCGCGATCCCGCGCGAGGCGAGCAGGCCCTGGATGAACACACCATACTCGTCCGGGGTCTGCTCCCGTCGGCTCGTGAGCCGCCAGGAGGCGACCAGCCGGCTCCCGTCGGCCACGCCGACCCCGGTGTTGGTGTTCCCGACCTCAAGGAGGAGGAGCATCCGCGATCTCCCCCGACGACACCCGTGCCAGCGCGCCGTCGTCCAGTCGCAGCAGGAGCGCCCCGTCCCGGTCCAGGTCCTCGGCCGTGCCGGCCCGGCCGTCCGGAGCCAGGACTCGCTCACCGAGCGTTGCGCTGGCCGCCCGCCACGCCCCCCTCACCGCCTCGAGGCCGGCGCGCAGGTAGGCCTCGTACCGGTCCCCGAGCGCGTCCAGCAGCCGCGCCAGCACCGCGGCGCGCTCCTGGCGGGCCGCGGCCAGGAGGCGCAGCGAGGTGGCGCGCTCGGCGATCTCGGGCGGGAAGCTCGTCTGGTTCACGTTGATCCCGATCCCCAGGAGCACGTGCTCGAGCCGACCGTCGCGCCCGGACGAGGCCTCGGCCAGGATCCCGCACAGCTTCCGCCCATCGGCCGTGACGTCGTTGGGCCAGCGGATCCGCGCGCTCACGCCGGCCGCGCTCCGCAGGGCGTCCACCACCGCCACGGCCGTCACCAGCGTGAGCTGCGGCGCGAGAGCGGGCGCGATGGGGGGCCGGAGCAGCACCGAGACGAGCAGGCTCTCGCCGGGGGCGTCCCACCACGACCGGCTCCGCCGGCCGCGTCCGGCTGTCTGATGCAGCGCGCTCACCACCGTGCCCTCGGGCGCCCCGGCGGCCGCCAGACGGTCGAGCTCGGCCTGCGTCGAGTCCACGGTGTCCAGCTCGCGCAGCACCCAGCGCAGGAGGCGAGGCTCCGGGGCGGCCGGGGCGGACCTCACCGGAGCGCCCGGAGCCCGGCCGTGAGCGTCTCGAGCACCCCGCGCGCCGCGGCCAGCCGCTCCCGCTCCCGCTCCACGACCTCCGCCGGCGCCCGCGCCACGAAGTCCTGCCGCGACAGCTTGCCCTCGAGAAAGGCGATCTCTCGGCCCGCCTTGTCGATCTCCTTCGCGACCCGCTGGCGCTCGGCCGCCAGGTCCACCACGCCCTCGAGCTCCACGTACACCTCGCAGCCATCCGCCACCGCCAGCGCCGCATGCGACGGGCGCGCGGCTCCGGCATCCACGCTGATCGCCGCGCGGGCCAGCGCCCCCATCAGGGGCGCCGCCTCGCGGAGGCTCTCGACGTCACTGCCGGGGCCCGGGCGCACGGTGGCGCGCAGCTGCGTGCCGGGGGGAATCCGGCTCTCGCTGCGGACGTTCCGGATCCCGCTCACGATGGCGATGACCGAGGCCATGCGCGCCTCGGCGCGGGCGTCATGCGCGCGGCGGCGCGCCTTCGGGAATGGCGCCACCATCACCGAGGGGCCGTCGTGGGGCAGCCGCTGCCAGATCTCCTCGGAGATGAACGGCATGAACGGGTGCAGCAGCCGCAGCGTCGTCTCCAGGGTCTCGACCAGCGTCCGCTGCGTCACCGCGCGGGCGGCCGGATCGGCCGTCTGGTAGAGCCGTTGCTTGGCGATCTCCAGGTACCAGTCGCAGAACTCGTGCCAGAGGAACTGGTACACGGCCGAGGCGGCCTCGTTGAAACGGTACGCGTCGAGGGACCGCCGCACCGTCTTGACGGTGCCCGCCAGGCGGCTCGCGATCCAGCGGTCGGCCACCGACGGCGTCCCCTTCTTCGCCAGCCGAGGGTCGTAGCCGTCGAGGGTCGTCAGGGTCAGCCGCGCGGCGTTCCACACCTTGTTGGCGAAGTTCCGGTACCCCTCGACCCGCTCCTCCGACAGCCGGATGTCGCGCCCTTGCGCGGCGAGCGCCGCGAGGGTGAAGCGGAAGGCGTCGGTGCCGAACCGGTCCATCACCGTGAGCGGATCGATGACATTGCCCTTGGACTTGGACATCTTCTGGCCCTCGGCGTCCCGCACGAGGGCGTGGATGTAGACGTCCCGGAAGGGCACCTCCCCCATGAACTTGAGCCCGAGCATGGCCATCCGGGCCACCCAGAAGAACAGGATGTCGAAGCCCGTCACGAGGCACGAGGTCGGGTAGAACGCGGCCAGATCGGCCGTGGCCTCCGGCCAGCCCAGCGTCGAGAACGGCCAGAGGCCGGAGGAGAACCAGGTGTCGAGCACGTCCTGGTCCTGGCGGAGGGGTCCGCCACACCCTGGGCAGGCCGCGAGGTCCGTGCGCGAGACGTGAACGCTCCCCTCGGCATCGCAGTACCAGGCCGGAATGCGGTGTCCCCACCAGAGCTGGCGCGAGATGGCCCAGTCGCGGATGTTCTCCATCCAGTGGTAGTACGTCTTGGTCCACGCGCGGGGCACGATCCGGATGCGGCCGCTGCGCACGGCCTTGATGGCGGCCTCCGCCAGCGGCTTGGCGCGCACGTACCACTGCTTGGAGATCAACGGCTCGACCACGGTCTTGCAGCGGTAGCAGACGCCGGCGGCGTGGCGGTAGGGCTCGATGCGCTCGATGAGCCCCAGCGCCTGCATGTCCTCGACGATCCGCTTCCGGCACTCGAAGCGGTCGAGCCCCGCGTACCGGCCCGCCAGCGCCGTCATCCTCCCGTCGAACCCGATCACGGTCCGGACGGGGAGGTTGTGGCGACGGCCGATCTCGAAGTCCACCGGGTCGTGTCCGGGCGTGACCTTGATCACGCCGGTCCCGAACTTGGGGTCCACGGCGGCGTCGGCCACCACCTGCATGCGGATCGGCCCCTCGACGGAGGGGATCTCCAGCGTCTGCCCCACGTACCTGGCGTACCGCCGGTCCCGGGGGTGGACCGCGAGCGCGGTGTCGCCCAGCTTCGTCTCCGGCCGCACCGTCCCCAGGACGAGCGGACCGTACCGGATGTAGACGAACTCGGCGTCCCGCTCCTCGCGCTCGACCTCCAGGTCGGAGAGCACCGTCTGGCAGCGCGGGCACCAGTTGACGATGTAGTCGCCCTGGTAGACGAGGCCCTCTTCCCAGAGGCGGACGAACACCTCGCGCACCGCCGTCGAGAGCCCGGCGTCCATCGTGAAGCGCTCGCGGCGCCAGTCGCACGAGGCCCCCAGTCGCTTCAGCTGCGTGATGATGGTGCCGCCCGACTCCTCCTTCCACTTCCACACCCGCGCGACGAAGGCCTCGCGCCCGAGATCCTCCTTGCTCCTCCCCTCGGCCGCGAGCTGACGCTCCACGACGTACTGGGTGGCGATGCCCGCGTGATCGGTGCCCGGAAGCCACAGCGCGTTGTGGCCGTCCATCCGCTTGTAGCGGACGAGGATGTCCTGGAGCGTGTTGTTGAGAGCGTGTCCCATGTGCAGCGAGCCGGTGATGTTGGGCGGCGGGATCACGATCGAGTACGGCTTCTTCGGCGAGGTGGGGTCCGCGTGGAAGTATCCCCGCTCCTCCCACTCGCGGTACCAGCGCCCTTCCACGCGGCTAGGGTCGTAGCGGTCCGGAATGTCCGTCATGACGGGGCGTCATTGTAGCACGGGGGCCGCCCCGGTCAGGCGCCAGCCGCGCCCGTGGCGGCGCCACCACAGCGACCACGGCGCCCGCCGGGGCGGCCGCTCGTCGGTGGCGGCGACGACCACCGCCTCCGGCGACTCGGGCGGCCGCACCTCGCATGCCGGCTCGGGCACGAGCCCCAGCGGGAGCCGCGCGCGCAGCGGCGACTCCGGCACCAGCTCCGCGAGAGCGCGGCGGTCCTGCCGCGCGAGGGCGTCGAAGAACCGGGTCACCGCCTCCTGCAGCTCCCGGTGCCAGCCGTTGACGACCCGTCGCCGCGCGAGATGCACGCCCGGCGCCATCGGGCCCGCCCGGTACACGTCCTCGTGCTCCGTCTGGCCCTCGCAGCCGGGCTTCCAGCCGGGATAGCGCGCCTCGTACCGGAGGCGCACCTCGCCCCGCGCGATGCGGACCTCCGACGCCACGAGCTCCGCGCCGACGGCCTCCGCGGTGCTCCACACGCGGGACAGCGCGCGCGCGTCGCGCCGCCAGACCTCGACCCGGAATCGTCGCCCGCTGCCGCCTTCGCCGCCCCCGAGCCAGCTCAGCGCGAGCTGCGGCGCCCCGTCCCCGGCCGGCGGCCACTCGTGGAGCTGTGGAGTGCCTTCGTGGGCGAGGCTCGCGAGCAGGCCGGCGGAGCCTCCCCCCGAGGAGAAGACGCGCGCCGACCCGCCGCCCGCGAGGCCCTCCATCGCGTAGAGGCCGACCGTGGTCTCGCCGTGCGCGGAGCCGGCCGATCCGGCGCGCGGCAGCCGCCGCACGCCGAAGCGGGCCCCTCCCCACGCTCCGGTGAGGGCGTCGAGCCGCTCCTGGATGAACGCCTCGGAGGCGAAGACCCCGCCGGTCCGCAGGTTCTCCAGGATCTCCTCGTCGACGAGGGCCGCCAGCTCCGCCGCGAGCGCCTCCGGGGCCGCCTCCCCGACCTGCCGCACGAGCCCCTGGAGGCGCTCGAGGCGATCGCGCGCCCCGACCGGCCCCGCCGCGACGGCCACGACGGCCAGCGCGCCGACGGCACAGAGGCTCCAGGCCCTCACGCCGCTATCGTACAATGGGGGCGCATGACCCGCACCCTGGACCGGTACGTCCTCAAGGAGCTCTTCGCGCCCTTCGTCATCGGCGTGGCCGTGTTCACGTTCTTCCTCGTCATCGACCGCATCTACCACCTCACGGACCTCGTCATCACCAAGGGGGTCCCCTTCCACCTGGTCCTGTCGCTTCTGGTGTTCATGCTGCCGTCCTTCCTCGCCCTCACCCTCCCCATGGCGCTGCTCGTGGCGGTCTTGATCGCGGGCGGCCGCCTCGCCGCCGACCTCGAGGTCACCGCGCTCCGGGCTTGCGGCGTGAGCCCGCTCCGCCTCTTCCGGCCGTTTCTCGCCGGCGCGCTCCTCGTGACCCTGGCCTCCGCCTCGCTCACGCTCGTCGTGAGCCCGTGGGCGAACGGCGCCTTCCAGCGCCAGCTCTTCAGGATCCTCCAGTCCCGCGCCACCACGGGCATCAAGGAGCGGACCTTCAGCGCGTCCTTCGGCCAGTTCACCCTCTACGTGCAGGAGATCAGCCCCTCCCAGCTGGCGCTCAAGGGGCTCCTGGTCGCCGACGAGCGCAACGCGGCGCTCTCGCGGATCATCGTCGCACGCGAGGGGCGGCTCCTCACCGACGAGGAGCGCGGGCGCATCACGCTGCGCTTCCTGGACGGGCAGATCAGCGAGACCGACGTGGCGGATGCGCGGCGCGCGCGCTACACCGCCTTCGCCCTCTACGACATGAACCTGCCGCTGGAGTCCCCGCTGGCGGCAGCCGCCCAGTCGGAGAAGCCCGAGCGCGACCTCCCGCTCTGGGCGCTCCTGCGCCGCGCGCAGGCCCTGGAACGCCTCGGCCAGATCACAGCGCCGTACTTCGTGGAGTTCCACAAGCGCTTCGCGCTGCCCGCGGCCGCGCTCGTCTTCGTGATGGTCGGGTACCCGCTGGCCGTCCGCTCCCACCGCGGCGGGCGCGGCGCGGCGCTGGCCGCGAGCCTCGGGATCGTCATGTCCTACTACGTCGTCTTCACCACGCTGGAGGGCACCGCGCTCCGGGGACGGCTCCCGGCGTGGTCCGCCGTCTGGCTGCCCAACCTCCTCTTCTTCCTCGTGGGCGCGAGCCTCCTCCGCGCAACAACGCGGGCGGCGTCGGCGACCTGGATGCGCCTCCTCTGGAGGCTCCGCGGCCTCCTGCCCGCTTCCCGGCGGCCGGGCCCGGACCTCCGCGCCGCGCCGCGGGGACCGGGGCCCGCCCGCAAGTCGCGCGGCTCCACCTTCCTCCTCGACCGATACCTGCTCCGCGAGTACGTGAAGTTCCTGGGGATCGGCCTCGGGATCGGCGCCGTCCTGTTCGTCATCGTGGATCTCCTGCAGACACTGGACCGCTTCCTGCGCGTCAAGCCCCCGCTCGCGTATATCCTGCAGCACTTCGCCTTCCGGCTCCCGGGGGCGCTCTACGACGGGCTGCCCATCGTGGTCCTCATGGCCACCGTCTTCCTCTTCCTCTCCCTCACCCGCCAGCGCGAGCTCGACGCCCTCAAGGCCGCCGGCGTGAGCCTCTACCGGGTGAGCCTGCCCGTCCTGCTGCTGACCGTCGCCGTGAGTCTCGGCGCGGTGATCTTCCAGGAGACCCTCCTGCCGGGCCTCAATGCCAGGGCCGAGGAGGTGGATCGCGTCAAGATCCGCGGGGGCCTGCCGCGCCACCTGCAGAAGCGCAACCAGATCTGGTACCGCTCCTCGGACACTCGCTTCTTCCGCATGGAGCTGCTGGACCCCGTCGAGCAATCGGTGGAGGGGCTCCTCGTCCTGGAGATCGACCCGAGCTTCCGCCTGGCGAGCCGGCTCGACGCCAGGACGGCCCGGTGGCGCGGGAGCGGGTGGGAGCTGTCCGACGGCGTCTTGCGGGAGATCTCCGGGCAGAACCGCGTCGAGACCGTCGCCTTCACGCGCACCATGGCGCAGATGCCCGAGACCATGGACGACTTCACCAGCGTGCAGAAGCCCCCCGACGCCATGAGCTTCCGCGAGCTCCGGAGCTACGTGGCCAAGCTCCAGGAGAGCGGCCACCACGTGGGCAAGTACGTCGTCGGGCTGTACGCGAAGCTGTCCTTCCCGGTGATCCACGTGATCATGGCGCTCGTGGCCATCCCCTTCGCGCTGGTGGCCCCGCGCAGCGGGGGCCGAGCCGCCGGCGTCGGCGTCGCGCTGGTCATCTCCGTGGGCTACTGGGTGGTCCACTCCATGGCGCTGGCCTTCGCCAAGGCGGACCTCCTGCCCCCCCTCCTCGCCGCCTGGACGGCCAACATCGTCTTCGCCGGACTGGGCGCCGCCCTCTTCCTCCGCGCCCGCACGTAGCAGGTTGGTGAAAAACTCGCAGGCTGCTCAAAAAGGTCCAGATGCGAGGCGGCGCCCGACGGCCGCACGCGAGGCGTACTCTCTGTACGTTGAGCGTGCGGCCTAGGGTGCCAACGAAGCAGATGGGCCTTTTTCAGCAGCCTGCTACCGGCCCTCCCTCAGCTGGCGGAGCGTCTCCTCCACCCGCTTCTGCTCCTGGCCGTAGCCGGTCCAGTCGCCGCGCCGGAGCGCCTCCTGCCCCTTCTGCCACGCCTCCCACGCCCGCTGCACCAGGGGGCGGAGGCCCGTCTCGAGCCGCGGCGGGCCGGGGGCGGCGGCCTCGCGCGGGCGTGCCGCCGCCTCGTCCCCGCGAACGCGGGCGCCGAAGATCCGCCCGAGCGACTGCTCGAGCGTGGGCTCCATCGCGATCTGGTTGCCGTAGGCCACGATGACGCGCCGGAGCTCCGGCAGCGCCCCCTGCTCCGTCGCCGCGAGGTACAGCGGCTGGACGTAGACGAGCGACTGGTCGATGGGGATGGCCAGGAGCGATCCGCGGAGCACCCGCGAGCCCTGCTGGTTCCACAGCGAGAGCTGCTGGGAGATCGTCCCGTCCTGATCGATGCGCGCGTCGATCTGGCGCGGGCCGTAGACGAGCTTCTGCTTCGGGAACATGTAGACCAGGAGACCGCCGTAGTTCGGCGCGTCCGAGCGCGCCGCCATGATGGCGATCATGTTGTCGCGGCGGCTCGGGTTGAACGCGTTGAGGAGCACGAACTCCTCGCGGGGCTCGCCCGGCAGCCGCATGATGGTGTAGTAGGGCTCCATCTCGGACGCCGTGCGCGCGTCCTGCTGGCGGCGGGGGATCGTCCACAGGTCTTCCTTGTTGTAGAAGACCTGCGGATCCTCCATGTGGTAGGTCGCGTACATCTGCGCCTGGATCGTGAAGAGGTCCTCCGGGTAGCGGACGTGGGCCTGGAGGTCCTTCGGCATCTGCGAGAAGGGCTTGAGGAGCCCCGGAAACGCCTTCGCCCAGGTGCGGATCACGGGATCCTCGGCGTCGGCGATGTAGTAGGTCAGCGTCCCGTGGAAGGCGTCCACGGTGGCCTTCACCGAGTTCCGGATGTAGTTGCCCATCCCGCGCACCGGCTGGGCGTAGGGGTAGCGGTCGCTCGTCGTGTAGCCGTCGATCATCCAGACGAGGCGCCCGTCCTCGGTCACGACGAGATACGGGTCGCGGTCGAAGCGGAGGAACGGTGCCGCCTGGCGGACCCGCCTCCCGATCTCGCGGTAGATCATCACCCGGCTCTCGGTCGTCAGGTCGTCGGACAGGAGCACCTTGATCTCGCCGAAGCGCGCCGCGAAGGCGAGCTTCTTCAGCAGCGAGTCGACGACGATCCCCCCGCGCCCCGCGTACACCCCGTACACGTTCTGATCGCCCGACGGGTAGTCGAGCTCCTGCGACTTGGTCCGCACGAAGACGTACTCGTTGCCCGACTCGCCGTAGTACATCTCCGGCCGCGTGATCTTCGGGAAGCCGCTCGCCGCCGGCGGGATGTCCTTCACGAAGAACTCCGGCAGCCCCTCGGCGCTGATGCGGTTCACGGGACCCACGACGAGCCCGTAGCCGTGCGTGTAGGTCAGGTGCTCGTTGATCCAGCTCTGCCCCTGCCCGGGCAGGTGCTTGTACGACAGCTCGCGCGGCGAGAGCATCACCTGGCGGTACTCGCCGCCGATCATGTAGCGGTCGTTGTCCACGTCGAGAAACTTGTAGTAGGTGCGGATCTCCTGCAGCTGCCCGTAGGTCGTCAGCAGCGGCCGGTGGTCCCAGAGCCGGATGTTCTTGACCGTGAGGTTGTTGCGCTCCAGCGCGGCGGCGTTGAGGCTCTCGTCGGCGGGGAAGTCCTTCTCCTGGACCCGGTCGATGCCGTAGGCCTGACGCGTCATCCGGATGCTGTGCTGGATGTACGGGCCCTCGGCCACCAGCTCGTTGGGCGTCACCCGGAAGCGCTGGAGGAGCGCGGGGTACGCGCCCAGCCCGCCGATCCACACCACGGCCAGGACCACGAGCCCCGCCACGAGGAAGAGCCAGCCGGGCCGGCGCATCTGCACCACGCAGGCCGCTGCGCAGAGGAGGGCGAGCACCGCCAGCACCCGGAGCACGGGGAGGGCGGCGTTGACATCGGTGTAGGAGGCGCCGAAGACGAAACCGCGCGGGGAGTAGAGGAGGTCGTACCGGTCGAGCCAGAAGCCCACGCCCCGCAGCACGAGCAGCAGCGCGCCCAGCCCGAGGAGATGCGTCCGCGCCCCGGCGGCCAGCCGCGGCCCGCCCGCCGTGAGCACCACGCTCCGCTGGAGCACGTACACGGCGGCCGTGAGCACCAGCGTCCCGATGCCGAGCGCCATGGCCCAGCCATACAGCAGGCGCCAGAACGGGATCTGAAAGACGTAGAAGCCGATGTCGCGGTTGAAGAGCGGATCCGTCCGGCCGAACGGGGTTGCGTTGAGGTACTGCAGGAGGGTGTCCCACTCGCCGCTGCCCCGGGCCCCCGAGGCGAGCGCGATGACCGCGATGACCGGCAGCAGCAGCCGCCGCACCAGGGGCTCCAGGACGGCGCGGCCGGGCAGGCCGAGCTGGTCCTCGAGCTCCCAGAGCACGTCGGGGGGGGCAGTCCGCGCCGCCACCCAGAGGTTCGCGAAGAGGAACGCGAAGACGGCCGCGCCCAGGCCCAGGACGAGCCAGCCGCGCAGCGCGAGCATCGTGGTGAAGACCTGCGGGAAGCCGACCTCGTGGAACCAGAGCCAATCCGTGTAGAGGGGGACCGCCTGGCCGACGACCCCCAGCACCAGGAAAGCGAGGAGAATCCAGACCGCCGGTCGAGGATGCTGCCACCTGGCCATTCCGCCCTCCCGCGCCCGGTGCCTGGGACCGGGCCTATGTTCCGTGGGTCCAGGACGACAGGTACGCCTCCTGCTCGGGCGTCAGCGCGTCGATCTGGACGTCCATGGAGGCCAGCTTGAGGCGCGCGATCTCCCGGTCGATGTCGGCGGGGACGCGGTAGACCTTCCGTTCCAGGCTCCGGGCGTGCCGGGCCATGTGCTCGGCGGAGAGCGCCTGGTTGGCGAAGCTCATGTCCATCACGATCGCCGGGTGCCCCTCGGCGGCCGCCAGGTTGATGAGCCGCCCCTCGCCCAGCACGTAGACGCGCTTGCCGCCGGGCAGCGTGAACTCCTCCACGAAGGGACGGATCGGGCGCCGCGCCGTGGCCAGTCCCCCCAGGCTCTCCAGGTCGATCTCCACGTTGAAGTGTCCGGAGTTCGCCAGGATGGCGCCGTCCTTCATGGCGACGAAGTGTTCTCTCCGGATGACGGTGGTGTTGCCCGTCACCGTCACGAAGATGTCGCCTGCCTCCGCCGCCCGCGCCATGGGCATGGCCTGGTAGCCGTCCATGACCGCCTCGAGCGCCCGCATGGGCTCCACCTCCGCGACCACCACGTGGGCACCCATGCCGTGGGCCCGCGCCGCCACGCCGCGGCCGCACATGCCGTAGCCCGCCACGACCAGCGTCTTGCCGGCCAGCAGGACATTGGTGGCCCGCAGGATCCCGTCGATGGTGGACTGCCCCGTCCCGTAGCGGTTGTCGAAGAGGTGCTTCGTGTCGGCGTCGTTCACCGCGATCACCGGGAAGGCCAGCACGCCGTCCTTCTCCATGGCCCGGAGCCGGATCACGCCCGTCGTGGTCTCCTCCGTGCCCCCGAGGACGTCGGGCAGGAGATCGCGGCGGTCCCCGTGGAGCGTGGAGATCAGGTCGGCGCCGTCGTCCATGGTGATCTGCGGCCGGATCCCCAGCACAGCCTGGATGTGCCGGTAGTACGTCGCGTTGTCCTCGCCCTTCCGGGCGAAGGTGGCGATGTCGTGCTCCCGGACCAGCGCGGCCGCGGTGTCGTCCTGCGTCGAGAGCGGGTTCGAGGCGCAGAGGGCGACCTGCGCGCCCCCGGCCCTGAGGGTGACCATGAGCACGGCCGTCTCGGTCGTCACGTGCAGACAGGCGCCGAGCCGCAGCCCCTTGAGCGGCTGCTCCTTGGCGAACCGCTCGCGCACCTGCCGCAGCACCGGCATGGACTGCTCCGCCCACTCGATCCTGAGCTTGCCGGCCGCGGCGAGCGAGAGATCCTTCACGTCGTGGTCCGTCATGTACTGTCCTTTCGCGCCGGGGCCCCGCGGCCGATGTGCTCGGCCCGGGGCCCCCAGAGTCGATGTGCCGCCCGGCTCAGAGGCCGGCGTCGTCGCGGAGGTCCTTCACGCGGTCCGTACGCTCCCAGGTGAACTCCGGCTCGCTGCGGCCGAAGTGGCCGTACGCGGCCGTCTTCTTGTAGATGGGCCGCCGCAGATTGAGGTACTTGATGATCCCGGCGGGCGTGAAGTCGAAGTGCCGCCGGATCATCTGCTCGAGCGTTGCCGTCGGCACCTTCGCGGTGCCGAAGGTCTCGAGCATGATGGACACCGGCTCGGCCACGCCGATGGCGTAGGCCACCTGCACCTGCACCCGCGCCGCCAGCCCGGCCGCCACGATGTTCTTGGCCACGTGCCGCGCCATGTAGCAGGCGGACCGGTCCACCTTCGTCGGGTCCTTCCCCGAGAAGGCGCCCCCGCCGTGCGGGCAGGAACCGCCGTAGGTGTCCACGATGATCTTGCGCCCCGTGAGGCCCGTGTCCCCCATGGGACCGCCCTTCACGAAGCGCCCCGTGGGATTGATGTGGTAGGTGATCCGCTTCGGATCCACGAGGTGAGCCGGGATCGTGGGGAGGATCACGTCCTGGATCATCTCCTCGCGGATTCGCTCGAGCGTCACGTCGGGGCCGTGCTGGGTCGAGATGACCACCGTCTCCACGGACACCGGCTGCCCGTCCGCGTACCGCACGGACACCTGGCTCTTGCCGTCCGGGCGGAGGTAGTCGTGCTTGCCCGCCCGGCGCACCGTCGACAGCCGCCGCGTCAGCTTGTGGGCCAGCATGATGGGCATCGGCATGAGCTCGTCGGTCTCGGTGCAGGCGTAGCCGAACATGAGCCCCTGGTCGCCCGCGCCGAGAGCGTCCACCCCCATGGCGATGTCGGACGACTGCTCGTCGATGGCCGTGATGACCCCGCAGGTCTCGTAGTCGAAGCCGTACTTGGCGCGCGTGTACCCCACGTCCCTGATGGTCTCGCGCACGACCTTCGGGATGTCCACGTAGCAGGAGGTGGTGATCTCGCCCGCCACCACCACGAGGCCCGTGGTGAGGAGGGACTCACAGGCCACCCGCCCCGTCGGGTCCTGCGCCAGGATGGCATCCAGCACGGCGTCGGAGATCTGGTCGGCGATCTTGTCCGGATGGCCTTCCGTCACCGACTCCGATGTGAACAGGTACTCCTCACGCGCCATTGCTTTCCTCCCTCAGAGGACAGTCGTTTTGGCCAGCAGCCACGCCACGTTAGCACAGCGGCCCTGAGCGCTCAAGGGAAATCCCGGCCTCCAGCTACCCGAGCGCCCGCACCACCACCTCCAGGGCCAGCTCCTGGCTCCTGCCCGGCTCGAGCCGCACGGGCCACGCCAGCAGGATCGCCGACCCCTGGTAGATGCGCTCGAAGCCCGCCTCGGAGAGCGACACCGTCTCCACCGGGGCCCAGCCCACCTGCGCTGGGGCGGCCCAGTGGATCCCGATCTCGCCGCCCAGCCACTCGTCCACCAGCGTCAGGCCGCGCTGACCCCCGGCCACGCCGCGACTGCCGAGCGACGGCCGACCGGGCAGCCGGTAGTAACGGCCCGGCGCATCGCCTGCGCTCAGCGCCAGGTTGAACTGCACACCCCAGCGCGCCGCGAGGGGCTCGGCGCCCGCCCACTCGAGCCGGTAGCCCACCGTGAGGCGGGCGCCCTCGGCGTGGACTGCCACCGACTTCTCGACGTGGAGCGGCAGGGTCCCCGCGGGCGCGACGTCCAGGACCACGCGGATCACGCCTTCCGACTCGCGCACGGCATGCGTCATGGCCAGCCGCGGACCGGCGAGGAGCGCGGCGTCCCACGGGGCGAGCGCATCGAGTGACCCCGCGGCCGGAAAGAGGCCGTCCAGCAGCGAGGCGCGCCGGAAGACGTCGTACTGCAGGAGCCCCGCGAGCCCGCCCTCCTTCGCCTCGAGCCGCTCGTGGATGCTCAGCGCGGGCCCGTCGCTCCGGGCCGGAGCGGCTTCCGTCTCCTTGATCCGCCCGTGATACGCCTCCCGGCGCCGGCTCAGCACGTCCGCCGCGTCGAAGCCGAGCGGCAGGAAGGCCAGCTCGGTCAGCGCGCCCCCGGACTCCGGGCAGAGGGTGAGCGTCAGCTGCCGGGTGCAGACGCGCACCTCCACCCGGCCGTCGCCATTCCGGTCCCTGGCCTCCCAGCGCAGGGGCGGCTCCCCCCCGGCCGCCGCCACCTGCGCCTCGGCCGCGATCAGCGCCGAGCGCACCGCGCGGCGCAGGTGCGGCAGGTAGCACCCGCCAAAGACCCCGTGCCAGTAGGCGTCGTTGGCCTGCCCCTGCCACAGCCGCTCGCGCGCGGCGAGGAGCCCTCGGTCCCCCGGGCGGGCCTCGAGCCCGCGCTGGATGCGCCGCGACAGGTCAAGCATCTTCCAGTAGGCGTCGGCCACCTCCGGGTACTTCACCAGGAAGTTCCGCCACGGCCCCCCGCGCAGGAGGCGGAGCAGCCGGTCGCCGTCGGGCAGCACCGCCAGCCGCTGGCGGATCTCCTCGAGCTCCTCGCCCGCGGCCGCGGGCAGCGCCCAGCCCCCCATCTCGCTGTACGAGGCCGTGGGCAGGTAGATGCGCCCTTGCGCCCGGGTCGTGTCCAGGACCCGCGAGAACGTCGACACCTCGAGCCACGGGGCCGACCGGAGCGCGTCGAAGAAGCGCCGGAGCCATCCCTCGTCGTAGACCAGGCGGTGCGTGCCGGGCCAGACGCCGAACTTCTCGCCGTCGTCCACCAGCGTCACGCTCCCGACCTCGCCCCGCGCCTCGAGGTGGCGGAGGGCCTCGCCGGGCTCCGCGAAGGGGATCAGGTAGCGCAGCCGCTCGCTGATGGGGAAAACCGCCAGCGGCGCCCCCTGCTCCTCGGTGAGGTAGTAGCCCCCCAGCGTGTCGGGGTCGAGCCCCGCCAGGGCGAAGTGGTGGTCGTCCACGACGACGAACTCCACGCCCGCCTCCGCCAGCACCTTGGGGAGCTGGGGCTCCCACACCCGCTCGGCCAGCCACAGCCCCCGCGGGCGGACCCCGAAGCTCTCCCGCAGGAAGTCGTTCATCCGCTGGATCTGCCCGAGCTTGTCCCAGTCGGGGAGCATCGGCAGGATGGGCTCGTAGAACCCGCCGGTCAGGAGCTCCACCCGGCCGGAGGCCGCGAGCTGCCCCAGCAGGTCGAAGGTCGGCGCAGCGTGCTCGCGCATCCAGCCGAGGAGGCTCCCGGAGCAGTGCACCGTCAGCGGGAGATCCGTCTCCCGCCACGCGCACTCGAAGAAAGGGTGGTACGCCGCGGCCACCGCCCCGGCGATCACCGCATCGAAGTTCCCGGCGGGCTGGTGATCGTGGACGCCGAAGACGAAGCGCAGCCGCTCATTCACGGCCGAGGTCCCGGTGCCGGATGGTCGGGCCGTACCCGAGCCCCTCGAGGAAGACCCGCAGGGCCTCCACCAGCGCCACCGAGCGGTGACGCCCCCCCGTGCAGCCGATGGCGACGCTCAGGTAGGCCTTGCCCTCCCGCTGGTAGAGCGGCAGGAGGAAGCGCACCAGCTCCTGCAACCGCGCCAGGAGCTCCCGGCTTTCCGGCTGGGCGAAGATGAAGTCCGCGACGGGCGCGTCGCGACCGTCCAGCGCCCGCAGCGGCTCGACGAAGTGGGGGTTCGGCAGGAAGCGCACGTCGAACACGAGATCGGCATCATAGGGGATCCCGTGCTTGTAGCCGAAGGAGACCAGGGACACCGCCAGCGCGCCCCCCGTCGGGCGGGCGGAGTACGCCTCCACCAGGTGCTCCTTGAGCTGGTGCACGGTGAGTCCGGAGGTGTCGATGATGCGGTCCGCGATCTCGCGGAGGTGGGCCAGCGCCTTGCGCTCGGCGCGGATCCCGTCCAGCACGTTGCCGTCCCCGGCCAGCGGGTGTCGCCGCCGCGTCTCGTGGTAGCGGCGCACCAGCGCCTCGTCGGCGGCCTCGAGGAAGAGCACCTCGGGCACGTGCCCCTTGGCGCGCAGCTCCGCCAGGATCTCGAGCAGGTGCGCCAGGTACTCCCCCTCACGCACATCCACGCCCAGAGCGATCTTCTTGATCTCCCGCGCGGACTGCGCGCAGAGCTCCGCGAAGGTGGGGATCAGGGTCGTCGGCAGGTTGTCGACGCAGAAGTACCCGAGGTCCTCCAGGCACTTGATCGCGTAGCTCTTCCCCGCCCCGGAGAGCCCCGTGATGATGACGAAGCGCGGGGAGTCATTCGCCGCGGGGGGGTGCACGCCCGTCACGCCACGGGCTCGATGAGCCCGAGTCCTCCGCTCTTCCGGCGGTAGAGCACGTTCACCGAGTCGGTCCCGGCATTGGTGAAGACCAGGAACTGGTCCCGGCGGAGCTCCAGCTGCTCGACGGCCTCCTCCACGGACATGGGCTTGGCGGCCACGCGGCGCACCACCAGCTCCCCCTCGGGCGCCGGCGCCACCGCCTCGCGCGCGGGCGCGGCCGCCGGCGGCGGCCGCCGGCCCTTGCTGTGGCTCCGCACGCGGTCCTTGGTCTCGCGCACCTGGCGCGTCAGCGCCGCGATCGCCAGGTCCACCGCCACCGACAGATCCTCGGCGGTTTCCTCGCTGCGGAAGGTGCGGTGCTTCCCCGCCAGCGTCAGCGCCGCCGTGCGGCGGTGCTTCTCCTTGGAGAGCACGATCTTCGCCTCGGTGAGCTTGGGCAGGAGCCGCGCCAGCTTGTCGAGCCGCCGCGTGAGCGCGTCCTTGTACGTCGTCGAGACGGTGAGCCCCCGCGTGCTGATGATCACGTCCATGCCCCTGTCTCCGCGCTACCGCTTCCGGGGCGCGAGGCGACGGTGGTGCGAGGGGAGGAGCCCCAGCTCCTCCCGGTACTTGGCCACGGTCCGGCGTGCGATCGTCAGCCCCTTGGCGTGCAGCTCGCGGGCGACATCCTGGTCGGAGAGCGGCTTGCCCTGGTCCTCGGCCACGACCATGTCGTGGATCATCTTCTTCACCGACACCGAGGAGACCACCTCCCCGCTGGTGGACGCGATGCCGCTGTGGAAGAAGTACTTGAGCTCGAACAGCCCCTGGGGCGTCTGCACGTACTTGTTCGTCGTGACCCGGCTGATCGTGGACTCGTGCATGCCGATGTCCTCGCCCACGTCCCGGAGCGCCAGCGGGCGCAGGTACGGGAGCCCCTTGTCGAGGAAGTCCCGCTGGAACTTCACCAGGCTCGTGGCGACCTTGCGGAGCGTCCGCTGCCGCTGCTCCACGCTCTTGATGAGCCACACGGCCGAGCGGAGCTTCTGCTCCACGAACTGCTTGTCCTCCCCCGCCGAGCCCCGCAAGAGCGACCGGTAGAGCGCGTTGACGCGCAGCCGCGGGATGCCGTCCTCGTTGAGGACCACGATGTAGTCGCCGCCGAGCTTCTCGATGGTCACGTCGGGCGCGATGTAGCGCTGGTCGGCCGGCGCGAACCGCCGGCCGGGCTTCGGCTCGAGCCCCTGGATCTCCTCGATGGACTCCATGATGCGGTCCAGCGGGAGCTTGAGCGCGCGCGCGATGTCGGCGTAGCGGCGCCGCTCGAGGTCCGCCATGTGGCGCTCCACGATCTCCACGGAGACCGGATCGGGCTCGGCGTCGGCCCGGAGCTGCAGGAGCAGGCACTCCTGGATGCTCCGCGCGGCGATCCCGGGGGGATCGAAGGTCTGGATCAGGGCCAGCATCCTCTCCACCAGCGCGGCGGGCCGTCCCATCAGCTCGGCGATCTCCGCGACCTCGGCCCGCAGGTAGCCGTCCTCGTCGAGATTGCCGATGATGGCCTCGCCGATCCCCACCTCGTCCGGGTCGGCCGTGGCGAGTCGCAGCTGCTCGGCGAGGTGCTCGGCCAAGGAGATGTCGCCGCGCCCCAGGTTCTCGAACGGCAGCTCGTCCCGCTCCTCCGTGGAGACCGGCGTCCGCTCGTCGGACTGGTCGAAGACGGCCGAGGTGAGGTCGAACGGCAGGTCGTCGGTGCGCTCCTCGGCCACCGAGCTGGCTTCCTTCGGCGCAGGCTCGTTCGTCGTCGGACCGGGGGGGGCATCCGCGAGGTCCTCGGACGGCGGCTCCGCGCTGGCGTCCGTCCCCTCCGTGGGCACCTCCTCGAGCATCGGGTTGTCGCGCAGCTCCTGCTCGACCACCTCCTTCAGCTCCAGCGTCGAGAGCTGCAGGAGCTGGATCGCCTGCTGCAGCAGCGGCGTCATCACCACCCGCTGTGTCAGCCGGAGGCCGAGGCGCATGGGTCAGGCGCTCCGCCGCGTCGTCACAGCGAGAACTTCTCCCCGAGGTAGATCTCGCGGGCCCTGGGGTTGCCGGCCAGCTCCGCGGCGGTCCCCGAGGCCAGGATCTTGCCGTGATAGAGGATGTACGCCCGGTCGGTGATGGCCAGCGTCTCCCGCACGTTGTGGTCGGTGATGAGGACGCCGATCCCCCGCTCCTTGAGCCGCGCGACGATCTCCTGGATATCCCCGATGGCGATGGGATCGATCCCCGTGAAGGGCTCGTCGAGCAGGAGGTAGCGGGGGCTCGTGACCAGCGCCCGCGTGATCTCCAGCCGCCTTCGCTCGCCGCCCGAGAGGGTGTAGGCCTTGTGTCGCGCCAGCGGGGTGAGGTCGAGCTCGGCGAGCAGGACCCGCAGCCGGGCCGCGCGCTCCTGGACCGACAGGTCCAGGGTCTCGAGGATGGCCAGCAGGTTCTCCTCCACCGTGAGCTTGCGGAACACCGAGGACTCCTGGGGGAGGTACCCCATGCCCATCCGGCAGCGCAGGTACATCGGCAGATCGGTGATCTCCTGGCCCTCGAGGAAGATGCGCCCGCCCTCGGGCCTGAGGAGGCCGACGATCATGTAGAACGAGGTCGTCTTGCCCGCCCCGTTGGGGCCCAGCAGGCCCACCACCTCGCCGCGGTGTATGTCGAGGCTGACGCGGTCCACCACGAGGCGGTGGCGGAAGCGCTTCACCAGACCTTGCGCGATCAACCCCTCCATGGCCTCACCGGCACGGAGCCCCGGGAGCCGACCTGGCCTCGCCGCCCTGCGCGCCCTCGCGCTTCGGGTAGAAGACGGCCTTCACGCGCTCCTGCCTGCCCCCTTCCACCACGCTGCGGTCCTCGGCGAGGAAGATCGTGATCCGCTCCCCGGTCACGACGTTCTCCTCCTGCCACACCCGCGCATCCCCGATGAGCACCACGCGCTGCTCGGCGTCATGGTACTCGGCGCGCCTGGCCATGCCGGTGCGACAGTCCTTCGTGATGATCCGGACGCTCCCGGTGGAGACGGTGCGCACGATGCGGTCGCCGCTCGCGTCCAGATACACCTCCATCCGGTCGGCGTACTGCGTGGAGTTGTTCTGGCGGGCGATCACGTTGCCGGTGAAGATGACGAGCCCCTCCTTCTGCATGGACTCCAGGCGGTCGGCGTCCACGGTCACCGGGGCGCCCTTGTCGTCGCCCTTCCGCCTGGCCGCCGCGGGGTCGGGCTGGGCCGGCTTGCTCGGGCTCTGCCGAGGCGTCGCCTCCTGGGCGGGTCGCCGGCGGCCCTGCGACCCCTGCTGCGCCCCGACCTCTACCGGGGCGAGCCCGGCCAGCACGAGGCACGCCGCCAGGACTCCCAGCGCCCGCCTCACCGTGGGGCTCCCGGCGCCGGGGCGGCCGGTGGCTCGACGGCGCCCTTGCCGAGCGTTGCCCGGACGCGCCCCTTGATCTCCGTCTGCTCGCCGACGCGCGCCTCGAGCCCCTGGCCCCGAACGACCGCGCCCCGGCGGAACACCGTCACGGGGTCATCGCTCCAGGCGCGCCGCCTGGCGGCGTCCCAGCGTAGCCGCGCCGTCTCCAACCGGAGCCCGTCGCTCGAGATCAGCACCACGTTCCCCCTGATCTCGACGTCCTTCGTGCCCTGCGCCAGCTCGCCCTCGTCGCCCGTCACCGTCCAGCTCCGTTCCGGCTCCTCGATCCTGATCCTCACCTTGCGGAGCGTGGTCTTCCCCGACTGCTCGTAGGCCTCCGCCTGGTCCGCCTCCAGCTGCCAGCGCACCCCGCCCCGCGCCTCCTCCTGCAAGTGCACCTGCTTGATGCGGTACTCGGCCTTCGTGGAGATGACCTCGGCCTTCTGGGTCCTGGCTGCCCGCCCCCTCACGACGAGGACGGTGGCCATGACGGCCACGAACAGCACCACGCCGACCAGGATGAAGCGCGAGAATCGCTGGGTATGCAATTTCAGTACCACGCTAGCACAGCCCCTCTAGCGGGGCAATGAAGAAAGGCCGCCGGAGACCCTCAGCGGCTGCCGGGGTCCGGTGGGGGCCAGGCCCTCCGGGCGCGGAGGATCATCTCGATAGCCTCTCTCACGCAGCCCTCGCCCCCGCGCCGGCGCGAGACCCAGTGGGCGGCGCGTCGGACCTCGGGGACGGCATTGGCGGGCGCCAGCGCGAGCCCCACCGTCTTCATGACAGGCAGGTCCGGCAGGTCGTCGCCCATCATCGCGACCTCGGCCGGCTTGACGGCCAGACGCGCCATCAGCTGCGCCAGGCGCTCAGGCTTGTCGCCGACTCCCTGGTGGACCTCGCGGATGCCGAGCTCGGCCATCCGGCGCGTCACCGCCCCCGAGGCCCGCCCGGAGATGACGGCCACCTCGAGCCCGGCGCGGCCGGCCGCGGCCAGCGCCCATCCATCATGCACGTCGAAGCGCTTGATCTCCTCGCCGCCCACGCCGTAGAGGAGCCCCCCGTCGGTGAGCACGCCGTCCACGTCGAGGACGAGGAGCCGGATGCGCGCGGCGCGGGTCGCGGGGGTCCTCACACGATCTTGGCGCGGAGGATGTCGTGCAGGTGGATGACCCCGGCAGGCCGCTCGGCCTCGTCCGCGATCACCAGGCTCGTGATGGCGTGCGCCTCCATCACCGAGAGCGCCTTCGCGGCCAAGTCGTCGGCGCCGATCCGCTTGGGGTTGCCCGTCATGCACTGGGCGCAGGCTCGCTCCAGGAGGGAGCCGCCGGCCAGTTGCTGGCGCCGCAGGTCCCCGTCGGTGATCACGCCCCTGAGCCGGCCCTGGCCGTCCACCACCGTCGTCATCCCGAGTCGCTTGGCGGTCATCTCGGCGATGGCCTCCTTCATGGTGCTGGTCTCGAGGACCACCGGGACCGCCTCGCCGACGTGCATGAGGTCGCCTACCTTGAACAGGGCCTTCCAGCCGAGGCTCCCCGCCGGGTGGAGCGCGGCGTAGTCCTCGGGACGCAGCCCGCGCAGATCGAGCAGCGCCATGGCCAGCGCATCCCCCATGGCCAGCGCGGCCGTCGTGCTCGAGGTGGGGGCCAGGTTCATGGGGCAGGCCTCCTCGCTCACGCCCACGTCCAGCACCACATCGGACTGGCGGGCGAGGGTGGAGGACGGGTCGCCCGTGAGCAGGATCAGCGGCACGGCCAGGCGCTTCAGCAACGGGAGGACGGCCAGGAGCTCGTCCGTCTCCCCGGAATTGGACAGTGCCAGCACCACGTCCTCCCGCGCCATCATCCCGGCATCCCCGTGCACGCCCTCGGCGGGATGGAGGAAGTAGGCCGGGGTGCCCGTGCTCGCCAGTGTCGCGGCGACCTTCCGCCCGATATGGCCGGACTTGCCCATGCCCGTGACGATCACGCGCCCGCGACAGCCGTGGAGCAGCTCGACCGCGGCCAGGAACCTCTCGTCGAGTCTCGCGCAGAGGGCGAGGATGCCAGAGGCCTCGATGCGCAGGACTCGATCCGCAAGGCTCAGGAGTCTCGCCCTGTCCATCAGGCGCCTCCGATCATGACGGGCCGAGCCCGGCCTGCATGGCGCCGATCTCGGCCAGGAGCCGCGGCAGGTCGTCGAGGCGGAGCATGTTGGGGCCATCGGAGAGGGCGCGCCCGTCGGGCAGCGTCCGGTCGGGGTCCTCGTGCACCTCGAGGAAGAGCGCGTCCACTCCCACCGCGACGGCGGCGCGCGCCAGCTGCGGCACGTACTGCCGCTCGCCGCCCGAGCGCTGGGAGAGCCCGCCCGGCAGCTGCACCGAGTGGGTGGCGTCGAACACCACCGGGTAGCCCAGCGCGCGCATGATGGGGAGCCCGCGGAAGTCCACCACGAGATTATTGTAGCCGAAGCTCGTGCCGCGCTCGGTGAGGAGGATCCCCTCGTTGCCCGTGGAGCGGAGCTTCGCCACCACGTTGCCCATGTCCCGCGGGGCGAGGAACTGGCCCTTCTTCACGTTGACCGGCTTGCCCGTCCGGCCGCAGGCGAGCAGCAGGTCGGTTTGCCGGCAGAGGAAGGCCGGCACCTGGAGGGCGTCCAGCACCTCCGCCGCGGCGTCCACCTCGGAGAGGCCGTGGACGTCGGAGAGCACGGCCAGCCCCGTCTCCTGCCTCACCCGCCGCAGGATGCGCAGCCCCTCCTTGAGCCCGGGCCCGCGGTAGGAGTCCATCGAGGAGCGGTTGGCCTTGTCGTAGGAGGACTTGTAGACGAAGGGCACGCGCGCGGCGCCGGTGATGCGCGCGAGGCGCTCCGCCACCATGAGCGCGTGGCTCTCGCTCTCGATGGCGCATGGCCCGCCGATCAGCGCCAGGGGTGCGCCGCCGCCGATGGTGATTCCCCCGATCCGGACGGCGCGCGTGGGGCCCGCCGGGGCGAGAGGCGATAGGAGCGGATCGGTCACCGTCAGGCGCTCGCCTGGTGGCCCAGCGCCGCCTGGATGAAGGCGGCGAAGAGCGGATGGGGCTCCCAGGGCCGGGACCGGAACTCGGGGTGGAACTGCCCGGCCACGAACCACGGATGATCCGGCAGCTCCACAATCTCCACGAGCTGCTTCTCCGGCCAGACCCCCGAGATGCGCAGCCCCTGGTCCTGGAGCGCCCCCAAGTACTCGTTGTTGACCTCGTAGCGGTGCCGGTGGCGCTCCCGGATGGCGCCCTGGCCGTAGGCCCTGGAGGCCCGGCTCCCCTCCCCGAGCACGATGGGGTAGAGGCCCAGCCGCATGGTCCCGCCCTTGGCGGTGACCCCGCGCTGCTCCGGGAGGAGATCGATGACGTTGTGGGGCGGGGCCGGGTCGAACTCGGTGGAGTTGGCGCCGCTGAGCCCGCACACGTGGCGCGCGTACTCGATGACCGCGCACTGCATGCCGAGGCAGATCCCGAAGAACGGCACCCTCTCCTCGCGCGCGTGGCGGATGGCCTGGATCTTCCCCTCGATGCCGCGATCGCCGAACCCGCCGGGCACGAGGATCCCGTCCAGCCCCTGCACGTGCCCGTGCAGCCCCTCGCGCTCGAGGCGCTCGGCGTCCAGCCACACCACGTCCACCGCCGCCTCGTTGGCGATCCCGCCGTGGCAGAGCGCCTCGGAGAGGCTCTTGTAGGAGTCCTTCACCTCGATGTACTTCCCCACGATGCCGATCCGCACGCGGTGGCGCGGCGCCTTGATGCGCCGCACGATCTCCTCCCACCGGCCGAGATCCGCGGGCCGCGGTGGGAGGCCCAGGAGCTTCCCGATGCTCTCGTCGAGCCCCTGCTCGTGGAAGGCCAGCGGCACCTCGTAGATGGTGTCCACGTCCCGCGCCGCGATCACCGCCTCCTCCTCCACGTCGCAGAAGAGCGCGATCTTGGACTTGATGGACGGGGTGAGCGGGTGCTCCTTGTCGGTCCGGCAGAGGAGCACGTCGGGCTGGATCCCGATGGCGCGCAGCTCCTTCACCGAGTGCTGCGTGGCCTTGGTCTTGAGCTCCGCCGCCGCCTGGATGAACGGCACCAGGGTCAGGTGCACGTAGATGACGTTGTCCTTCCCGACGTCCTTCTTGAACTGGCGCACCGCCTCGAGGAAGGGGAGCCCCTCGATGTCGCCGACGGTGCCGCCGATCTCCACGATCACCACGTCCACCCCCGTGGCCACCTTGCGGATCGAGGCCTTGATCTCGTCCGTGATGTGGGGGATGACCTGCACGGTGCGCCCGAGGTAGTCGCCGCGCCGCTCCTTCTCGATCACGGCGCCGTACACCTTTCCCGCGGTGACGTTGTTGGCGCGGGTCATGCGCGCGGAGGTGAAGCGCTCGTAGTGCCCCAGGTCCAGGTCGGTCTCGCCCCCGTCGTCGGTGACGTAGACCTCGCCGTGCTGATAGGGGCTCATGGTGCCGGCGTCCACGTTGATGTACGGGTCCAGCTTCTGGAGGGTGACCCGGAACCCGCGCGCCTCAAGGAGCGACCCGATGGACGCGGCCGCGAGCCCCTTGCCCAGGGACGAGATGACCCCGCCGGTCACGAACACGAATTTCGGCGTCACTTCGCGCCTCCTTTCTGACGGCCTCTCCACTGCGCGACGAATCGCTGCTCCTGCGGCCGGGCCCTGATCCGCCCGTCGAGCCTGAGGTCGCGCAGCGCCCGCAGGCATTGCCCCACCTGTGGGCCCTGCGGCACCCCCGCCGCCATCACCTCGGCCGCCGTCATCAGCGGCCGCACCGCATGGCCGCGCGTGAGGAACCATCGCGTCCGGCGACGGGCGCGCGCGCCCCCGGCCAGCCACGCCGCCGCCACCGTTTCCGGATGCGCGTCCCGGAGCGCCCGGGCGACCTCGCTCGCGGGCCGCCGCGGCGCCTCGAGCGCAAGGCCGAGCCTGCGGCCGCCGGCCGGCGCAGCCGCCAGCCGCTCGGCGCGGGTGCCCGTGATGGCCAGGCGGGCCACACACTGGCGCGCGACCGCGGCCCGCTGGTCCACGAGGAGCCCCAGCAGCGCCGTGTCGGAGGGCGGGGGCAGGAAGGCGCGCGCCGCCTGCCACTGGCAGAGCCGGCGGGTCTCCCGCAGCCGCTCCCGCCCCCGCGCCGGTCTCCGGTACCCCGGATCCCACACCCTGAGCGCGCCCCACCGGAGGAGCAGCGCAAGCGCCCCCCACCCGGCCGGCTCCCCCACGATGAGGTCGAGCTCGGCGACGAGACGTTGACCCGACAGGGCCGGGTAGCCGCCCACCGCCAGGGCGAGCGCCAGCGCGCGGCGCGTGCCCGCATCGAGCCCCAGGCCGAGCCTCGCGGCGTAGCGCGCGGCGCGGAAGATGCGCGTCGGGTCCTCCACGAAGGAGAGCGGGTGCAGGACGCGGAGCTGACGGCGGTCCAGGTCGCGGACAGCCCCGAGCGGATCCACGAGCCGCCCGAACAGCGCGGGTCCCAGCGCCATGGCGATGGCGTTGACCGAGAAATCGCGCCGGGCGAGGTCCTCCCGGAGCGGAGCCGGCGCGACGGCGGGGAGCGCGCCCGGGGCGCGGTAGCGCTCCCGGCGCGCCGTGGCCACGTCGATCCTCGGCAGCGCCGTTCCCCCGGCGGTGGCGCCCCCCTCGATGGAGGCCGTGCCGAAGGCCGCGTGCACCACCGCCCGCCCGCGAATCTCATCGGCGAGCCGTCGCGCGAAGGCCGGCCCGTCGCCCTCCACCACGAGGTCCAGGTCGAGGGCGGCCCGCTCGAGCAGCACGTCGCGGACGAAGCCGCCCACAGCCCACACCACCGCGCCCTGCGTCTCGCCCACCTTCCCCGCCAGCCTGAGCAGCCAGACGCATGCGTCCCTCGCGGGGTCGGTGGCGTGCTCCAGCCGGTGGGCGATGGACAGCCCCGGGAGCGTCCACTCCCCGACCGGGCGGGGAATGACCCCGAGCGCGCGCCGGCTCTGCCTCACGAGGACCATGGGCGCGCCGGCCATCAGGAGCTGTCTCACGGCGACCTCCGGCGTCGACGGGGCGATGACCGGAAGCCCCTCCCAGGAGAGGCGGCCCACCGGAACCCGCTGGAGCCCCCAGGCCGCGGCGCGCGCCAGGTCCTCCCGCCTCACCACCGACCGCGCGCCGACGACGAGCGCCTGGGCATCGGCCGCCGCGGCGAGCGCCAGCGCCCGCCCCACCGCCAGATGCGGCGAGCAGGCGAGCAGGCGGCGGTCCATGAACCCGGCCGCCCCCGGATCCACCTGCGGGTACAGCGCCCCCGGCCTGGCCACCGCCCTAGCCTCGCGCACTGAGCGCGGGCGCGCGGCGGGCGCGCGGGTGGAACTTCCGGTACATCTCGTGGACCACGCTCGAGGGCAGATGCGTGTAGATCTGTGTCGTCGAGATGTCGGCGTGTCCCAGCATGGCCTGGACGGAGCGGAGATCGGCGCCGCGCTCGAGGAGGTGGCTGGCGAAGCAGTGCCGCAGCGTATGCGGCGACACCGCGACCCGGATGCCCGCGCGGCGCGCCGCGCGCTTGAGGACCCCCCACACCGACTGGCGGGACAGCGGCCGTCCCAGCCGGCTGAGGAACAGCGTGCCGGGATCCGAGCGCCGCACGAACCGGCTCCGCGCCGTGTTGAGGTAGAGCCGGACCCAGCGCAGCGCCTGGGCCCCGACGGGCACCAGCCGCTGGCGGCTCCCCTTGCCCGTGCACACCACGTACCCGGCGGTGAGGTTGAGGTCCTCGACCCTGAGCCCCAGCGCCTCGGAGGCGCGCATGCCCGAGGCGTAGAGCAATTCCAGCAGCGCCCGGTCCCTGAGCCCCTCCGGCCGCGTCGTGTCCGGCGTCTCGACCACGGCCGCCGCGTCCTCGACGGACAGCGTCCTCGGCAGCCGGCGCGGCGCCCTCGGGCTCTCCAGGTGCTCGGTGGGATCGCGGACGATCCCGCCCGCGGCCGCCAGGAAGCGATAGAGCCCCCGCACCGCCGAGAGGCGGCGCGCCACCGTCCGCGCGCCGAGCCCGCGGCGCCTGAGGGACATCACGTAGTCGGCGAGATCGCGCAGCGCCACCGCACGCAGGCTCCGCCCGCTGCGGTCCAGGAAGCGGTGGAAGTCGGCCAGGTCGCGCCGGTAGGCGGAGACGGTATTGTCGGGGGCCCCCCGCTCCAGCTGGAGGGCCTCGAGGAAGCCGACCACCGGATCCATCACCAGCCCCTGGCGCTGGTCGCGCTGAGACCGGACGCAGCGACGCCCCGGCGGTGGCTCTGATCCGTCTGCCTGGCCACCACCGGGGCGTCTCCAGCAAGCTCGGCGGGCATGACGAAGTCTATCACCCTCCCCGCGTACCGGGCAAGGTTTGGCCCCGGCGGCGCGCCATTCCGAGGAGCGCCGTGAGCTCGGGCGCCCGCAGCGCCAGGGCCGCCGCCGCGTAGGCCAGC
>MGBV01000262.1:42143-46266 GCA_001788415.1 Candidatus Rokubacteria bacterium GWC2_70_16 | reverse complement strand
CCGCCGATGGCCACGGCCGTCCACGCCGCCGCCCGGAGCGAGCCATCCCAGGCCGGAGCGAGCCAGACGCACAAGAGGAAGAGCCCGACCGAGGCCCCCAGCGTGCGGGCCAGGGACACCGCCATGCGGCGCCCCCCGATGGGGCCCAGCCTGACCCTGAGTCGCCAGCCGAGGCCCAGCAGGTTCACATAGGAGGAGAGCGAGGAGGCCAGCGCGAGCCCCGCATGCCCGAGGGGCCACATGAGTCCCAGCGCCAGCGCCACGTTGGCGGCCACCGACACGAACCCCAAGAGGACCGGCGTGCGCGTGTCCCCCAGCGCATAGAAGGTCTGCGCCGCGATGCGGGTCGCGGAGAAAGCCGGCAGGCCCACTGCGTACCCCATCAGCGCCAGCGTCGTGGCGGCCGCCTCCTCAGGTCCGAAGCGGCCCCGCTGGAAGAGGAGCCCGACGATGGGCGCCCCGAGCGCGATGAGGCCCACCGCGGCGGGCACCGCGATGAACGCCGCCAGCCGCAACGAGAAGTTCACCGTGTCTCCGAGAGCGCGGTGGTCTCCCCGGGCCGCCTGGGCCGCCATGCTCGGCAGCGCGGCCGTTGCCAGGGCGATGCCGAAGACGCCCAGCGGGAACTCCATGACGCGGTCGGCGTAGTAGAGGTACGAGACGCTGCCGGCCGGCAAGAGGGAGGCGAGCAGCGTGTTCACCACCACCGTGATCTGGACCGCCGCGAGGCCGAAGGCAGCCGGTGCCAGGCGGCGCGCGATGGTCCGCAGCGCCGGGTGCGACCACTCCGCTGACGGGCACAGGGGCAACCCCAGGCGCTTCACCTCCGGCAGCTGCACCAGCAGCTGCCCGACCCCGCCGATCAGGACGCCGAGCGCCAGCGAGAGGATCGGTGGGTCCACGCGCGCGGCGAGCAGCAGCACGGCCCCGATCATGCCGAGGTTCAGCACCGCCGGCCCCAGCGCGGCGGTGAAGAAGCGGTGATGGGCGTTGAGGATCCCGGCCGCCAGCGCCGCGAGCCCCACCAGGAGGATGTACGGGAACATGACGCGGGTGAGCCGCGCCGCGAGCGCCAGCAGCGGCGGATCCGCCGCCCAGCCCGGCGCCATGACCGTGACGATCCACGGTGCCGCCACGACGCCCAGCACGGACACGGCGCACAGGGTGAGGGTGCCCGCCCCCGCCACCGCGCGCAGCATCCGCGCCACCACGGGTGCGCTCTCGCGCGTGAGATAGGCGGTGAAGACCGGGATGATGGCCGTGGACAGCGCGCCCTCGGCGAGAAGCCGGCGCAGCAGGTTGGGAATCCTGAAGGCCACGAAGAAGGCGTCCGTGACGGGGCCGGCGCCGAACGCGCGGGCCACCACCATGTCGCGGGTGTAGCCCAGGACCCGGCTCGCCAGGGTGGCGAGCCCGATGCTCCCCACCGCGCTCACCACGGAGGCGTGCACGTCCTTCTGGGAGTCGCTCACGAGGACAAACTCCTTGACACGCCTTTGGCCGGACGGTAACGTCAGGCCTTGCCTACGGCCCACATAGACGCCAACACCGAGAAGGAGTGCTCCAGTGGCCAACACCCGATCCGCTGTCAAGCGGACGAAGCAGAACGAGAGGCGCCGCCAGCGTAACCGCGCGGCGCGCAGCAAGATCCGGTCGGTTCTCAAGAGCGCCTCGACCGCGCTGGAGAGCCAGCCGGCGGCTGCCGCCGCGGCGGTCCGCGAAGCTCTCCGCACGCTGGACAAGGCCGTCACCCAGGGCGTCCTGCATCGGAACACCGCCGCTCGCAAGAAGTCCGCGCTCGCCCGCAGCCTTCGCAGCGTCAAGTAGCCCGGCCGGGTTCATGTTTTTCTTCTTGTTCTTCTTCTCGCCTGAATGTGGATGACTTCGGTTCGGCGGTGGGGCCTCATCTTCTTCTCGCCTGAATGTGGATGACTTCGGTTCTGCGGTTTGGCCTCTTCGCCCTGACGGGCTCATCGGGGCGCCGATGCAACCGGGGCCTCGTCGCGCCTGCGGCGGTTTGCCCATGTTGCCTGAACGTGAAGAACCTCGCGCTGCGGTTCGGCCTCTTCGGCCCTTCGGGGCGTTGACCACGTTGCTTGAACGTGGATGACTTCGGTTTGGCGGTGGGGCCTCTTCGCGCCTCTGGCGCTTGGACCACGTAGCTTGAACGTGGATGACTTCGCGTTGCAGTTGGGCCTCTTCGCCCTGACGGGCTCATCGGGGCGCCGATGCAACCGGAGCTTCGGGGCTGAGTGACGCGGCGAGGCGGCTGAGGAGAGCCGCCGCGGTGGCGCTCATCGCTTCCCCGCTGCCTTCGCCGTAGAGGCTGCCGCACGCGATGTAGCTTGGCCGGTCGTAGGCCGCCGCCGTCAGGAAGTACCCCAGATAGTCGTTGGACACCCCGGCCACGAAGACGTGCTCCAGCGGCCGCGGGACCGCGGCCTTGAGCGTGAGTCCGAGCCGGGTCTCCAGCTCACCGGGGACCGTCACCCAGGCCGACCGCCCCACGGCCACCGCCACCATCTCGGACGAGCGGGGCAGCGCCCACCCCAGCCCGAGGCTGAGCCACCGCGGCACCCATCGCCCCACGCAGTTCCTGATGCGCAGCGCGGGAGCGCCCACGCCGACCCGCTCGGTCATGGCCGCCAGGCGGGCGTCGGGCTCCACCTTGATCTGCCCCCAGGCGCCGAGCGCGCCTCCCGCGAGGGCCTCGCCCATGCTCCGCGCGCCCTCCCGGCCCCGCCGGGCCGGGCTCACATCCCCCACGGCTCCATTGACGAACAGCGCCGGGGCCTCGAGGGCGCGCTCGATCCGGGCCGAGGCCTCGGCCATGAGGTCGCCGGAGAGCAGGAAGTTGTCCTTCCCCAGGGCCGTGCCGTGTACGGCGTAGTTCCACAGGAGCGCCACCGGCCGGCCTTCCCGCGACACGACCTTGAGGACGCCCAGTTCCGGATCCAGCGGCGCCCGAAGGCGGCTCTTCGCGACACCGGTCACCCGGGCTCGCCCCGCGCCCACCAGCGCCGGCACCCGGCGGGCATGCGCTTCCTGGGCCGCGCGGGCGAGCCCGTCGAGGATGCGCGCTCTCACGCCGGCCGACGGACGATCGATGGCCAGGAAGCCGAAGAGCGCCGAGTGGGCGAAGGCGCCGGGTCCCGAGTGCGTGTGCGAGGCGGAGACGATGAGCGCCGAGGGGCCTTGCCCCGCCCGGTCCAGGCGCTCGCGCAGCTCGCCCACCAGGCTCGGGTCGATGCCGACCAGGTCCACGGCCAGCCAGAGCACCCGCGTCTCCCCGGAGGCAAGCTCCAGCGCGCGCACCATGAGCGGGTCGTGGACCCCCTCGGAAGGCTTGAGCCAGAACGCGTGGGGGCGGCGGTCGATCACGTCCGGGATCCACGCGCGACGGGGGAAGCCGCCATAGCCCGCGAGCGGCGTCCCGCTGGGCAGCGCCACCTCCACGGACGCCGCCCCGGCCGTCAGCTCGGCGGCCGCCGGAGCGGCGGCACACAGGTTCAGGAGGACGACGGCGAGCCCGCCCCGGGCCCCGGCGGCTCGCGCGGGGCCACGCGCGAGTTCCTGAAGAGCGCGGGCTAGGCCGCGCACAGATCCGCGATGAGCAGCGACAACTCGGGGCGGGGCGGGGCGCCGAGCTTCAGCCGGCGCTCCACGTCCCAGCAGCGCGCCAGCCGGCGGCTGCCCGCTCGCGGCGGCAGCGTGCGCGCCAGCCGCACGAGCGCCGCCGCTGCCGCCTGCGGGCGGCGGAGCGCCCGGACGATCTCGTCGGGGCTTCGCCCCGCGCGGAGCCACTCCTGCGCCTGCCAGGTGGCGCGGGCTTCCCGCGCCAGCATCCCGAGCACGGCCAGCGGCTCGTCCCCCGCCTGGAGGAGCGAGGCGAGCACGCCGAGGGCCCGCCCGAGGTCGCGAGCCGCCAGGGCGTCGGTCAGCTCGAAGACATCCCGCAGTCGGTGCTCGCCCACCACGGCCTGCACCTCGGCGACACCGACGCGACGGTTCTCGGGGCCGCCGGCCAGCGCGGCCTTCTCCACCTCGCCCACGAGTGCCCCGAGATCCTCGCCGGTCAGCTCCACCAGCAGGGCTCCCGCGTCCTCCTCCAGCTCGAAGCCCG
>MGBV01000262.1:0-42115 GCA_001788415.1 Candidatus Rokubacteria bacterium GWC2_70_16 | reverse complement strand
GGGCGGCGGCAGCCGGAGCAGCCAGTGGCTTGCCGGGAGTGTCTCGTCGGCGAGCAGCAGGAGCACGGTGGAGGGATTGGGTGCCTTGCAGTACGCGGCGAGCGGCTCCGCCTGCCGGGCGGGCAGGCCATCGGCCCCGCGGACCACCACGAGCCGCGACGGCGTGAGGCACGGGAGCGTGAGCGCCGAGCGGAGGATCTCTTCGACCCCCGCCTCCTTCGCCTCGAGAACCTCCCGCGAGAGGGCCGCCAGTGAGGGGTCGGGGAAGAGCGCAAGCGTGACAGCGGCGACGGCATCGTCCAGCAGGAGCGGCTCGGGGCCGTGCAGCAGGACCACGGGCGGCGTGCGCCCCGATCCCACCGCCCTCATGAACGCCGCGTAGTCCACTAGAAGCGGTCCACCACCAGGTTCACGATCTTCCGGCCGATGTCCACGGCCGCCTCCCGCACGGCGGCCTCCTCGCGGCTGATCGTCGCGGACACCTGTCCCGGGACGCGGAAGTCGGCCTTTTCCTGCAGCCCCTCCTGGCGCCAGAGCATCTCGCCCTTGCGGACGTCCCGGAACCGGATGTTCAGGGTCACCAGCAGCCGGTACTCGCGCACGTTGAGCGTCCGGTCCACGGCGATGGACTGGATCTGGTAGCCGACGATCTCCCCTTCCAGGATCGCATCCGCCTCCTCCGGCGAGACCACCCTGAGCTTGCCGCTGCTCGCGAAGGCGCTGACCACGGCCGCGGTGACCGTGTTCTCCACCCCGGACTCCTGCGTCGTGTTCTGGAAGGTGGGAACGGCAACCGTCCTGATGTGGGGCGGCAGGTTCCCGCGGAGGCTGTAGCCGCAGCCGCCCAGCAGGAGTCCTACCAGGAGGGCGCCCGCCACGGGAAGCCAGGGGCCACGCCCGGCGCGCCGCCGCGGCGGCCGGGGCATCAGCGCGTCACGACGTTCACGAGGCGCCCCGGGACCACCACGACCTTGGCGACCTCGCGACCGCTGAGCCACGAGCGCACCTTCGCGTCGGCCAGCGCCCGGTCCTGCACCTCCTGCTCCGGCGCCGAGACGTCCACCGTGACGCGGCCGCGCACCCGGCCGTCCACCTGGACGACGATCTCCACCTCCTCGCGCCTGAGCGCCGCCGCCTCCGGCGTGGGCCACGGCTGCCCGAACAGGCTCTCGGAGTGGCCCAGCGCCGCCCACAGCTCCTCGCTGATGTGGGGACACACGGGCCCCAGGAGGAGGAGCGTGGTCTCCACGGCCTCGCGCAGCAACCCCTGCCGCTCCTCCCGGCTCACCGTGTCCATGGACTCGCGCTCGAAGTCGCCGAGGGCGTTCACCAGCTCCATGATGGCGCTGATCGCCGTGTTGAAGTGGAAGTCCCTCTCGATGTCCTGGGTGACGCGCTGGATGGCCTCGTGGATGCTGCGCCGGAAGACGCGGCCCGCGGGCGACAGCCCCGCCTCGCCCCTCGGGAGCGCCGCGCGCAGCTCCTCCGCGTGCGCGTGGACGAAGCGCCAGAGGCGGTTGAGGAAGCGGGAGGCCCCCTCCACGCCGCGGTCGTTCCAGTCGAGGTCCTTCTCGGGCGGCGCCGCGAAGAGGGAGAAGAGCCGCGCCGTGTCCGCTCCGTAGCGACGGATCAGCCCGTCCGGGTCCACCACGTTGCCCCTGGCCTTCGACATCTTCGCGCCGTCCTTGATGACCATGCCCTGGGAGAGCAGCGCCCGAAAGGGCTCGTCCGCCGTCGTGAGGCCCAGGTCCCGCAGCACCTTGGTGTAGAAGCGGGCGTAGAGAAGATGGAGGACCGCGTGCTCGATGCCGCCGATGTACTGGTCCACGGGCATCCAGTACGCCGCGGCCTTCGGATCGAACATCCCCTCCGCGTAGTGCGGCGAGCAGTAGCGCAGGAAGTACCACGCGGACTCCACGAAGGTGTCCATGGTGTCGGTTTCGCGCCGGGCTCGACCGTCGCAGCGGGGACAGGCGGCGTTGACGAAGCTGGCCACCTCCGCCAACGGCGAGCCCCCCTTGCCGCTGATCTGGACGTCTTCCGGCAGGACCACGGGCAGCCGGTCCTCGCGCTCGGGGACCATGCCGCAGGACGCGCAGTGCAGGATCGGGATGGGCGCGCCCCAGTAACGCTGCCGGCTGATCCCCCAGTCCCGGAGCCGGTAATTCACCTTCGCCTCGCCCAGCCCGCGCTCCACGAGCCAGTCGATGGCCCGCCGCTTGGCCTGGGCGATGCCGAGCCCGTCGAGAAAGCCCGAGTTGATCTTCACGCCCTCCCCGGTGTAGGCCTGCGTCTCCTCCCAGCCCTGCGGCCGCTCCACCGTCGGGATGATGGGCAGCCCGTGCTGCTTGGCGAAGTCCCAGTCCCGCTGGTCCTCGCCCGGCACCGCCATGATGGCGCCGGTCCCATACCCCATGAGCACGTAGTCGGCCAGGAACAGCGGGATCTCCTGGCCATTGAACGGGTTCAGGGCCCTGGCGCTGAGCCTGAGGCCCCGCTTGGGCCGGTCCGCAGCCAGGCGCTCGATCTCCGACTCCCGCGCCACCTCCTGCCTGAAGGCCTGCACGCGGGCTCGCTCGACGCCGTCCGTCACCAGCGCGTCCACCAGCGGATGCTCGGGAGCCAGCACGGCATACGTCATGCCGAAGGAGGTGTCCGGGCGCGTGGTGAAGATGCGGATCTTGAGCTGGGGACGGCCCACCGCCGGCAGGTCGAACTCGGCCCCCTCGCTCTTGCCGATCCAGTTGCGCTGCATGGTCATGACCCGTTCGGGCCAGCCCGGTAGCCGGTCGCACCAGTCGAGGAGCTCGTCCGCATACTGCGTGATCTTGAAGAACCAGGCCTCGATGTCCCTGGTGCCGACCTCGGAGTCGCAGCGCCAGCAGCGCCCGGCCTCCACCTGCTCGTTGGCCAGGATGGTCTGGCACGCCGGGCACCAGTTCACGGTCGAGCGCTTCTTGTACGCCAGCCCCCGCTCGAACATGCGGATGAAGATGAGCTGCTCCCAGCGGTAGTAGGCGGGATCGCAGGTGGCCAGCTCGCGGTCCCAGTCATAGGAGATGCCCATACGCCGCAGCTGGCTGCGCATGTTGGCGATGTTCTCGTGCGTCCACACCGCAGGGTGCACGCCGTTGTTGATGGCGGCGTTCTCGGCGGGCAGCCCGAAGGCGTCCCAGCCCATGGGGTGGAGCACGTTGAAGCCGCGCATCCACTTGTAACGGGCCAGCAGGTCTCCGATGGCATAGACCCTGACATGCCCCATGTGGATGCGACCGGACGGGTACGGGAACATCTCGAGACAGTAGAACTTCGGGCGGCTCGGGTCCTCGCTGGCCTTGAACTGCCTGGACTCCTCCCACACCCGCTGCCACTTGGCCTCGATCTCGGCGAAGGGATAGCGATCGGACCGATCGTCGGTGGACATGTCAGGGCTGATGTTAAGCACACTCAGCAGGAGGACGCAAGAAACGGCTCCCCGGGGACCCTCACCGGGTCCCCGGGGGAGCGAACGGGCTACTTCTTCTTGAGGGCCAGCTTGATCGCCTTCGCCGCGTCCTCGGCCTTGGCGATCGACTCGGCGTGCTTGCCGGCGGCGTGCAGCGACTTGGCCTCGGCCGCGAGCTCCTTCGCCTTGGCGGAGTCGGCGTCGCTCTTGCCCGCCGTCGCGTCCTCGATCTGCTTGATCAGCAAGGGGCACTGGAACGCCAGCGCCGGTCCCGCCGTCACAGCGACCATGACGAGAGCCATGAGCACCTTCTTCATGCCGCGTCACCTCCTTTCGGGTACGGTCCGACAGGTCTAACTGCCAGAGCCGCTTCCCGGTTCCCCGGCCTGCGGGGTCGGGCGGAAGAAGTCGTGGATGCGCTGCGCCAGCCTGGGCGTGATTTTCGGCACCGCCGCCAGCTCGGCCACGGACGCCGCGCGCACCCCGCGGGCCGAGCCGAGGCTCCGGAGCAGGCTGGTCCGGAGCCTGGGGCCCACCCCGGGGATCCGGTCGAGCTCGGAGCTGATGGTGCGCCGGCGCCGGAGCGTCTTGTGATAGGTGATGGCGAAGCGGTGCGCCTCGTCCCGGATCTTCTGGAGCGTCTGGAGCGCCGGCGATCCCAGCTCCAGGAGGAGCGGGGCGAGCCGGTCCGGCACATAGACCTCCTCGGCGCGCTTGGCCAGGGCCGCGATGGCCAGATAGTCCAGGCCCAGATCCTCGAGCACCTTGCTGCCGACCGCCAGCTGTCCGCGCCCCCCGTCGAGGAGGATCAGGTCGGGCAGCGGGGCCGCGGTCTCGAGCGCCCTCGCATAGCGCCGCGTCAGCACCTCGCGCATCGACGCGAGATCGTCGGTGCCGGTCACGGTGCGGATCCTGTAGCGCTTGTACTCGTCCTTCTTCATGTCCCCGCTCTGCCAGACGACCATCGAGGCTACCGTCTCGCTGCCCTGGATCGTCGAGATGTCGAAGGCCTCGATGCGGTGGGGCGGCCCCGGCAGGCCCAGCGCCCGCTCGAGCCCCTCCAGCACCGCCTGCCCGCGGCTCCCCCGGGACAGGAGGTGGGTCCGGAGCGCCAGCGCCGCGTTCTCCTCGGCCATGGCCACCAGCTCTCGCCGGCGGCCCCGCTGCGGCGTCGACAGCTCCACCCGCCCGCCCCGGCTCTGGCCGAGCCAGGCCGCGGTGAGGGCCGCGTCGGGCAGCTCCGCCGAGAGCAGGATTTCCGGCGGGGGCATGACCTGACGGGCGTAGAACTGGTGGACGAAGGCCGACAGGATCTCCCCGTCCGTCCAGCCCGAGACCCGGTCGAAGAAGAACGACTCCCGTCCCAGGAGCCTCCCCTTCCGGACGAAGAAGATCTGGACGCAAGCCTCCGATCCCTGGCGCACCACCCCCACGATGTCCTGTTCCATGTCTTCCGTCGAGATGATCTTCTGGCGCTCCCGCACCGTGTTGAGCGCCTGGATCCGGTCGCGCAGGGCCGCGGCCTGCTCGAACCTGGTCGCCGCCGCGGCGGCTTCCATCTCGCGCGTCAGCTCCCTGGCCAGCTCCTCGTCCTTCCCCTCGAGGAAGCGCTGCACGGCGTCCACGGTCCGCCTGTACGCCTCCCGCGTCTCCAGGCCCGCGCACGGCGCGTGGCACCGGTGGATGAAGTACTGGATGCACGGCCGCGGCAGCTGGCCGTCGATCTTGATCCGGCACGTGCGCAGCGGGAAGAGCTGGCGCACCAGGCGCAGCGTCTCCCGCATGGCCGTGGCGGGGTAGAAGGGGCCGTAGTAGGCGCCGCCGTCCTTCTGCACCCGGCGGGCCACCACGAGCCGGGGGAAGTCCTCGCCGGTGGTGAGCTTGAGGAAGGGGTAGTGCTTGTCGTCGCGGAGGATGATGTTGTAGCGGGGCCGGTGCTTCTTGACCAGGTTGGACTCCAGGATCAGGGCTTCCAGCTCGTTGGCCGTGACGATGTACTCCACGTCGCGGACATGCGCCACGAGGGCGTCCGTCTTGGGATCTCGCGTGCGGGACTCCTGGAAGTAGGAGCGCACGCGATTCCGCAGGGAGGCGGCCTTGCCCACATAGAGGATCTGCCCCCTGGCGTCGGCGTAGAGGTAGACGCCGGGCCGGTCCGGGGCCTGCTCGACCTTTTCCCGAAGCGTCACGCGCGCCTACCTCAGCAACGTGGCGGCGAGGATGGCGAGCCCGAGGAGCGCGGGGAAGAGGACCGACCAGCGGAGCGCGCGGCGGGTCCGGGCCAGCAGGCGCGGCTCGGGCCGGCCCGGGCGCGGCGGGTTGAGGAAGCCGAGCACCTTCGACACCACCGCGAGCCCGAGCGTCAGGCTGCCGAAGAGTACCAGCGCCCACTTGAAGATGCCCACCGGCTCACCGGACCTCGAGGTCAAGCTTCCGGAGCGCCTTGACGCGGTCCCGGAGGTCGGCGGCCCGCTCGAAGTCCAGGCGCTTGGCCGCCTCTCGCATGGCCGCCTCCAGCTCGGCGATCTCGGCGGCCAGGGCCTGGGGGTTCTCCCACCCGGGCCCGGAGCCCTCCGGGATCTCCACCGTGTAGTAGTCCCGCTCGGGCACGGTCTGCAGCAGCTCGCGGATGGACTTCTTGATGGACTCCGGCGTGATGCCGTGGGCGCGGTTGTACTCGGCCTGGGCCGCGCGCCGCCGCTCGGTCTCGGCCAGGGCCTCCCGCATGGAGCCGGTGACGCGATCAGCGTACATGAGGACCTCGCCGTTGACGTGCCGCGCGGCCCGCCCCGCCGTCTGGATCAAGGAGGTGGCCGAGCGCAGGTAGCCCTCCTTGTCGGCATCCAGGATCCCCACCAGCGACACCTCCGGCAGGTCCAGACCCTCGCGCAGCAGGTTGATGCCGACCAGCGCGTCGAACTTGCCGAGCCGCAGGTCGCGGATCACCGCCACGCGGTCCAGCGTGTCGATGTCGGAATGCAGATAGCGCACGCGCAGGCCGTTCTGCTGGTAGTACTCGGTCAGGTCCTCGGCCATGCGCTTGGTGAGCGTGGTGATCAGCACCCGCTCGTCGTGCTCGGCCCGCCCCCGCACCTCGGCCATGAGGTCGTCCACCTGGACGGCAGCCGGGCGCACGGTGATCCTGGGGTCCATGAGCCCGGTGGGGCGGATGATCTGCTCCGCCACCGCGCCGCCCGCCCAGGCGCGCCCGCCAGGCTCGCGCACGGCGCCCGCCAGCTCCAGCTCGTAGGCCCCCGGCGTCGCTGAGACGTACAGCACCTGTGTCACGCCCGCCCGGAACTCGTCGAAGGTCAGCGGGCGGTTGTCGAAGGCCGAGGGAAGCCGGAAGCCGTATTCCACCAGCGCCTCCTTCCGCGAGCGGTCGCCGGGGTACATGCCGCGGATCTGGGGCACGGTGACATGCGACTCGTCGATGATGACGAGGGTGTCTCTCGGCAGGTAATCCATGAGGGTGGGCGGGTTCTGCCCCGGCTTGCGTCCGGAGAGGTGGCGGGAGTAGTTCTCGATCCCGTGGCAGTACCCGATCTCCCGCAGCATCTCCATGTCGAAGAGCGTGCGCTGCTCCAGCCGCTGGGCCTCCAAGAGGCGGCCGCGGGTCCGGAAGAAGGCCAGCCGCTCCCGAAGCTCCTCCTGGATGCCGCCGAGCGCCCGCTCCAGCTGCTCCGCGGGCGTCACGTAGTGGCTGGCCGGATAGATGCGCGCGTTCGGCACGACCCCCGCCGTCGTGCCGCGCAGCGGGTCGAGCGTGACCAGCCGCTCGATGGTGTCGCCCCAGAGCTCGACCCGCAGCGCCTGCGAGTCGGCGGCCGCCGGGAAGATCTCGATGACGTCCCCGCGCACCCGGAAGGTGCCCCGGCGGAAGTCGTAGTCGTTGCGCTCGTACTGGATGGCCACGAGGTCCCGGATCAGCGCCTCCCGGGCCACGCTCTGCCCCGCCTCGAGCCCCACGTGCATCCCGCGATAGGTCTCCGGCTCGCCGATGCCGTAGATGCACGAGACCGAGGCCACCACGACCACGTCGCGCCGCTCGAAGAGCGACGTCGTGGCCGAGTGGCGCATGCGGTCGATCTCGTCGTTCACCAGCGCGTCCTTCTCGATGTAGGTGTCGGACTGGGGGATGTAGGCCTCGGGCTGGTAGTAGTCGTAGTAGGAGACGAAGTACTCCACGGCGCTGTCGGGGAAGAACGACTTGAACTCGCCGTGGAGCTGGGCCGCCAGGGTCTTGTTGGGCGAGATCACCAGCGCCGGGCGCCGGAGCCGGCCCACCACGTTGGCCAGGGTGAAGGTCTTGCCGCTCCCCGTGATGCCCAGCAGCACGGCGTGCGGGCGGCCCTCCCCGAGCAGGCCTACGAGCCGCTCGATGGCGTGAGGCTGGTCGCCCGCCGGCAGGAAGTCGGAGGCGAGTCTGAACAACGGCGTTACAGGCTGGACGGGACGGCGACCAGGTACTTGCGCCAGGAATCCAGGAAGGAGGTGGCGTGCGGGTGACGCAGCAGGTGCGCGGAGAAGAGGAAATGCGGGTGGACCGGCTCCCGGATGAGTCTGAGCCGCGCCTCGTCCAGCGTGCGGTTGCCCTTCAGGAGGTTGCAGCGCAGGCACGCGGCGACCACGTTGGTCCAGGTGGTCTGCCCGCCCCGGGAGCGGGGCACCACGTGGTCCACCGTGAGCTTCTCGCCGCGACGGCTGCAGTACTGGCAGGTGTGCCCGTCCCGCCGCAGGATATTCTTCTTGTTGAACGCGACGCGCTCCAGGAAGGGCTTCCGGATATAGACGGCCAGCCGGATCACCGAGGGGAGCGGGAAGGCGCGCGACGGGGAGCGGATCACTCGCGGGGAGGCCTCGACGCCCTCGGCCTTGCCGCTCAGGAGGAGGGTGATGGCCCGTTTGGCGTGGGTGAAGTGCAGCGGCTCGTAGGTGTAGTTCAGCACCAGCACGGCTAAGTCATCCATATACCTCCGTTAGGATATTCAGGCCGCCCCGCCCTGTCAACTCGCTGGGCGGCCGGGCCGGCTAGACGAAGGCGCGCCACACGAGGTGAGCGCAGCCGGCCAGGAGGACGAACGCGGAGGCCGCGAGCAACGGGTTCCACACCGCGAGGCCCGCCAGGAAGCACAGGAGGATGAAGCAGGCGGTGTAGAAGCGCAGCTCTCGCCTGTCCACCCAGCCGCCCGTGCCCACCAGCGCCAGGCTCCGGGCTGCCAGATAGAGCGGCGAGTACAGCAGGAAGAAGGCCACCACGAGCCCGGACAGCGCGAGCACCCCGCTCATGGCTCCCGCGACCCCCCAGATCGCCCAGGGCATGATCCACTCGCTCAGGGTCTCCCCGCCCTCGGCGCGCGGCAGGTACTCGGGACGGAAGTAGGCGAAGAGCACCGCCACCGAGTACCCCGGCAGCGCCACTTCGAGCCATCGACGGTAGCGAGCCCTGAGCGCGATCTGCATGACTTGACCCTCCCATTCCGGCCTGTTCTTGCCCCTTGGAGAGGCATGCGCCGTGCCATTGCCGGGCAGGCTGTGGGATCTAGTCTTTCAGGTACTTGCGAGGAAACCGTCGGGGTCCGGTGTCAGCAGGCGAACAGCCGGGGCGCACAGCCTGTCACCCAGATCACATCTGCTCCCCTGGGGGCGGCCGAGAGCCAGGGGCGCCGTGGCCGCCCCCCTCATGACAGCGCCAGCATCTCGCACAGGATCCCCTCGCGGAGCCCGCGGTCGCTCACGAGCAGCGAGTCGAAGCCCAGGCGGTCCACCGCCGCCAGGCAGAGGGCGATGCCCGGGATCAGCACGTCCGCTCGTCCGGGCTCGAGGCAAGGCAGCCGCGACCGCTCCTCGAGCGTCAGCCCGCCCAGCCGCGCCAGGAGAGCCTCCACCGCCGCTCTCGTCAGCCGATGCCCGTGAACGCGATCGGCGTCATATGCTGCGAGCCCGAGATCCAGCGCCGCCAGCGCCGTCACGGTGCCCGCCGTTCCCACCAGCGTCCGGGCTCCGGCCGCGGCGATCGCCGCCGGGACTTCGCGGGCCAGCCGCTCCTGGATCCGCCGGCGCATCACCGCGAGGCGCGTCCAGTCCACGGCTCCGGCGTCCATGAACTCCTCGGTGAGCGGCACCACCCCCAGCGTCAGACTGACCGCCGCGGCCGGCCGGCCCTCGCTGCAGAGGACGAACTCGGTGCTCCCGCCGCCGATGTCGAGGAGCACGAACGGTTCCGGGATCCAGGGCAGGCTCCGGCGCACCGCGAGGAGCGTGAGCCGCGCCTCGTCCTCTCCCGAGAGGATCTCCACGGCATGGCCCGTCGCCGCCCGGACCCGCGCCGCGAAGTCGGCGCCGTTCGGGGCCTCCCTCACGGCGCTGGTGGCAACGATGCGGATCGGCGCGGCGCCGAGCCCTTCGGCGGCGGCCACGAAGTCCGTCAGCACGCCCAGGGTCCGGTCCATGGGCGCCTCGCAGAGCCGGCCGGCCGCGGCCTGCCCCTGGCCGAGCCGGGTGACCCGCTGGCTCTCCAGGAGCGGCCGCCAGGCCTGTCCCTGGGCCTCGGCCACCAGCAGTCGCACCGTGTTGGTGCCGAGGTCGATGGTCGCCAGACGCCTCACCCGGGCGCGATTACGCCGGGCGGCGCAGTCGCACCGCCTCGGCCACGACGGCGAGCACCCGCTCCAGTCGGAAGGGCTTCACCAGGGTCAGGTCCACGCCGCTCTCGCGCAGCCGCACGGGATCCAGCAGGTGCCCCCATCCCGTCACGAGCACTACGGGCGTCTCGGGACTCATGCGCTTGACGGCGCGGGCCACCTCGAGCCCCGAGCGCTCGGGGAGCGAGAGGTCCGTGAGCACCACGTCGCAGGGCTCCCGCTGGAAGCGCGCGAGCCCGGTGAGCCCGTCGCCGGCCGAGTCCACGCGGTACCCGGCCTGCGCCAGCGCCTCCACCACCATCTCGCGGATCTGCTCCTCGTCCTCGAGGACGAGCACCGAGGCCCCGCGGCCCCCCTCGTCCCCCGCCCGCTCTCGCCGTTCCGGCGGGTCCGCCGCAGGGGCCGGCGTCGCGGGCGCCGTGCCCGGGGACGGCCCCGCAGGCAGCCAGAGGGTGACCGTGGTGCCCCGCCCCTCCTCGCTGGTCACCTCGATCCGCCCGCGGTGACGGGAGACGGTTCCGTGCACGACGGAGAGTCCCAGCCCCGTCCGGAGCGGCGAGCGCGTGCTGAAGAACGGATCGAAGACGCGGCGCCGCACCTCGTCCGGCATGCCCTCTCCCGAGTCGCTCACGCTCAGCTCGACGCCCCCCTCCCGCGCCCGGGTCGAGAGCAGCAGCTGCCCGCCGCGCGGCATCGCGTCGATGGCGTTGAGGACCAGGTTGGTCACGGCCTCGCGCAGCTCCGCCGTGCTGCCGGAGACGGGCGGCGTCTCCTCCAGATCCGTCGTCACCTCGATGCGGGCGCCACGGGTCTCGGCCTCGTCCTTCCAGAGTCCTCGGGTGAGGGTCACCGCGTCGTGCACCAGCGTGTTCAGGTCCGTCATGGCCGTGGCGTCATCCAGCCTTGTGGAGGCGAAAGCCTGCAGCCGGCGCACGATGTCCGCCGCGCGCCAGGCCGCCTCCTCGACCTGGCCCAGGCCTTCGCGGAAGCTCTCCTCCGCCCCCCTGGCCAGCATGAGCTGGACCTTCCCCAGGATGATCGCCAGGATGTTGTTGAACTCGTGCGCGACGCCGCCCGCCATCTCGCCGAGCGCCCGCACCTTCTCGCTCTGGATCATCCGCTCCTGGGCCGAGCCGAGCGCCTGGAAGGCGCTCCGCACCTCCCCGTAGAGCCGCTCGTTCTCCAGGGCCAGCGCGATGAGAGAGGCCAGCACCTGCGCCGCCTCCACCTCGTCGGCGGAAAAGTCCCGCGCCCGCTCGTCGCCCAGGTAGAGGATCCCGACCATCCGGTCGTGGATCCGCAGCGGCACGAGCAGGCACCCGCGCAGGTGCAGGGCCTGGAGGAATGCCTCGGGGGCTGCCGCCCGCTCGCGGAGATCGCGGCTGGCCACCGGGCGAGCGGTCGCGAAGAGCTCGCGAAGCAGCCCCTCGTCGGGCCGCACCGGCCATGCCTCCGCCGCCGCCGCCGGCAGGCCCGAGGCGGCCGCGAGCCTGAGCCCGCCCTGGCCATCCGGGACGCCGAGCGCCGCCATGCTGGCGCGGAGCAGCCGGCAGGCCGTCTCGCAGGCGCGCGCCAGGGTCTCGCTCAAATCCTGCCCCACGAGGGCCTGGCCCGAGAACGCCTCGATCTCCCGGAGGCGGGCCACGTGGTCCACGGCACGATCGACGAGGCGCTGGTGGGCGCAGGCCGTGGCCACCCGATCGGCGATCACGAGCAGCAGCTGCATGTCCTCGGGGGTGAAGGGCACGCTGCGGCCCCGGCGCCCGGCGTAGAGCACGCCCAGCACCTCCCCGTCGGCGCGGACGGGGACGGCCACGGCATCGCGCACGGGGAAGCGGGCGACGAACGGGTCGCTGGGCGTCGCCTCGGCGGGCCGGCCGTAGCAGAGGGCGCGGCCTTCGAGGAAGCAGCGCCCCACGAGCCCCTCTCCGGGCGCGATGGAGACGCCGCCCAGATCGTCGCGCCGGAAGCCCCGCGCCGCCGCCGGCTGGAGCTGGCCGCGCTCGGGATCGAGCAGGAACAGCATGGAGCGATCCGCCTCGAGGAGCCGGGCCGTCCTGTCCATGGCGATCCCGAACATCTCTCCGGGAGCGTACCCGCTGGACGGCAGCGCGAGGGCGTCCTGCAGGCTGCCGAGCAGCGCCGGGTCCACGGCGCCGATCGTGTCGGTGCGAGGCTCGAGTGCCTGGGGGCGATCGGCCTCGAGTCCCCCGAGCCGCTGGAGGCGGTTCCGCAGACTCTCCAGCTCGCGGCTGATCTCCGAGAGCGACGCTCCCAGCTCCGGAGGCTCCGGGTCGTGGGGCGGCTCGGCGCTCATCGCCAGTGCCGAAGCCTAGAACGCGGAAGCAGCGATGGTCATGGCTGTCGTGGCAGTCCCGGTAATCAGAGCACCGGGCGTGCCAAGATCCAGGCGCGCCGGGCGCCTGATGCAACCTGCCGATTTCATGCGAGCTTCAGCCGAGCGCGAGAGGCCCCGGCGCCGCCGGCATTGGCGCTCGGGTCGAACCGTAAGATTTTCCGACGTCCGGCCTTCCGCAAGGGCCCTCTGCCACGCTCCTCAATAGCATAGGCCGGCTCACCGAGGAAGCCGCAGCCACAACAGAGAGAAAGCGCGGGGGGCGCGCCCCGGCTCGATCACCGGAAGAGGCGCGCCCCTCGAGCGTGACGAAATCGACAGAGACTACTTTCCCTTGACCGAGCGGATGAAGTGGACCACCGCCCAGCGCTCGTTCTCCGGCAGGTGCTTCCAGGGCGGCATGGCACCGCGCCCGTTCGAGATCTTCCAGAACAGCGAACCATCCGTCTCGTCCTGCACCTTCTTCGAGGTCCAGTCCGCGGGCTTGGGATTGAGGGCGGCAGCGGCGGCCCCATCACCCTTGCCCTTGGCGCCGTGACAGGAGACGCAGTTCACCTTGGCCACCTTCTCGCCCTGCTCCTCCGCCTTCTTTCCGTGGGCGACGGGGTTCTTCCTGGCCTTCTCGGCAGCGGGCGCCACCCAGGCCGCCTGGGCCCAGGCCCCCGTGCTGATGGCAAGGCCCGCGGCCAAGCCCACCGCGACGGCGCCACATAGCATGGATCTCCTCATCGGTTTCCTCCCTGAGTTTGAGCCCGTGGCTCGTGTGACTGGCTTCACAACCAGGCTATTAGACACCGCCCCGGCTCCGACGGTCAAGCCCCTTCAGGCGCGCCTCTCGCTCTGCACTGCACTCACGGGGTCTTGCCTTGCCAACTCGCGCCCCGCCGAGAGGTTCCCGGCCGCGGGCCGGCGCCCAGCGACGCGGATCCAGTGAGGCTCCGGGTCATCCGGGGCGGGGAGGCTCATCCTCTCCGACGGCCGCGGGACCCATGGCCCCGGCGCCGCGGAGGGCCAGCAGGAGGGTACCGGCCAGCCCGTAGGCGCCCGCAAGGGTGAGCGGCGTCCCGCTGGGCGGGGCCCACGGCCAGAAGAGCGCTCCACCCGGCAGCGGCGAGTGGATCACCCCGAAGAGCGTCGCCAGGCTCGCCATCCCGAAGACCATGGCGGCATGCGCAAGCTTGCGGTCGACGATGCACACCACGACCGACCCCCAGAAGAGGGCGGTCACGATGAAGCCGTTGCCCAGCACCAGCAGGGAGTCGAATGCGAGCCGCGCCTCCCCCGTCAGCTCCGCCGCGCTCTTGCCCACTCCCCCCAGAAGACTCTGGCCCTGGATCAGCAGAAGGGCAGCCACGGCGGGGATGAACGACACCGCCACGGCCGCCGCGTGACGGCGGGGCGAGGCCAGGAAGGCCTGCGCCGTGATCTCGAGACCGATGAAGATGAGGATGGGAGCCACCGCGGCCTCGGGCAGGAGGCTCACCAGGAGGGAGATCACTCCGACGGCGGCGCCGAGCCCGATGACGAGCCCCGTGGCCAGCGTGTACCCCGCGCGCGCCCCCATGGCCTTGTAGGCCGGGTGCCCGATATACGGCGTGTTCTGGATGACGCCCCCGCAGCAGCCGGCCGCCACGGTCGCGACGGCCTCGGTGAGCAGGATGTCGCGGGTCCGGTACTCGTCGCCCGCCGCCACCGCGGACTCGGTGTTGTCGACGCCTCCGATCACCGTGGCCAGCGCGAAGGGCAGTGCCAGCGGCAGATAGACGCTCAGGCTGTCGAGGGCATCCACCCAGGCCAGGGTCGGCCACGGGATGGCAAGCCGGAACGCGGACAGCGCTGCGCCCGGGTCGGCCGGCAGGCCTGCGCCGGCGCCCCCGGCAAGCCAGCGGCCCCAGAAGATCACGGCTCCCGCCAGCACGGCGGCGAAGGCACCGGGCAGGCCCCACGGCATCCGCACCCGCCCCACCAGCGCCACCAGGACGATGGTGAGCGACACGAGTCCCACCATCGGATCGCCGAACACCTTGAGCGCCGGCAGGAAGGCGATGAGGAGAATGGCCACGCCGGCGATGGACCCGAGGAGCGCCGCTCTGGGGATCGCGCGCCGGGCCCAGTCCCCGGCGAAGGCCAGGACGAGCTTCAGCGCCCCCATGGCCACGGTGACGCCCATGCCGATCTTCCACGCCAGGACGGGATCGCGAGTCACGAGCATCGCCGGCCCGAGCACTCCGAACACGACGCCGAAGAGGGACGGCGTGTCGATGCCGAAGGGCATGGCCGTCACGTCGGGCCGCCCGGTACGGCGCATGAGCCGGAGGGCGAGCCAGGTGTAGACGAGGTCGCCCACGAGCACGCCCGCCGCCGTGCCCGGGACCATGGTATAGAGCACGAGGTCCCTCGGGAACTTGAAGACGCCGATGAGCAGGCTCGACAGGATGACCAGCTGGGTCATGTTGTCGAGGGCCAGCCCGAAGAAGGCGTTCCAGTCGCCGGACGCGTACCAGCGGGCCGCCTTCGCCGACCGAGCCGTCACGCGGACTTGCGCTCCCCGCGCCCCCCTTCGCCGAGCTCCCGCGCCATGGCCCTCACCCGGGCGGCGAGCCCCTCGCACCAGGCCATGCGGCTCCGCCCCTCCGCGACCTCGGCGAAGGGTAGTTCCAAGGCCTCCTCCCCCGGGGACGGCGCCGAGCGCTCGCCGAGTCGGAGCCGGACCGCGTAGCACCGGCCGTCACGCGGGCCTTCCGCCGCGACCACCACCTCCACGCGCGGGCTCTCGCGCTTGGCGTGGGAGGTCACGAAGTTCCTGAGCCACCGCTCCACCTCCTCCCGCTCACCCTGCGAGAACATGCCTCACCTCCGCCGGCACCCCGCGGCGCACTAGTCCGGCTCCGGCGAGTTTCGCCGATCCCATGCCAGTGACCGCGCCGTGCCGGGCCAAGTGACGAGCCAGACGAGGCCCGAGGATTGGGGTGCGAGCCGCAGCCGAAGGCGAGGCGAGCGAAACCGGGAGGTGAGCGAAGCGGCGGGCGCGAGGCGTACGTGGGTGTACGTTGAGCGCCCACGCCGACCGAGAACGTGGTTCGGCGAGCCGCAGCCCCAGGCGAGGCGGGCGGATATGGAGATCAGGCGAGCGTGAGCGAGCCATGGCGAAGTCAATCGGCCCGGCACTAGCATTCGTTGAAGCCGCAGGACAGACACTTCCTGCAGCCTTCTTCGTAGATGACCGTGGCCTGGCCGCATTCCCGGCAGAGGTCGCCGACCTGGCGCAGCGGGGGCTGTCCGGCGCGCGCCGCGCCGCTCCCGTGACGGGCGCCGTAGCCAATGTGCTCGCCCAGGACGCGCGCGAGCGCGTCCGGCAGCGACAGCACCTTGGAGGCCCCGAAGCCCGTGGGCTGGCCGCCGCCGATCCGCGAGAGCTGGCTGATGACCTCCTCCAGCCGGCGCTGCGCCGAGAGCGGAGAGGGCAGCCGCAGGACGAGCGAGACCAGCCGTCCCAGCGCCTCGGCCACCGCCATGGTGTCGGAGCCCGCCTTCCCGACCTGGACGAAGACCTCGAAGGGCTCGCCGCTCTCCGTGTCGTTCACCGTGACGAAGGCGGTGCCGATGGGCGTCTCCATCCGGTACGTGTGTCCGGCCAGGCTGTGGGGGCGCGGCTTGACCACGCGCTCGCCGAGCACCGAAGGGTCCGTCTCGCCGCCCCGGCCCGGGCCCACCCCGACGTTGAGCACCTGCGTCCCCTTGCAGCCGTCGCGGAACACCGTGATGCCAAGGCAGCCCTCCTCCCGGGCCAGGAGATAGGCCTGCGCCACGTCGCCCTCCGTCGCCTCCTGGGGCAGGTTGATCGTCTTGGACACGCCGTTGTCGGTGTGACGCTGGAAGGCGGCCTGGTGGCGCACGTGCCAGCGGGCGTCGATCTCGTGGGCGGTCTTGAAGACGCCCCGCGTCGCCTCGTCCACTCCCGGGAGGCCCTGGATGGAGCCGCGGCGCGCCACCTCGGCCATGAGCGCCTCGGAGTGGAATCCCCGCGCCCGCGCCAGGCGCCCGAAGGTCTCGCTCACGAAGGGCAGGACCCGATCGCCGTCGGCGCCCTTCACGCGGTGCTCGAAGGCCAGCGCGAACACCGGCTCGATGCCGGAGGAGCAGCCGGCGATCATGGAGATCGTGCCTGTGGGGGCGATGGCCGTCACCGTGGCGTTGCGCAGCGGACGACCGGCGCGATAGATGGAGTGGCTCCAGTTGGGGAAGGGGCCGCGCTCCTCGGCCAACCGCGCCGACTGATCGTGCCCCCTGTCGTTCACGAAGGCCATGAGCCGCTCGGCGAGGTCCAGCGCCTCCTGGCTGTCGTAGGGGATGCCGAGCGTGAACAGCAGGTCGGCCCAGCCCATGATCCCCAGCCCGATGCGCCGGTTGGCCTTCACCATGGCGTCGATCTGCGGCAGCGGGTAGGGGTTCACCTCGATCACGTCGTCGAGGAAGCGCACGGCCAGGCGCACCACGCGCTCCAGCTCCTCCCAGTCGATGCTCCACCCCTCCGGCGCCGTCTCGCGGACCAGCCGCGAGACGTTCACGGAGCCGAGGTTGCAGGCGTCGTTGGGCCCGAGAGCTTGCTCGCCGCATGGATTCGTCGCCTCGATGAGGCCCAGCTCCGGCGTGGGGTTGGCCGCGCTGGCGTTGATGCGGTCGAGGAAGATCATGCCCGGGTCGCCCGAGCGCCACGCGGCCCGCACGATGCGATCGAAGGCCTCGCGCGCCGACAGCCGCCCCGTCGGCAAGCCCGTGCGCGGGTTGACCAGCTCGTAGTCCCCGCCGCGCGCCAGCGCGTCCATGAAGGCATCGGTGGCCGCCACCGAGATGTTGAAGTTGGTGATGCCCCCGTCGAGCTTGCACTCGACGAACTCCAGGATGTCGGGGTGGTCCACGCGCAGGATGCCCATGTTCGCCCCGCGACGCATCCCCCCCTGCTTCACCGCATCGGTGGCGCTGTTGAACACGCGCAGGAAGGACACGGGTCCCGAGGCCCGTCCGCCCGTGGAGCGCACGAAGTCGTTCTTCGGCCTGAGGCGCGAGAAGGCGAAGCCCGTGCCCCCGCCGGATTGGTGGATGATGGCAGCGGCCTTCACGGACTCGAAGATCTCCTCCATGGAGTCGCCCACGGGCAGCACGTAGCAGGCGGAGTACTGGAGCTGGTTGTCCTTGCCCGCGTTCATCAGCGTCGGGGAGTTGGGCAGGAAGTGGCCTTCCACCATCACGTCGTAGAAGGCCGCGGCCACCTCGCGGATCGCCGCAGGGCTCCGGCCGAAGCGCTCCTCGGCGGCGGCGATGGCGTGGGCGACCCGCCAGCACATCTCCTCCGGCGTCTCCACGACCTCGCCCTTCTCGCGGGAGAGGTAGCGCTCGCGCAGCACCCGGAGGGCGGCCTCGCTCCAGCGGCCGGTCTTGGCCGGCCTGTCCTCGGACATCAGGGGGCGGTCCATGGAAGGGCTCCTGCCCCCACGGTGAGGAGCATGAGATCAGCCTAGCACACGGCCGCCGGGCTTCCCGCCGTTTTCCTCCGGGAACTTCGACGTTTGCGTGCGGCCGCGGAATGGCTAGAATGTGGAGCCATGGTCGTCAGAGTCCCATGAGCTCTCCCCTGTCCCCGCCCCGGCGCTCGAGGCGGTCCGCCGCAACCTGCATCCGGGCGTCCAGCCCAGGGAGACGCCTGTGGGCGGGCTGAGACGCTTCCGGGTCGGCCTGGCCCTGCTGGGCCTGGCGATCATCCTCGGGGTTCTCGTCGCCTACCGGCTGCAGGACCAGCAGGCGCGCGCCGTGCAGCGACCCCGGGGCGACGCCCTGGTGGGCGTGATCGTGCCGGCGCGCCGCGACCTCGAGGTGAAGCTCGCCTCGACGGCCGACATCCTTCCGGCCAAGCAGGCGGCCATCTTCTCGAAGGTGTCGGGCTATATCCGGCGCATCCACGCGGACCGGGGCGAGCTCGTCCGCGAGGGCCAGCTCCTCGTCGAGATCGACGATCAGGAGCTTCAGGCGCAGGTCCAGCAGGCGCGGGCCGGCCTGCTGAGCGGCCAGGCATCGCACCAGATGGCGCGCTCGACGCTCGACGGGAACAAGGCGAGCCTCGAGAATCAGCGCGCCAACCTGAGCCGAGCGCGGGCCGTGGCCGCCAACGACGCCCGCCAGGCGGAGCGGATGAAGACGCTGTTCGAGCGCGGCCTCGTGGCCGCCACGGACTGGGACAATGCCCGGACCGTGGCCGAGTCCTCGCGCGCGGGCGTGCAGTCGGCCGAGGCCCAGCTGCTCGTCGCCGAGACGCAGATCGCGACCTCCGAGAGCCAGGTGCGTCTGGCGCAGGCCCAGGTGGAGACCTACCGGGCCACGCTCCACCTGGCGGAGACCAATCTCTCCAATACCAGGCTCCTGGCTCCCTTCACCGGCTACATCTCCCAGCGGAATCTCGATCCGGGCGCCTCCGTGAGTGCCGGGTCGTCGGGCACCAACACCTCCTCCCTGGGGATCCTCATGCTCCAGGACATCGCCAGCGTGAAGGTGCAGGTGGAGGTCCCGGAGCGCCAGATCGCGCGCATCAGCCCCGGGCTCACGGTCCGCCTCGGCGTGGACCCCTACCGGGGCGAGGTCTTCAAGGGAACCGTCGCCCGGGTCGTCCAGAACCTCGACCCCCGCAGCCGCACCATGGGGATCGAGGTGGACATCCCCAATCCGGACGGCCGGCTCAAGCCCGGGATGTTCGCGCGTGTGGACCTGGTCGTGGACAGGCGCCCGGCCGCGCTGGTCATCCCCGTGGAGGCCCTCCGCCTCGGCGAGGGCAAGCCCTCCGTGATGGCCGTCCGCGGCGGGGTGGCGCAGTCCGTGGCCGTGGACGTCGGCGTGGCCGACGGGGGCTGGGTCGAGGTGGTCGGGGGTCTCACCGAGGGCGACCAGGTCATCGTCCAGGGCAAGGATCTCGTGAAGCCGGGGCAGAAGGTGCGGGCCGTACCCGCGACGGGGGGGTAGCCGCCCCATGTGGCTCACCCTCCTCGCCCTCCGCAACGGCATCGCGGTGCTCATGGCCTCGCTGGCCATCGTGCTGCTGGGGGCCACCTCGCTCAGCCGGATGCCCATCGACCTCTTCCCCAACATCAACTTCCCCTCCATCCGCATCGGCACCATCTACAAGGGGGCCAATGTCCAGGACGTGGAGCGGACGGTCACCTACCCCATCGAGAAGGCGGTCTCGGCGGTGGCCGGGGTGCGGCACGTGGAATCGCGCTCGCGGCAGGGCATCTCGGTCGTCGAGGTGACCTTCCAGTGGGGGTACGATCTGGACGCCGGGCTCACGGAGGTGGTCCAGCGGATCCAGCAGATCATGAACGCGCTGCCCGCGGGCGTGCAGCAGCCGTTCATCCTCAAGTTCGACCTCTCGAACATCCCGGTCTGCCTCGTCACGGTCTCGGCCGGCGGGCTGGACGAGAAGCAGCTCTACGACCTCGCCTACAACACCATCGAGCCTCAGCTGGAGCGGGTGCCGGGCGTCGCCTCGGCCAACGTGGACGGCGGCAAGATCCGCCAGATCACCGTGAACCTGAACCGCGACCTCCTCTACGCCAAGGGCATCTCCGTCACCGAGGTCGCCCGGGCCGTCAACGACTCCAACTTCCTCCTCCCCTCGGGCGACGTGAAGCTCGGCCAGCTCGACTACAACGTCTTCACCAACAACCAGTTCTCCGTGGTGGAGCCCATGGAGAGCATCGTGGTCCGCCGGAGCAGCGGCACGCCCATCCGCCTGCGCGACCTCGGGCGCGTGGACGACTCGTGGGAGACGCAGCAGTCCATCGTGCGCGTCAACGGCGAGCGGGCCGTCTACCTGCGGGTCAACAAGCAGCCGGGCGCCAACACCGTCGAGCTGGTGGACTCGATCAAGGCGCTGGTGCCCCGGCTGCTCGGCGTGCCCCCGGGGGTCGCCGTCAACGTGACCTTCGACCAGTCGCTTTACATCAAGCAGTCCATCCGGAGCCTGTGGCACGAGGCGGCCATGGGCTCGGTGCTGGCCTTCCTGGTCATCCTCTTCTTCCTCCGGTCGCTGGTCTCGACGCTGATCATCTCCATCGCGATCCCGCTCTCGCTGCTGCTCACGATGATCGCCATGTACCTCCTGGGGCAGACGCTCAACGTCTTCACGCTCGGGGGGCTCGCGCTGGCCGTGGGCCGCCTGGTGGACGACTCCATCGTGGAGCTGGAGAACATCAACCGCCACCTCGCCATGGCCGACAAGCCCCGCCGCCTGGCGGTGCTGGACGCCGCCCGCGAGGTGGCGATGCCCATCTTCGTCTCCACCATCACCACCATCGTGGTCTTCCTCCCCACGGTCTTCCTGGAGGGGCAGGCGCGCCTCCTCTTCATTCCCCTCACCTTCACCATCTCCTGCTCGCTCTTCGCCTCCTTCCTCGTCTCGCGGACCGTCACCCCGCTCCTGTGCCTGCACTGGCTCAAGACGGGTCCGGAGGCCGGGCCCCGACCCCGGAACCCCTTCTCCAGGGTCCTCGGCTGGAGCTCGCACACCCTGGAGCGCCTGGACGTCGTCTACCAGCGGGCTCTTCACTGGGCGCTGGGCCGCCGCAGGCTCGTGGTGGGCGGCATCCTCGGCATCCTCGTGGCCACCCTCGGGCTGGTGCCGCTCATCGGCACCGAGTTCTTCCCGCCTTCCGACGAGAGCCAGTTCATCATCCGGGTGCGCGCCCCGGTGGGCACGCGCGTCGAGGAGACGGAGCGCCTGATCGCGACGATGGAGGGCATCGTGCGGAGCGCTCTCAGGCCGGGCGAGTACACCTCCATGGTCGCCACCGTGGGCGTGCCCCAGGGGCGCTCCGGCCTCTTCTCCCAGAACACGGGGCCCCACGCGGCGCAGCTGCAGGTGTACCTGATCTCGCCGGACCGCCGCCAGCGGAACGACCGCGACATCGTCGCCGCCATCCGACCCAAGCTCGGGGGCCAGTTCCCGGGCACCACCTACCAGGTGCAGTTCGGCGGCATCGTGAGCCGCGTCCTCAACTTCGGCGCCCAGCAGGCCATCGAGGTGGAGCAGCTCGGCTACGAGCTGGGCGAGGCGCGCACGGTGGCGCAGGACGTGGTCAAGGCGATGCAGGAGACCGCCGGGATCACCGACGTCTTCGTCAGCCGGGAGGAGAACTACCCGCAGTTCGACATCGTGGTGGACCGCGAGAAGGCGGCGACGGCGGGCGTGAGCCAGCGGGACATCGCGCAGGCGGCGCTGGTCTCGCTCAACAGCAACATCAGCGTGAACCCCTCGGTCTTCACGGACCCGCGCACGGGCAACCAGTACAACGCCGTCGTGCAGCTCGACGAGGAGTTCCGCGCGCGGGCCGAGGACCTGGGCCGCATCTTCGTGATCGGCGACGGCGGCCGGCCGGTGCTCCTGGGGAGCCTGGCCGAGATCCGCCAGGGCACCGGGCCCGTCATGATCGAGCGGAAGTACCAGCAGCGCATCGTGAAGATCTCGGCGAACCCCACCGGGCGCGATCTGGGCACCCTGTCCGAGGAGATCGAGGAACGGCTGCAGGCCCTGCCCCTGCCCCCGGGGTTCTCGCTCCAGCTCGGCGGACAGACGCAGCAGCAGCGCGAGGCCTTCGGCAGCCTCCGGTTCACCACGATCCTGGCGCTCCTGCTGGTCTACATGGTCATGGCCTCCCAGTTCCGGTCGCTGCTGGACCCGTTCATCATCATGTTCTCGGTGCCGCTGGGGATGATCGGCGTCATCTGGGCGCTCTTCCTGACGCACACGACGCTCAACGTCACCTCGTTCATGGGCATCATCATGATGGTGGGCATCGTGGTCTCCAACGGGGTGCTCCTGGTGGAGTACATCAACGAGCTGCGCCGCCAGGGCCAGGAGCTCCTCGACGCCGTGGTGAACGCGGGGCGGACCCGCCTCCGCCCCATCCTCATGACCACGCTGACGACGCTGGCCGGCCTCTTCCCCATGGCGCTGGGCATCGACGTGGGGAGCGAGGCGAACGCCCCCCTGGCCCGCGCCGTCATCGGAGGGCTGGCCGTGTCCACCGTGCTCACGCTCATCCTGATCCCGACGCTCTACGTCATGCTGGAGGCGCGCTTCCCGCGCCGCGTCCCGGAGCCCTCCGGGGCACCGACCCCGCAAGGAGAGATCGCATGACCGCCTTCCGCGCCCGCGCTCGCCGGATCGTGACCGGCCTCCTGCTGGGGCTCGCCGCCTGCCCCGCCGTGGCCGTCGCGCAGCCCACCGCGGCGGATCCCATGAAGCCGCGCGAGCCGCTGCCCGCCCCGGCCGGGCTGCGCCCCTTCGTCACCCCGTCCCAGATCGCCGAGCGCGAGCTCACGCTGGAGGAGGCCGTGGCCATCGCGCTGGACAACCAGCCGCAGATCCTGGCGCGGGTCGGCGACTACCTGGCGGCCCAGCAGCGGGTGGCGCAGGCGCTGTCGCCGCTCCTGCCGCAGCTCAGCGGGCTCTGGAACGGCTTCGAGAACCAGACCGTGAGCCAGAGCACCCCGTCCGCCACCGCCGGCGTGCCGGTGTCCATGCGGCGCACGGTGACGGCCACCTCGCAGTCGGTCTCCACCACGGCCAGCATCACGGCCTCGCAGCTTCTCTGGGACTTCGGAAAGACCTGGGCCGCCACCGATGCCGCCAGAGCCGGCGCCGAGTCCTCCCGCCAGGACGTCGAGCTGCAGAAGGACCTGATCGCGCTGGCCGTGAAGGAATCGTACTTCAACCAACTCTTCGCAGCCCGCCTGGTGGTGGTCAACGCCCAGGCCGTGGACCGCGCCGAGCTCAACCTCCGGAGCGCGCGCGGCTTCTTCGAGGTGGGCACACGGCCCAAGTTCGACGTGACCCGGGCCGAGGTGGACGTCGCCAACGCCCGGTTGGATCTCATCCGCTCGCAGAACGCGGTGAGCCTGGCGCGCATCGCGCTCAACACCGCCATGGGCATCGCGGTCAACGCGCCCACCCGCGTGAAGGACATCCTCGCCTACGAGGTGTTCACGCTGGACCGCGAGAGCCTGGTGGCCGAGGCCCTCAGCCGCCGGCCGGAGCACCGCCAGGCCAAGGTGCGATTCGAGGCGGCCGAGGCGACCGCCCGCCAGACCTTCCGCGACTTCTTCCCCAACGTCGTGGCCAGCGGCACCTACGGCGCCCAGCGCCCCGACATGAACGAGATCTACAGCTTCGGCGTGCAGCTGAACTGGAGCATCTTCGACGGCGGCAACAAGATTGCCAAGTACCGGGAGTCGCTGGCGGCCCGGGACGCCGCCCAGGCGCGGATCCGCGACGCCGAGCTGTCCATCTGGCAGCAGGTGGAGCAGGCCCACGTGAGCCTCATCGAGGCCGAGGAGCGCATCGGCGCGGCCGGGAAGGCGGTGGAGTCCGCCCAGGAGAACTTCCGGCTGGGCCAGGGGCGCTTCGACGCGGGCGTGGGGACGATCATCGAGCTCACCGATGCCCAGCTGGCGCTCACCCGGGCCCAGTCGGTGGAGGCGCAGGCCCTCACGGACTACCGGATCGCCATCGCCCGGCTCGAGCGGGCCCTGGGACGCCGTTAGGAATATGCGCGCACCCCGGGGCGTCTCACAGCCATGAAGCGCCGGCTCAGCCTGGCCCTCGCCATCCTCCTCGTCGCCGCCGCGATCACCGGAGCCTACCTCTACTCGCAGAGCGGCGGCAGCGCCCCGCGCTTCCGGACGGCCACCGTCACCCGGGGCGACCTCGTCGCCTCCGTGTCGGCCACGGGGAACCTCAACCCCGTCATCACGGTCCTGGTGGGCTCCCAGGTCTCCGGCCAGGTCAAGGAGCTGTTCGTCGACTTCAACTCGCAGGTGAAGCGCAACCAGCTCATCGCCCGGATCGATCCCTCCGCCTTCGAGGCCAAGGTCAGCCAGGCCCGCGCCGAGATGGAGGCCGCCGAGGCCAGCGTCCTCAACCAGCGGGCCCAGGTGGAGCGGGCCCGTGCCGACGTGGACAATGCCCGGGCGGCGCTGGCCTCGGCCAGGGCGCAGACGGCCAAGGCGGAGGTCAGCCTGCTCGACGCCAGGCGCGATCTCGACCGCAAGCGCGACCTCTTCAAGCGCGAGCTCATCGCCCGCAGCGAGCTGGACACGGCCCAGGCGGTGCACGACGCGGCGGCGGCCCAGCTCGAGTCCGCCCGGGCCCAGGCGCAGGCGCTGGCCTCGGGGATCCGCGCGGCGGAGGCCCAGCTCAAGGTGACGGAGGCGCAGCAGAAGACGGCGGAGGCCACGGTGCGCCAGAAGCGCGCGGCGCTCCAGCAGGCCCAGGTGGACCTCGACTACACCTCCATCCGCTCCCCCGTGGACGGCGTGGTGGTCGCGCGCAACGTGGACGTGGGACAGACCGTGGCCGCCAGCCTGTCCGCCCCCACGCTCTTCACCATCGCCCAGGACCTCACCAAGATGCAGGTGGACACCAACGTGGACGAGGCCGACATCGGGCGCACCCAGGTGGGCCAGCGCGTCAGCTTCACCGTGGATTCCTTCCCCACCGAGACCTTCTCCGGCCAGGTGGTCCAGATCCGGAAGGCGCCGCGACCCGTCGCCAACGTGGTCACCTACAACGTCGTCGTGGCGGTGGACAACCCCGAGCAGAAGCTCCTGCCCGGCATGACGGCCAATGTCCGCATCGTCGTGGAGTCCCGCCCCGCCGTCGTCAAGGTGCCCAACGCGGCGCTCCGCTTCCGCCCTCCCGGCGAAGAGGCCCCCGCCCCCGCCCAGGCGCCGCTGGGAGCCCCCGGCAGCGGCCCGTCTCCTCAGGGCGGCGGCTTCCCCACCATCGAGCAGACCCGGGAGCGGCTGGTCCGCGAGCTCAAGCTCACCGAGGAGCAGCAGAAGCGTCTCGAGCCGATCCTCGAGGAGAGCTACGGCCAGTTCCGGGCGCTGGCGCGCGTGCCCCAGCAGCAGCGGCGCACGGCCGCCTTGCGCATCCGCGAGGAGAGCCGGCAGAAGATCCGCGCGTTGCTGAGTCCCGAGCAGCAAACCGTCTACGACCAGCTGCCCTCGGGCCAGCCCGCCAGGGCCGGAGCCGGCGAGCGAGCCGGGCGGGCGTTCATCGTGGCCGCCGACGGCAAGCCGCGGGCCATCGCCCTGCGCCTCGGGATCAGCGACGGCACGGCCACCGAGCTGCGCGGAGGGGATCTCAAGGAAGGCCAGGAGGTCATCGTCGGAGCAGTGTCGCCAGGAGCCGCCGGGTCGGGTCCCCGGCCCGCGTCGGCGCCGGCCGGCGGCGCGCCAGGGCGGCTGTAGCCGGCATGGCGATCATCGAGACGGCGAAGCTCACCAAGGATTACCGGCTGGGCAGCCAGGTTGTCCACGCGCTCCGGGGCATCACGGTCAGCATCGAGACGGGCGAGTTCGTGGCGGTCATGGGCCCCTCCGGCTCCGGCAAGTCCACGTTCATGAACCTGCTGGGCTGTCTCGACAGCCCCACCTCGGGGCGCTATCTCCTGGACGGCGACGACGTCTCGGCCCTGGGAGTGAACCAGCTCGCCCGCATCCGGAACCAGAAGGTCGGCTTCGTCTTCCAGGGCTTCAACCTGCTGGCCCGCGCCAGCGCGCTGGAGAACGTGGAGCTGCCGCTCATGTACGGCAAGATCCCCGCCGCGGAGCGCCGCGAGCGGGCGCGGACGACGCTGCGCGCCGTCGGGCTGGCCGACCGCGGGCATCACCAGCCCAGCCAGCTCTCCGGCGGGCAGCAGCAGCGCGTCGCCATCGCGCGGGCCCTCGTCAACGGCCCCTCCCTGATCCTCGCCGACGAGCCCACGGGGAACCTGGACACGCGGACGAGCATCGAGATCATGGCGCTGCTCCAGCACCTGAACCGCCAGGGCATCACCATCGTGCTCGTCACCCACGAGGCCGACATCGCGCAGTTCGCGGGCCGGATCCTGCACTTCCGTGACGGCGTCCTCGGGCGCGACGCCTGCATCGCGGGCCCGCGCGATGCCGAGGCCGAGGCGAGGCGGCTACCCCCGGCCGAGGCCGAGGCGGCGGCGGCATGAACATCCTGGTCGGCACGCGGATCGCGCTGCGGGCGCTCCGCGCCAACCCGCTCCGCAGCGTGCTGACCATGCTGGGCATCATCATCGGAGTGGGCGCCGTCATCGCCATGGTCTCGGTGGGCGCCGGGGCCCAGGAGCGCGTGGCCGAGCAGATCCGGGCGCTGGGCTCCAACCTCATCATCGTCCTGCCGGGCAGCGTCTGGTCCAGCGGGATTCGCATGGGCCTGGGCAGCCGGCCGACCGTCACCGAGGACGACGCGCGCGCCGTCGCCCGGGAGGTGCCGGCCATCCAGTCCGTGGCGCCGGTGCGCCGGGGCACCGGACAGGTGATCATCGGCAACCAGAACTGGGCCTCGGTGATCCAGGGCACCACCCCCGACCTCGAGGAGACGCGGCAGTGGGCGGCGGCCTCCGGGCGCTGGTTCACCCAGGAGGAGGTGGAGGGAGCCGCCAAGGTCGTCCTCGTGGGGCAAACCGTGGTCGCCAACCTCTTCGGGGGCGGGGATCCCGTGGGACAGGTCATCCGGGTCCGCGAGACTCCCCTGACGGTGATCGGCGTCCTCGAGCGGAAGGGCCAGAGCAACTGGGGCCAGGACCAGGACGACACCGTCGTGATCCCGCTCACCACGGCAAAGAAGCGCGTGCTGGGCCCGTCCCACCCCAGGGCCGACTCGGTGAACGTCATCACCGTGCGGGTCCGGGACGGGGAGAACATGAAGGCCGTGGAGGAGGAGATGCGGCAGCTCCTCAGGCAGCGCCACCGGCTGCAGGCCTACCAGGAGGACGACTTCTGGATACGCAACCTGTCGGAGATGCTCCAGGCCGAGGAGGAGTCCTCGCGGATCCTCACCATGCTGCTGGCCGCCATCGCCTCGGTGTCGCTGCTGGTGGGCGGCATCGGGATCATGAACATCATGCTCGTGTCGGTGACGGAGCGCACGCGCGAGATCGGGCTCCGGATGGCCGTGGGCGCCCGGGGGCGGGACATCCTCACCCAGTTCCTCGTGGAGGCGGTGACGCTGTCGCTCATCGGCGGGATCATCGGGATCGTGATGGGGCTGGTCGGCTCCTACGCCATCGCCTATCTCGCCGCGTGGCGCACCCTCATCAACGCCCAGGCGATCCTGCTCGCCTTCGGCTTCTCCGCCACGGTGGGCATCTTCTTCGGCTTCTACCCGGCCCGCAAGGCCGCGCTGCTCAACCCCATCGAGGCCCTCAGGTACGAATGATGGCGCGCCTCCTGGCGCTGCTGGGGCTGTCCCTCGCGCTCGCCCTCGGCGCCGGCCCCGCCGGCGCGCAGGTCTTCACGCCTCAGTCCGCCGCGGGCCTCTCCGTCAGCTTCCAGTCCGAGCGCATGGGCGCCTCCCGCGTCCTCATCTTCGGGGACGTCAGGAATGCCTCGAACGTGCCCTACGAGCACGTGGTGCTGCTGGCCGAGGGACTCGACGAGGGGGGGGGCGCGGTGAGCCGCGGGCGCACCTATGTGGCGGGGACCGTCCCGCCCCGGGGATCGGCGCCGTTCGAGGTGCGTCTCCTCTCGGCCGGGCGGGAGCGCCGCTTCAGGGTGAGCGTCGAGGCCTACCAGATCGCTGCGCCCGGAGGGACCCAGAGCCCGTGACCTCCGTCCCCGAGGGGACGGAGGTCAGTCTTTTGGTAAACCTAACACCCGCTCGCTGAGGATGTTCTTCATGATCTCCGACGTCCCGCCCGCGATGGTGTCCCCGTGCGAGCGGAGATGCCTGAACTGCCACCAGCCATCGGCCACCGCGCGCTCGCTTCCCTGCCAGAGCGTTCCGTAGGGCCCCTGCAGCTCGAGCCCCAGTTCCAGCAGCCGCTGCCATGTCTCGCTGAAGAAGAGCTGGCTTCCAGCCAGCGCCTGAGCCCGTCGCGGAACCGCTCTTCCTCGGGCGAGAGCTTGAAGTCCATGCGACGATTCTAGCCCGCGGCCTCCCCGGGGCGCAATGCAGCGCGCGCGGGCATGGGATAATCAGCCCGTGAAGGCAGCGAAGCGCGCGAAGCGGGCGGCGAGCGCGACGCCAGGCGCGAGGCGGCGGGCCGCTGTCCCCGGCCGCCGACCGCGGCCGCCGGGGGCCCAGGCGGTGGAGGAGCGCGGGCTGCCCATCGTCCGCGAGCTCGCCCGGGTGGCGCGGGGCGGCGAGGCGCCCGGGGTCAAGCTCGAGGGCGCGCTCGAGATCCTCTTCGGCGCCTACGGCGAGAGCGACCCGGAGTTCTCTGGCCTGCTCCTCACCGGCTGGACGCGCGCGCGCGAGGACAAGCAGCATCGGCTGACGATGGCGTGGCTCCGCGAGCAGAGCCGGCTCTCCCTCAGGGAGATCCTGGCCGAGGGTGTGGCCCGGGGTGCCTTCCGCTCTGATCTCGACGCCGATGCCTGCGCGGCCATCATCCTCGGCGCCGCGGAGGGCTGCCTGCTCCAGGCGCCGAGCCACGGGGGACCTGTGCCCCCTGCCCGCATCGTCGGCGCGCTGCTGGCCCTGGCGGCGCCTGCCCCACCGTGCGTCGCGGGCTGAGCCCGGCCCGGGTCAGCGCCCGGGCCCGCCGCGCAGCGCCTCCAGGAGCACCACGCCGATCCCCGCGGCCATGACGCTGAGCCCGAGGAGGGTGGACAGCGTGTGCAGCCGCGCGAAACGCGCCGCCTCGGGAGAGGCGGCGAGCGCCTCGGTGGCGCGCCCGGGTGGCAGCGCCAGCCGGAGCGAGTCCACCTGAGGGAGCAGCACAAACAAGGACCACGCCGTGAGGGCAAGCATCAGGAGCACGAGCGCGAGGGGGAGCCGGTCGAGCAGGGCCGCTCCCGCGCGCCCCCAGCGGCCGATAATCCCGCACAGCGCCAGCCCCCCCAGCGCCAGGCCGATCCAGTGGTAGCGGGGCATCAGGGCCGCGATGAGGCGCCCCGCCGACTCGCGCCCCAGCACTCCGAAGGCCGCGGGGGCCGCCACAAAGGCGAAGAACCCCATGGCGCCGAGCCACAACGTCGTGGCGACAATCGTGAGCTGTCGCATGCGCCCCTACCATATCGGGAGCCGCCCGGCGGTTCAAGCGACGTCGTTGACACCCGGCCACGGCCGCCCTAGCATGGGCCACGTGCGCGCACTCCTGGCAGCGCTCCTCGTCCTCACCGCGGCCGGGGGGGCCTCCGCCCAGTCCCCGCTGGTGGCCGAGCTGCGGACCTGGGACACCCGCTACCACGAGGACCCGGCCCGTCTCGACCGCCTCTACCAGGGCCTCACCGAGGCGCTGAAAACGGACTCGCACCTCGACAACTTCCTCGCGCTCGCCCAGATCTCCTACATGTGGGGGGACGTCCGCGCGAAAACCCCTGAGGAGAAGCTCGAGGCCTATGACCGCGGCCGCCAGGCGGCCAAGCGCGCCGTGGAGCTGGCCCCCCGGAGCGCGCTGGCCCATTTCTGGCACGCCACCAACGCCGGGCGCTGGGGACAGACGAAGGGGGTCATGCGCTCGCTCTTCCTCGTGCCCACCGTGAAGGAGGGCATGCGCACCGCGCTCGAGCTCGACCCCAAGCTGGTGGGCGCCTACTCGCTGGCAGGCAGCGTGTACGCGGAGGTCCCCGGTCTCTTCGGCGGCGATCTCGACAAGTCCGAGGAGATGTTTCGCAAGGGGCTCGAGCTGGACCCGAGGTACACGGGACTCCGCGTGGGGCTGGCGAAGACCCTCATCAAGAAGAAGCGCTTCGACGAGGCGCGGCGGGAGCTCCGGGCCGTGCTCGACGAGAAGGCGCCCCGCAATCCGGCGGACTGGACGGTCAAGGACTCCAGGCAGGCCCGCGAGATCCTGGACTCCATCAAGGACCGCTCCTGAAGGGACCCCGCCCGCCTCGCTCCCGGCCGGCCATCGGCCGGATCATCGCCCGCCTCCGGAAGGACTACCCCCGCTGGCGCCCGACGGCGCTGGCCGAGGTGGCCCAGCGCCGTCGCGACCCGTTCCGCGTGCTCATCGCCTGCCTGCTCTCGCTCCGCACCAAGGACGAGACGACGGGGCCCGCCGCCGAGCGGCTCTTCGCCCTGGCCGACACGCCCGGCGCCATGCTGCGTCTGGCGCCGTCCTCGATCGAGCGCGCCATCTTCCCCGTGGGCTTCTACCGCACCAAGGCCCGCGTCCTCCTCGGGGTCTGCCGCGACCTGCTGGAGCGCTTCGACGGCCGGGTGCCCGACACCATCGACGCGCTCCTGACCCTCAAGGGCGTCGGCAGGAAGACGGCCAACCTGGTGGTCACCGTGGGCTTCCACAAGCCGGGCATCTGCGTGGACGTCCACGTCCACCGCATCTCCAACCGGCTCGGCTACGTGAGGACCCGCACGCCCGAGGAGAGCGAGATGGCGCTCCGGGCCCGGCTACCGCGCCGCCACTGGATCGGCTACAACGACCTGCTGGTGGCCTTCGGCCAGAACCTCTGCCTACCCGTCTCCCCGAAGTGCTCGATCTGCCCGGTGCGGGACCTCTGCCCTCGCGTGGGTGTCACGCGCTCCCGCTAGTCAAGGGCGAGGAGAGCAGCTCGCGCAGCCGCGACTGCCGGTGGGCGAAGAGTCGCACGATCCGCCGTCGAGCGAAGAGCGCATGAGCGACGACACCCAGCGGGCCCGCCGGCAGTCGATAGGTCACGCGATCCTCCACCCACGTGCCGGCAGGACCTGTGCCCCCCTCCCGCTCGGGACCCTCGAGGAAGCGGTGCCGGTGCTCCCAGCGCGCGAAGGGGCCGCGGAGCTGCGCGTCCACGAAGCGGTACGGCGGGTCGAATTCCCGGATCATGACGCGCCAGCGAACGGGGAGGCCCAGGACGCGCACCGCGAAATCGAGCACCGCCCCCGCCTCGAGCCGCGCCGCAGGCGGGGCCAGCCAGGCGAGCTGCGCCGAGGGCGGCTGGACGAGCGCCAGGTGGCGCGGGTCCGCGAAGAACTCGAAGACCTGCGGGCGGGGACAGGGCAGCCAGACGCGGGACTCGAGCACGTGGTCGGCCATGCGCGCGGCGCTATCATATGCAGCCGTGCCGCAGGCGTCAAACCCGCAGGGCCGGCCGGGGCGGGGGCCCTCCCCGCGGAACACGCTGAGTCGCCTCCCGTGGCGATGCCTCCTGGGGAGCCACGAGACCGAGCGCCTCGGCTCCGGCATCGCGCAGAAGCCACGGTTCCGCGGGGAGGGCCCCCGCCCCGGCCCGGGTCACACGCGCCGGGCCAAGGAACGAGCCAGACGAGGCCCCGCCGGGCGAGCCGGAGCCGCAGGCGAGGCGAGCGACAAGGGGCATGCGGGCGAGCGGAGCGAGCCGGCGCGGGCGCGAGGCGTACGTGGGTGTACGTTGAGCGCCCGCGCCGACCGAGAACCCGGCCGGGCGAGCCGCAGCCGTAGGTGAGGCGAGCGGACATGGGAATCCGGCGAGCGTGAGCGAGCCATGGCGAAGTTCATTGGCCCGGCGCTAGCCGAGCTTCTTGACCTCGGCCAGGATCTTGTCCGGGTCGGGGAGCTGGCCCTTGGCGTAACGCTCGATGAAGCGCACCGTGCCGTCGCCGTCCACGATGAAGGTCGCGCGCACGTTGGCGTTCCAGTCGGGCCAGTACACGCCCCAGTCCTTCGCCGCGCTCCGGTGCACGTCCGCGAGCAGCGGGTAGTTCGAGATGCCGACCGACTTCGCCCAGTTCTCGTGGCTGAAGGGGCTGTCCGTGCTGATACCCAGCACCTGGGTATTGGCCGCCTCGAAGTCCTTCACACGCTTGTCGAAGGCGGGCATGCAGGTAGATCAGCCGGGCGTCCAGTCCAGCGGATAGAAGAGCACGACGACGGTCTTGCCGCGGAAGTCTCTGAGGCTCACTTCCTTGAGGCCGATGCCTTTCAGCGTGAAGTCGGGAGCCGCATCTCCGATGCCGAGCGTCTTGGCGTCGCTCATCCGGATCGTCCCCCTTTCGTGCGCCGGGATGGGTGAGGCGCCGCCATCTTACCCGACGCCCTGTCGCTCTTCAATCGCGGCTGCATGCGTCCGGCGGGCTTCCGCGTGATCTCCCAGAGGCGCCGCCGCCGGGCCTCCAGCGGCTGGTCCTCGAGCCCGAGAAAGCCCGCCGCCGTCACGACCCGGCCCGTCTCCCAGAGCCGCCTGAACCGCTCGGGGTACCCGTCGTCCCGCAGGGCGTAATGGTCCATGATCACGCGGCACCCCGTGCGATCCATCACTCGCAGCAGATGCTCCACCCCCTGCTCGATGAGCGCGCGCCCGAGGCGCGCTTCCAGGTAGGCCGGCGGACCCGAGAGGTACAGCAGGCTCGGGCGCTCGCGCGTCAGGTACGCCGCGGCCACGGCGGAGAGCGGCCCCTGCACGTCCGAGGCGTGGACGAAGCGGAAGCCCTCGCGGCGGTCCGTCACGGTCAGCGCCACCACGTAGCCGAGGCCGCTGCCCTCGACGCCGTGGGCCAGCGGAGGCGAGGCGTGAAGCACGCAATCCGCCGTCTCGTAGCGCCGCCCCTCGGCGGCGTCAAGCCGGCACTGCCCTTCCAGCGCCTTCCACAGCTCCCGCGCCCGCCCCTCCTGGCTCGGGGTGATCATCCGCGCGGGATCCTTGGCCCACACGCCGCGGTCCCGGTAGAGCGCCGGATCGTAGCGGAAGTGGTCCTCGTGGTAGTGGCTGACGAACACCCACCCGGCGCGCGCCGCGTAGCCGGAGATGCGGTCGTTGGCCCGCTTGAGCGCCTCCCACTCGGCGTCGGCCGGGGGGAGGTTGAAGCGGCTCGGGGCCAGCGAGGCGCCCGGGTCGATGACGAGCCGGGTCGCCCCGCACTCGACGTAGGTCGCCACGGAGCGCACGCCCAGCGACTCGGCCGCCAGCGGGACGATTTTCATCAGATGCAGCGGCCGCCGTCCACCTCGACGCAGCTCCCCGTCACCATGGCGGCGTCGTCGGAGGCGAGGAACAGGGCGGCTCTCGCGATGTCCTCCGGGGTGTTGAGCCGCCCCAGCGGCACCGTGGCGATGTAGCGGGCTCGCCCCTCGTCGTCCACCGCCGTCTTGCCCATGAACGTGGGCAGCATCGGGGTCTCCGTGGCCACGGGGGCGATGGAGACGACGCGGACGCCGAAGGGCGCGCACTCGATGGCCAGGCTCTTCGTCATGCTCACCACGGCGCCCTTGGACGCGGCGTAGCACTGCCCGCCCGGGCGCGGGCGGATCGCCGCCGTCGAGGCGGTGACGAGGAAGACACCGCGCTTCTGACGCTTCATCACCCCGAGCGCGTACTTGGCGCCGAGGAACACCCCCTTGACGTTGACCGCCAGGATGCGGTCGAAGGTGGCCTCCTCCACGTTCTCCACCTGCGTGGGCCACTGCGGCACCCCCGCATTGGCGTAGAAGACGTCGAGCCGCCCCCAGCGGGCCAGCGTCCGCTCCACCGCCGCCTGGTTGTCGGCCGCCTTCGAGACGTCGCAGCGGAGCGGAATCGCCTCTCCTCCCCCCTGCTCGATCTGCTGGGCTGTCGCCTTGGCGGCGGCCTCGTCGATGTCCACCACGGCCACGCGCGCGCCCTCGCGGGCGAAGAGCAGCGCGGCGGCCCGGCCGATACCCGAGCCTGCTCCCGTCACGAGCGCCACCCTGTCCCTGAGCTTCAGAGGACCAGCTCCGCCATGGTCCGCACCGCCTCAGGCTGCCCGACCCCGCAGATCAGCGTCGTCACGCCCGCGTCCTGCCAGGCGCCGAGCCGCTCCCGGATCCGCTCCCTGGGCCCGCAGAGCGCCACCTCGTCCACGAGCGCATCGGGCACGGCCGCCGCGGCCTCGTCCTTCTTCCCGGAGAGGTAGAGATCCTGGATGCGCGCGGCCGCGGCCTCGTAGCCGTAGCGGCGGACCAGCTCGTTGTAGAAGTTCTTGCCGCGGGCGCCCATGCCACCCACGTAGAGCGCGAGTCTCGGCTTGACCACGTTCCGGCAGAGCGCCACATCGTCGCCGACCACGACGGGCACCGTCGGCGCCACGTCGAAGCCGCGGAGCGACTTGCCGCCGCCGGCCGCGGCGAAGCCCGCCTCGAGGGACGGCCGGAACACCGACATCCGCTGGGGCGAGAAGAACACCGGCAGCCAGCCCTCGGCGATCTCGGCGGCCAGCGCCACGTTCCTGGGGCCCACGGCGGCGAGGTAGATCGGGATGTCCGCCCGGCCGTGGAGGATGGACTTGAGCGGCTTGGCGAGCCCCGAGGCATCCGGCCCCGCGTAGGGGATCTGGTAGTACTCGCCCTTGAAGGTGAGCGGCTTCTCCCGCCGCCACACGGCGCGGACGATCTCCACGTACTCGCGCGTCTTCTGGAGCGGCTTGCCAAAGGGGACGCCGTGCCACCCCTCGACCACCTGCGGGCCGGAGACGCCCAAGCCCAGCAGGAAGCGCCCCCCGGACAGCTGATCCAGGGTCAGCGCGGTGGTGGCCGTGAGGGTCGGCGTCCGCGCCGGGATCTGCATGATCGCCGTGCCCACCCGGATGCGCTGGGTCTGCGCCGCGACCCACGTGAGGGTCGTCACCGCATCCGACCCGTAGGCCTCGGCCGACCAGACCGAGTGGAAGCCCAGCCGATCCGCCTCCTGGATCAGCGGCAGGTCGACGCCCAGGTTGGAGCCGGAGTAGCCGATGTTCAGTCCGAGGCGCATCGAGGTGTCCTCCTTGGGAGCCGGGAGCCGCGCGGGCCGTCCCAGCGATGTCGGGAAAGCGCCGCGATCCCTCCTCGCACCCGGACCCCCTCCTGCTGGAGAAGAATCCGCTGAGTGAGCATGTTCCCCACGTTCGCCCGGCGGCTGATCCCGCCGCGGGCGTTCACCACCCGGTGCCAGGGCACGCCGGACGGGCAGCGCTTCATGGCCTGGCCCACCGCCCGCGCCGCCCGCTCGTGGCCCAGCAGCGCCGCGATCTGCCCGTACGTCACGACCCGGCCCGCCGGGATCCCGCGGACCAGCGCCCACACGGCCCGGCGGAACCGCATCCCGCGGGCTCCGGCCGGCGTCGCGGCCCTCGCCGTCACCGCCGCTCGCGCCCCAGCTCGAGCTCGTACAGCCTGGCGTAGATGCCCTGCGCGGCGAGCAGCTCGGCGTGGCGTCCCGCTTCCCGCACCCGCCCCCTGTGGAGCACGAGGATGCGGTCCGCGCTCTGGATCGTCGAGAGGCGGTGGGCGATGACCAGGCTGGCGCGCCCCTCGAGCAGCTCGCCCATCGCGGAGCGGATCAGCGCTTCGGACTCCACGTCCACGCTGGACGTCGCCTCGTCCATGGCGAGGACACGAGGATTATAGATGAGCGCGCGGGCAATGGCCAGCAGCTGACGCTGGCCGCCGGAGAGGTTCACGCCGCGCTCGCGGATCTCCTCCGCGAGACCGCGCGGCAGTGCCTCCACGAGCCGCGCGGCGTTGGCGCGCTCCAGCGCGCGCGCCAGCTCCGCCGGCGGCACCGCGCCGTCGCGGCCCAGCGTCAGGTTCTCCTCGACGGTGCCGGCGAAGAGGAACACCTCCTGCGGCACCAGACCCACGTGCTGCCGGAGCGCCCTCAGGTCCCACTCGCGCACGTCCACCCCGTCCACCAGCACCTGACCCCGCGTCACGTCGTAGGCGCGGGTCAGGAGGCGCGCGATGGTGGACTTGCCCTCGCCCGTGGGCCCCACCAGCGCGACGTGCTCCCCGCGCCCGAGCGTGAAGGAACAGTCGCGCAGCACCCACTGCTCGCCGTGATAGGCGAACCACACGCCCCGGAACTCCGCGGCGGGCGTGTCGGCGCCGGCGGCGGCGGGGCGGGCGGGGCCGGCCGGGCTCGCGATCGCGGGGGGCGTGTCCAGCAGGCCGAAGACGCGCTCCGAGGCGACCGTCGCCGCCTGCATCACGGTGTACTTGGCGCCGAGGTCCCGGATGGGCAGGAAGAAACGGCTCGTGTACTCGAGGAAGGCCACCAGCCCGCCGAAGGTGAGCGCCCCCGCCACCACCTGTCCTCCGCCATACCAGAGGAGCAGCGCCACGGCGGTGGAGCCGAGGGCCTCCACGCCGGCGTAGAGCGAGGCCTCGAAGAAGGTCGAGCGGAACTGCGCCTGGCGGAGGTCGCCGTTCAGCGCTCCGAAGAGCCGCGCTTCCTCCCGCTCCCTGGCGAAGAGCTGGATCACGGTGATCCCCTGAAGCGACTCCTGCAGGAACGCGTTGAGCCGCGCCAGTCGCGACCGCACGAGGCGGTAGCTCTCGCGGGCCTTGAGGCTGAAGGTCCCCGCCGCCAGCACCAGCACGGGCACCAGCGCGAAGGTGACGAGCGCAAGCCGCCAGTTCATCGAGAGCATGATGACCACCACGCCCGCGAGCGTCACCACGTCGCCCACCACGGCGGCCACGCCGCTGGTGAATAGCTCGTTGATCGCCTCCACGTCGTTGAGCACGCGGGTCATCAGGCGGCCCACCGGGTTCCGGTCGAAGTGGCCCGCGTGCATGCGCTGCAGGTGCGCGAAGAGCGCTTCCCGGAGGTCGTGCATGACGCGCTGGCCCGTGATCTGGGTCACGTAGGACTGCGCCGCCCGCAGCAGATACAGGGTCAGGAGCGTGAGGAGGAAGAGGGCCGCCAGGCGGCCGAGCCCCACCCAGTCGCCCCGGAGGATGTGCTCGTCGATGGCCACCTTGACGAGGTACGGCTGCACCAGCTCCGCGGCCGCGGCCAGGGGGAACAGGGCCATGGACAGGATCACGAGCGGACGGTGCGGGCGCGTGACCGCCCAGAGTCGCGCCATGAGCCGCCCGTCGTAGGCCCGTCCGAGGACCTCGTGGTCGGGCTCAGTCTGGCTCAAGCTCGTCCTCGATCTGCTGGATGCGCCAGAGGCGCGCATAGGCTCCGCCTGCCGCCAGGAGCTCCGCGTGCCGGCCCTGCTCGACGACCTCCCCCTCGTCGAGGACCACCACGAGGTCGGCCTCCTCGGCGGCGAGCAGTCGGTGCGTCATCAGGAGGGTCGTCCGTCCGCGCCGCGCGCCGCGGAGGGCCTGGAGGATCTCCCACTCCTTCCCGGGGTCCACGGACGCGAAGGGATCGTCCAGGATGAGAAATGCCGGCTCGCCCACCAGCGCCCGCGCCAGGGCCGCGCGCTGGCGCTGGCCCCCGGACAGCGTGAGCCCGCGCTCCCCCACCACCGTGTCCCAGCCTTCGGGGAAGCCCTCCACCTCGGCGGCGAGCCCGGCGGCGGCGGCCGCCGCGGACAGCCGCTCGTGGCCGGCCGCCCCGTCACCCAGCAGCAGGTTGTCCCTGAGCGAGCGCGAGAAGAGAAACGCCTCCTGCGGCACGTAGCCTACGGCGCGGCGCAGCCGGCCGAGGGGCAGATCACGCACGTCTGCCCCGCCGACGAAGAGCGTCCCGCGCGGCGGCTCGAAGAGCCGGCAGACCAAGGCGCCCAGGGTGGACTTGCCGCTTCCCGTGGCCCCCACGACCACCGCGAGGGCACCCTCCTCCACCGCGAAGCTCACCTCGTGCAGCACCGGCCCCCGCCCCTCGTAGGCGAAGGAGAGCCCGCGGAACTCGACGCGCCCCCGGAGCGGCACGGCCTCGGCTCCCTCCGCCAGCCCGTCGGGCTCGGCAGCCGCCGGCGCGTCGAGCACCCCGGCGATGCGCTGCATGGCGCTGAGCCCGCGCTGGACATTCCCGAGGGTCCAGCCGAGCGCCACCGTCGGCCACGCCAGATAGGCGAGGTAGCCGTTGAAGGCGACGAAGGCCCCGAGCGTGATGCGGCCGTCCATCACCGCCTTGCCGCCGAGCCAGAGGACGGCGAGCGTGCCGAGGCCGGTGATGAACCCCATGAGGGGCCAGAAGCCCGCCTGGGTGCGCGCGAGCCCGGCACTCAGGCGCAGGTACTCGCCGTTGAGCCGCCCGAAGGCCTCGTTCTCCCGCGCCTCCATGGTGTAGGCACGTACCACCGCCATGCCGGTGAGGTTCTCCTGCACCTTGGCGGAGAGCGTCCCCAGCAGCTCCTGCACCGCCGTGGACTGCCGGTTCACGGTGCGGCTGAAGCGTCTCGCGGCGAGGATGAGGATGGGGGAGGGCGCCAGGGCGTAGAGCGTCAGCCACGGATCGATGCTCCACATGGCGATGAGCGTGCCCGCGAAGGCCAGCGAGGTGGACACCACCATGGTGGTTCCGAACCCCGCGAGCGTCCGGACCGCCGCGATGTCGCTGGAGGCCCGCGACATGAGGTCGCCCGTGCGGTGGCCGTGGTAGAAGACCGGCGGCAGCCGCAGCAGGTGGGCGTAGAGATCGCGCCGGATATCGTGCTCGACCCATTGCCCGGCGCCGATCATCGTGAAGCGCGAGCCGAGCCGCGCCGTCCCGTGCGCCGCGGCCAGGAGCACGATGACGGCGGCGTGGAGCGTCACGACCGTGGCATCGCGCCCCGCCCCCATGGCGTCCACGGCCGCCTTCACCGTCCAGGGGATGCCCAGCGAGAACACGGTGGCCAGCAAGAGGCAGGCGGCGCCGGTCAGGTAGCGGAGGCGATAGCGCAGCAGGTAGCGGAACAGCCGTCGAGCGGGAGACATGCCCCTCAGTATATCGCCCGCCGCTCGCGCACTACGGGGTCAGGTCTTGAAATCCAACACGCCGCCCGGCCCCACCTCTGGTGCGCTCCCAGCGGTACCAATGACCAATGCCCTGACCCGCATCCCAATGCAAGGCCGCACGCCTGCCGATGGGTTGATGCAAGACCTGACCCCCACTAGGGGGGGCCGTCGAGGTGGGGGCGGAGCGCGGCGTAGACGGCGAACAGCGTCGGCGTCGGCACCCCCAGCCGCTCGCCGAGCCGCACGGCATGGCCCTGCAGCGTCTCGAGCTCCAGCCGATTGCCGCGGGTCAGGTCGTGGTGGAGCGAGGAATAGAAGCCGCCCGGCTGGCTGTCCAGGAGACGCAGCACCGCCTCGATGATCCCGCTCTCGACGCCGCTGCCCGCCGCGCGGGCCAGCGCCGCCATCTCCTCGAGCAGCAGCCGGTACATGCGGCGTGTCTCGGGCAGCGCCCGGATGATGCCGGCGGGACAGCGCGTGACCGCGGTCATGCCAGAGTGGGCGACGATCATCACGTACTTCTCCCAGAGCGTCCGAACGATGTCGGCGGAGATCTCCGCCGGGATCGAGGCGCGCCGGCACACTTCCAGGAACGCCCGGGCCCGGGACGTCTCGCGGCCGTCCATCTCGCCGAAGACGATGCGCCCCATCACCGTGTGGGCGATGACGCCGGGGGCCTCGATGGTGGCCAGCACCTGGGCTGCGCCGCCGAGCACATGCCCCGGGCCGAGGATCCGCGCCAGCCTCTCCTCGCTCTCCACCCCGTTCTGGATGGACAGCACGCCGGTGTCCGGCCCCACCACCGGCCGGATCGCCGCCGCCGCGGTCTCGGTGTCGAAGGCCTTCACGCAGAAGAGCACGAGGTCCGCCGGCGGCAACCCGTCCAGCCGCTCCACCGCGGGCGCCGTCACGGTCCACTCCCCGTCCATGGCCGAGCGCACCCGCAGGCCGCTGGCCTGGATCGCGGCCAGGTGCTTGCCGCGGGCCACGAAGGTGACGTCCTCGCCGGCGCGCGCCAGCTTGGCGCCGAAGTAGCCTCCCGTTCCCCCGCTGCCCATGACGACGATCCGCATCCGCGCGCGCTCCTCTCAAGCCTTCACAGCCACTCGACTCGCTTGAAGTGGACGTAGAGGCCGATGCAGGTCCCCAGCATGATGGCCATGACCGCCGGGTAGCCGAGCGCCCAGCCAAGCTCGGGCATGTGCTGGAAGTTCATCCCGTAGACGCCCGCGATCATGGTCGGCACTGCGAGGATCGCGGCCCAGGCGGCCAGCTTCTTCATGGACTCGTTCTGCCCCACCGAGATCAGCGAGAGATTGGCCTCGAAGGCCGTCGCGAGGAGCTCGCGTGCGGTATCCACCATCTCGTTGATCCGGATGCTGTGGTCGTACACGTCGCGGAAGTACAGCCGCGTGTCGTCCGGGATCAGCTCGTCCTCGAACCGCGTCAGGCGGTTGCAGACATCCACCAGCGGCGAGACCGCCCGCTTCACCTCCAGCAGATCGCGCTTCAGCCGGTAGATCCGCGCGGTGGTCTCACGGTCGAAGGGCCGACCGAAGATCTCCTCCTCGAGCCCGTCGAGGTCCTCCTCGAGCGCCTCCACGATGGGGAAGTACTGGTCCACGATGAAGTCCATGAGCGCGTAGAGGACGTAGCCGGGGCCCTTGCGCAGCTGCTGGGGGGTGGCCTCGCAGCGGCCCCGCACCTCCGCGTCGGAGAGCGACGCCCCGTGGCGAACCGACACCACGTAGCGGGGCCCCACGAAGATGTGCGTCTCGCCGAAGTCGGCCCGGCGGGTCGTCGGGTTCATCCGGGCCGTCCGCAGCGCCACGAACAGCGAGTCGCCGTAGCGCTCAAGCTTGGGGCGCTGATGGGCCCGGTGGGCGTCCTCCACCGCCAGGTCGTGCAGGCCGAACTCCTGCTGGACCTCTCGCAGCAGCGCCTCGTCGGGCTCGTGCAGGCCTATCCAGACGAAGCGGTCGGGCTGCTCGAGCGCCTCGCTGATGTCCGCGATCGCAACATCCGCCACCCGCCGCCCGTCGGCGTACGCCGCGCAGTCGACCACGCCCTTCATGCGGATCTCCTTGACCCGGCGCGGGCACCCTGGCTGTGGCCCACCCGCGCCCGCCGGATGTTCGCGCTGTCCGACTTCCGCCGCCCGATCTCAGCCGCCGTCACTTTGCGGGGCGCGCGCGGTGGTTGTCAAGCCGCGGCCGTGCTACGCTCGGCGCGGTATGACAGCATCGTTCCTGGAGGTCGCCGTCGAGGCGGCCAGGCGCGCGGGGGCCTTGCTCCTCGAGCACCGCGGCGCCGCCCTCACTGTCTCCACCAAGTCGAGCCCCATCAACCTCGTCACCGATATCGACCGCGGCGCGGAAGCCCTCGTCGTCGACACCATCCACGGCCACTTCCCCGGGCACTCGATCCTCGCGGAGGAGGGTGGCGCGCTCGAGCGCTCGCACACCCACCGCTGGATCGTCGACCCGCTTGACGGCACCACCAATTTCGTCCACGGCCTGCCGCTCTTCGCCGTCTCCGTCGCCCTCGAGGTGGACGGGCGCGCGGTGGTGGGCGTCGTCTTCGATCCGAACCTCGGGGAGTGCTTCACCGCCGAGCGCGGTCGCGGCGCCCGCGTCAACGGGGTGCCGCTCCGCGTCTCCTCCACGGCGACGCTCGGCGAGAGCCTGCTCGCCACGGGCTTCCCCTACGACGTGCGCGCCGCCGCCGACAACAATCTCGCCGAACACGCGGCCCTGACGCGCCGGAGCCGCATCGTGCGGGAGCTGGGCTCCGCGGCCCTGAGCCTCGCCTCCGTGGCGGCGGGACGTCTCGACGGCTTCTGGGAGCTCGTCCTGGGCCCCTGGGATGTGGCCGCCGGCGCGCTGCTCGTGGAGGAGGCCGGGGGGCGTGTCACGAGCCTGGAGGGCGGCCCGGTGGATCCCGCCACCCCCGCCGTGGTCGCCTCCAACGGGACGATCCACGACGAGATCATCCGAACCCTCAAGGAGGTCAGAGCCCAGTGAGCGACCAGAAGCTGCCGGTCCAGCTGCGCACCATCCGGATGGAA
>MGBV01000261.1:15960-16277 GCA_001788415.1 Candidatus Rokubacteria bacterium GWC2_70_16 | reverse complement strand
GTTGCGGTTGTAATAAAACCGCCCGGCAAAGGAAGGCGGGCTTTCGAGTCTTTTGCCGTCGATATAAATTTGCCCGTCCCGGATCTCCACCGTTTCACCGCCGAAGGCGACCAGCCGTTTGACAAAATCCTTTTTTCGATCGAGTGGGTATTTAAAGACAATGATGTCGCCCCGCTTCGGTTCGTGGAAACGGTAGCTCACCTTTTCGACAAAGATCCGGTCCCCTTCGATCAAGGTGGTGCGCATGGAACCGGTCGGGATTTTATAGGGACCCAGGATGAAGGTGCGGATTCCAAAGGCCAAGATGGCGGCAATGA